>NZ_CAXAPN010000004.1:0-224891 GCF_963971015.1 Pseudomonas sp. RA_15y_Pfl2_54
CAACCACTTGCGCCTTCGATCTCTCGTCAGCGGGAGGCGAATTCTACAGCGTTACACGCTGCTGTCAACACCTCTTTTTCAACTTCTTTCTGGCTTCGATGAACTGAAGCAACTTGCTGCCGAAAACTTCATAACTCATTGAATTTCAAGGAGTTTTCTGTTTCGACTGCGCCGGAAGTGGGGCGAATTATAGGCTTCCAGAATCTGCCGTCAACCGTTAATTTCATATTTCTGTCATATCAGTCAAAGAACACCGAAAACACAAAGGCCGACCTCTAGAGGTCGGCCTTCTTCATCCCTGCTTACAAGCTAGGGAAGGCGAACTGCGAGGCTTCGTGGCTAGCACGTTGCGGCCAACGCTGAGTGATTGCCTTGCGGCGGGTATAGAAGCGCACACCGTCCGGGCCATAGGCATGCAAGTCGCCGAACAGCGAACGCTTCCAGCCGCCAAAGCTGTGATAAGCCACCGGCACCGGCAAAGGCACGTTGACGCCGACCATACCGACTTCGATCTCATCACAGAACAGACGCGCCGCTTCACCGTCACGCGTGAAGATGCAGGTGCCGTTGCCGTATTCGTGATCGTTGATCAGTTGCATCGCCTCTTCCAGGCTGCTCACCCGGACGACGCACAGCACCGGCCCGAAGATCTCCTCTTTATAGATGCGCATCTCTGGAGTGACGTTGTCGAACAGGCAGCCCCCGAGGAAGAAGCCGTCTTCGTGACCCGCGACACTCAAGCCGCGACCATCGACCACCAGAGTCGCACCCGCTGCCACGCCGTCATCGACATAGCCGCTGACCTTGTCGCGCGCCTGACCGGTCACCAGTGGCCCCATGTCCAGACCACACGAAGTACCCGCACCAATCTTCAACGCCTTGATCTGTGGAACCAGTTTGGCCACCAACGCATCCGCCACCTGATCACCCACACATACCGCAACGGAGATCGCCATGCAGCGCTCGCCGCAAGAACCATACGCCGCGCCCATCAGTGCGCTGACCGCATTATCCAGATCGGCATCCGGCATCAGTACCGCATGGTTCTTCGCGCCGCCCAGTGCCTGAACGCGTTTGCCGCGCTTGGTGCCTTCGGCGTAGATGTATTCAGCAATCGGCGTCGAACCGACGAAGCTCAGCGCTTTGACTTCCGGCGCTTCGATCAGCGCGTCCACCGCCGTCTTGTCGCCGTGGACCACGTTCATCACACCTTTTGGCAGGCCGGCTTCCAGCAGCAGTTGAGCAATCAGCAGCGTGGAGCTTGGATCACGCTCGGACGGTTTGAGGATGAAGCAGTTGCCACAGACGATCGCCAGTGGATACATCCACAGCGGCACCATGGCCGGAAAGTTGAATGGCGTGATACCGGCGACTACGCCCAACGGCTGGAAGTCCGACCACGCATCAATGTTCGGGCCTACGTTGCGGCTGTACTCGCCCTTGAGAATTTCCGGCGCAGCACAAGCAAACTCGACGTTCTCGATACCGCGTTTCAGTTCACCGGCAGCGTCTTCGAGAGTCTTGCCGTGTTCTTCGCTGATCAATTGCGAGATGCGCGCTTCGTTCTGCTCCAGCAGTTGCTTGAAGCGGAACATCACTTGGGCGCGTTTGGCCGGCGGCGTGTTACGCCAGGCCGGGAACGCTGCCTTCGCAGCATCAATGGCTTTCTGAATGGTTGCCTGGCTGGCCAGTGGCAACTTGTGGATCGCTTGACCGGTGGACGGGTTGAACACATCAACCGCGCGACCGTTCTCGGTCACCAGTTCGCCATTGATCAAATGCGGGATAACGCTCATCGGGGGACTCCTGAATTTTGTCCGCCGGCGCCGCCGAAGAGGCGCCGGCAATTTGTACTTATATAGAGGGAAAAATCAGTCGAGCTTGTTCAGCACTTCGCCGACCGCGTCGAACAGACGATCAAGGTCTTGCGGCTTGCTGTTGAAGGTTGGGCCGAACTGCAGGGTGTCGCCGCCGAAGCGCACGTAGAACCCCGCTTTCCACAGCGCCATACCCGCCTCGAACGGACGCACGATGGCGTCGCCGTCACGACCGGCAATCTGGATCGCACCGGCCAGACCGTAGTTACGGATGTCGATGACGTTCTTCGAACCCTTCAAGCCATGCAGCGCGTTTTCAAAATGCGGCGCGACTTCGGCCACGCTCTGCACCAGGTTTTCCTTTTGCAGCAGGTCGAGTGCCGCCAGGCCAGCGGCGCAAGCCACCGGATGCGCCGAATAGGTATAGCCGTGGGGGAATTCCACCGCGTATTCCGGCGTCGGCTGGTTCATGAAGGTCTGGTAGATCTCGGAGCTGGCAATCACCGCGCCCATCGGGATCGCGCCGTTGGTGATTTGCTTGGCGATGCACATCAGGTCGGGAGTGACGCCAAAGCTGTCGGCGCCGAACATCGAGCCAGTGCGGCCGAAACCGGTGATCACTTCGTCGAACACCAGCAGGATGTTGTGCTGATCGCAGATTTCACGCAGGCGCTTCAGATAACCCTGAGGCGGAACCAGCACGCCAGCGGAACCGGCCATCGGTTCAACGAACACGGCGGCGATGTTCGACGCATCGTGCAGTTCGATCAGCTTCAGCAGTTCATCGGCCAGGGCGATACCGCCCTGCTCCGGCATGCCACGGGAGAACGCATTGCTCGCCAGCAACGTGTGCGGCAGGTGATCGACGTCCATCATCGCCTGACCGAACATTTTGCGGTTGCCGTTGACGCCACCCAGGCTGGTGCCGGCGATGTTCACACCGTGATAGCCACGGGCGCGGCCGATCATTTTGGTCTTGGTCGCCTGGCCTTTAAGACGCCAGTAGGCACGGACCATTTTCACCGCCGTATCGGCGCACTCGGAGCCGGAGTCGGTGAAGAACACATGGTTGAGGTTGCCCGGAGTCAGATCGGTGATTTTCTCAGCCAACTGAAAGGACAACGGGTGGCCGTACTGGAAGCCCGGCGAGTAATCGAGTGTGCCCAACTGCTTGGAGACCGCTTCCTGAATTTCCTTGCGGGTGTGCCCGGCGCCGCAGGTCCACAGACCGGACAACGAGTCGTAGATCTTGCGGCCCTTGTCGTCGAACAGCCAACTGCCCTCGGCACCGACAATCAAACGCGGATCGCGCTGGAAGTTACGGTTGGCGGTGTACGGCATCCAGTGCGCGTCCAGCTTCAGTTGGCTGGCCAGTGGCGACGGAGCGGTTTCAGGCATGTTCATCGGGCAAAACCTCGCAGGGCATAAGCGTCAGGGAGATAGAAAGCGTTGTTGCAGCTAAATTGCCACGGCGATAAAGTCGGTGAAATCCAACTCTTCTAACCTTCAGTCAGCCCACCACTAAACTTTGAGTGATCAAGCATGAGCAGCCGCCGTCCCGATCCGCTGGCCCAGGTCAGTGACTTTGATATTCGCTTGCTGCGCATTTTTCGCAGCGTGGTGGAATGCGGCGGCTTCTCGGCGGCGGAAACCGTGCTCGGCATTGGGCGTTCGGCGATCAGCCAGCAAATGAGCGACCTGGAGCAACGCCTCGGCTTACGCCTGTGCCAACGCGGCCGCGCGGGATTCTCGCTGACCGAAGAAGGCCGCGAGGTCTATCAATCGGTGCTGCAACTGTTAAGTGCGCTGGAAAGCTTTCGCACCGAGGTCAACGGCCTGCACCAGCACTTGCGCGGCGAGTTGATCATTGGCCTGACCGACAACCTGGTCACCCTGCCCCACATGCGCATCACCCACGCCCTCGCGCAATTAAAAGAACGCGGCCCGGACGTGCAGATCCAGATCCGCATGATCGCGCCCAATGAAGTCGAACAAGGCGTGCTCGACGGCCGCCTGCATGTTGGCGTGGTGCCGCAGGCCAGTGCGCTGTCCGGTCTGGAATATCAGCCGCTGTACAGCGAACGTTCACTGCTTTACTGCGCGGTCGGGCATCCGCTGTTTTACGTCGATGACAAGCAACTGGACGACGAACGCCTGAATAGTCAGGACGCCATCGCCCCCACCTTCCGTTTGCCGGCAGACATTCAGGCGCATTACCAGGCGCTCAACTGCACCGCCAGCGCTTCGGACCGTGAAGGCATGGCGTTCCTGATCCTGACCGGGCGCTACATCGGTTATCTGCCGGATCACTACGCCAGCCTTTGGGTGCAACAGGGGCGTCTGCGCGCGCTCAAGGCCAAGACACGTTTCTATGACCTGAGCCTCGCATCGGTCACGCGCAAGGGCCGGCGCCCCCATTTGGTGCTGGAAAGTTTTCTTGAAAGCTTGGCGGCGACGCGTTGAAAAACCCGCAAGGCCCAGCCACGCTGGGCCTAACAGACAAAATCGCCCAATAACCTGAGCAAGTGGACAGCTTTTTGCAGAGCAGGATCAACCCCGATCCTTCAACAAGAAGTCCAAGTCCATGCAGCCAGATTCCGCACCGTCCAGCGACCTGATCTACGGCCTCAACGACCGCCCCAAACCGCCCGCCGCGATTCTTGCCGCCCTGCAACACGTACTCGCCAGTTTCGTCGGCATCATCACCCCGCCGCTGGTGATCGGTTCGGCGCTCGGCTTGAACGCGCATTTACCGTACCTGATCAGCATGGCGCTGATGGTGTCCGGGGTCGGCACCTTTATTCAGGCACGCCGACCGTTCGGCATTGGTGCCGGGATGATTTGTCTGCAGGGCACCAGTTTCGCCTTTCTTGGCGCCGTACTGTCGGCAGGTTTTCTGGTCAAACAGCGCGGCGGCAGCCCACAGGACATTCTGGCGATGATCTTCGGCGTGTGCTTTTTCGGCGCGATCGTACAGATCGTCCTCAGCCGCTTCATTGGCCAATTGCGTCGCGTCGTTACGCCGTTGGTGACCGGCATTGTCATCACCCTGATCGGAATCAGCCTGATCAAAGTCGGCATCACGGATCTGGGAGGCGGTTTCAATGCGCCGGACTTCGGTGCGCCGGGCAATCTGGCGCTGGGCGTGTTCGTGCTGCTGACGATCATCCTGCTCAATCGCTCGAACACGCCGTGGGTGCGGCTCTCGGCAATCATCATCGGCCTGGTACTCGGCAGTCTGGCGGCATGGTTCAGTGGGAAACTGGTGGTGCAGCCTTTGCCTGACTTGCCGCTGGTGAGTATTCCTGCACCGTTCAAGTTTGGATTCAGCTTCGACTGGACGGCTTTTCTGCCCGTCGCGCTGATTTATCTGATCAGCACCATCGAAACCGTCGGCGACCTCACCGCCAACTGCATGCTGGCCCGCCAGCCCATCAGCGGCCCTTCTTATATAAGCCGTTTGCGCGGTGGCATTCTCGGTGATGGCGTGAGCTGCATGATCGCGGCCACTTTCAGCGCCTTTCCCAACACCACGTTCGCGCAGAACAACGGCGTGATCCAGTTGACCGGTGTCGCCAGTCGCTACGTCGGTTTGTACATCGGTGCGATCCTGTTTTGTCTCGGCCTGTTTCCCATGATCGGCGCGGTGCTGCAACAGATTCCAAAACCGGTGCTTGGCGGTGCGACGCTGGTGATGTTCGGTGCCGTTGCGGCGGCGGGTGTGCGTATCCTCGCGCAATCACCGCTGGATCGACGCAGCATGTTGATCATCGCCACCTCGTTCGGCGTCGGCCTGGGTATTGCCGCGCAACCGAACTTGCTGCACTTGCTGCCGAAACTGGTGCAGAACCTTTTCGACTCGGCGATCACCAGTGGCGGGCTGACCGCAATCATGCTCTGCCTGCTGCTGCCGGAAGCAAAAACCACCACCAGCGAAGCCCATGTGCCGGTGAACAAGGTCGAACAGGCGTAACGGTTTTATTGCTTCAGGACTTGTCTGAAGCCTGTGGGTGCGCTATCAACGCAACTGGTTGCGCCCACAGACAAACCCGGAAGTGCCTATGACCTTTGAAGTCCCCGCTCACGGCGGCAAGCCCGCCAGCCGCATTCGTCAGAAGAACGAAGAGACCATTCTCAAAGCCGCCGAAGACGAGTTCGCCCGTCATGGGTACAAAGGCACCAGCATGAACACCATTGCCCAGAATGCCGGGTTGCCCAAGGCGAACCTGCATTACTACTTCACCAACAAGCTGGGGTTGTACGTGGCGGTGCTGAGCAACATCATCGAGTT
The DNA here is from genome assembly GCF_963971015.1 of Pseudomonas sp. RA_15y_Pfl2_54. Taxonomy (NCBI): domain Bacteria; kingdom Pseudomonadati; phylum Pseudomonadota; class Gammaproteobacteria; order Pseudomonadales; family Pseudomonadaceae; genus Pseudomonas; species Pseudomonas sp. RA_15y_Pfl2_54. The sequence continues at coordinate 6,109 of NZ_CAXAPN010000004.1, forward strand.
GTGGGACAGCACCTTCAACACCCTGACGGCCGAGGACGATCCGGCCGAGGCGCTCACCCGCTACATCCGCGCAAAAATGGAATTCTCCCGCCGCCAGCCGCAAGCTTCGCGCATCTTCGCGATGGAAGTGATCAGCGGCGGCGAATGCCTGAGCGAATATTTCAATCAGGATTACCGCGCCTGGTTCCAGGGGCGAGCGGCCGTTTTTCAAGCGTGGATCGATGTCGGCAAAATGGACCCGGTGGATCCGGTACACCTGATTTTCCTGTTGTGGGGCAGCACTCAGCATTACGCCGACTTTGCCACGCAGATCTGCCGAGTCAGCGGTCGCAGCAAGTTGACCAAGCAGGACATGGAAGACGCCGGCAACAATTTGATCCGCATCATCCTCAAAGGCTGCGGCCTCACTCCCTCTCTATAAGACGTCTATGCCTTTCACCCTCAGTGGTTTTTGCGAATACCGCGAAGAGATTCGCAAAAGCCGCTTCATCACCTACGCCACGCCGATCAGCAGCGCGGCCGACGCGCAGGCGTTCTTCGAACAGCACAGCGACTTGAACGCCTCGCACAACTGCTGGGCGTGGAAACTGGGCGATCAATACCGTAGCAATGACGACGGCGAGCCTGGCGGCACGGCGGGCCGGCCCATTCTGGCGGCGATTGAAGCGCAGGATTGCGATCAGGTCGCCGTACTGGTGATTCGTTGGTACGGCGGCATTCAACTGGGCACCGGCGGTTTGGCCCGCGCCTATGGCGGCGGCGCAAACAAGTGCCTGCAGACGGCGGCGAAAGTCGAGTTGATCAGCCGTGTGCCGCTGCGTTGTGCCTGTGGGTTTGCCGAGCTGGCGCTGGTGAAGTTGCGGGTGGCGGATCTGGGCGGGTTGGTGGTCGAGGAAAACTTCACTGCCAACGGCGTCGAATTGCAGCTAGCCGTGGGTGAAATGCAGATCGAATTATTGCAACGCCAGTTGGCTGATTTGAGTCGTGGGCGGATTTTGCTTCAGCGTTCAAGCGCTGCGATCTTTTAGGGCATCGCTTGATTTCCTTATTACCCCGAGTTGCCCACATCGGCTGTGCACCCGACTGTGGATAACCTGAGCACATTGCGCTGTAACCCTTCTGTCACGCGGCTTTGCGCGGTTTGTTCATTTTTCGTTCAATCTCTCCTGAAAAATTCAAAATTTGCCTAAAAACAATCAGTTAATAACGTTTAGCACCATTAGAAGAAAGCCTTGCAGTGCTTATGCCCGGGTTTAAAGCTTGCGCACAATAACTGTGGAGCAACCTGTGGATAACCCGTTCATGGCTGGCGCAGTTGCAGACTCTGTCTAGCCCCCGCGTCTTTGCTCGTTTTTTGATCAGTCACCGAAGGGCAAAACTGGAGCCTGTTCAACGGCTTTGCTCTGAATTGGTGCCGGGGCATTACCCGATGCAGCCTTGAACGCTTTGCGCCGAGCCCTGATGCACACGCTCGCCCCGGGTTCCTGACTCAATGGCCAGGAAATTGCTTTATCCACAGGCACAACTCCAAGCAAGTCGAGCCTGTCATGCCAATCGATCCGCCCAACACGCGCCTGCAACTGCGCCACATCAGCAAACGCTACCCCGGTTGTCTGGCCAACGATGCCATCGACCTGAGCATCGCCCCTGGGGAAATCCATGCGCTGCTCGGTGAAAACGGCGCGGGCAAAAGTACGCTGATGAAGATCATCTATGGCGTCACCCAGGCCGATGCGGGCGAGATGCTCTGGCAAGGTCAACGGGTGAATATCCGCAACCCGGCGCAGGCGCGGCAGTTGGGGATCGGCATGGTGTTCCAGCATTTCTCACTGTTTGAAACCCTCAGCGTGGCGCAGAACATTGCTCTGGCGATGGGCGCAGCGGCCGGTACGCCCAAACAACTGGAACCGAAAATTCGCGAAGTGTCGCGCCGTTACGGCATGGCGCTGGAGCCTGAGCGACTTGTCCACAGCCTGTCGATCGGTGAGCGACAACGGGTGGAAATCATCCGCTGCCTGATGCAGGACATCCGTCTGCTGATTCTCGATGAACCGACCTCGGTGCTGACACCGCAAGAGGCCGACGACTTGTTCATCACGCTGCGGCGCCTCGCCGCCGAGGGCTGCAGCATTCTGTTTATCAGCCACAAGCTCGGCGAAGTCCGCGCCTTGTGCCATAGCGCCACGGTTTTGCGCGGCGGACGAGTGGCCGGGCATTGCGTACCCGCCGAGTGTTCGGATCAACAATTGGCGCAGTTGATGGTCGGCGAAGCGGCGGCGTTGATCGGTGATTATCCGAAAGTCAGCGGCGGCGCGGATTTTTTGCAGGTGAGCGGTTTGAGTTGGCGCAACCCCGATCCGTTTGGCTGCTCGTTGACCGACATTAATGTGCAAGTGCGCAGCGGTGAAATCGTCGGCATCGCCGGGGTCGCCGGCAATGGTCAGGATGAGTTGCTCGCCCTGCTCAGCGGCGAACAAACCCTGCCGAGCGCCGAGGCGACGACGATTCGCTTCGGTGAACAAGCTGTCGCTGACTTACGCCCGGATGCGCGGCGCAAACTCGGTCTGGCCTTCGTCCCCGCCGAACGCCTCGGCCACGGCGCGGTGCCCGAGTTGAGTCTGGCGGACAACGCCCTGCTCACGGCCTTCCAGCAGGGATTGGTCAGCAACGGGCTGATCCAGCGCGGCAAGGTCGAAGCCCTCGCGCAACAAATTATTCAACGCTTCGGCGTGAAAACCCCGGACACGCAAACCGTTGCGCGCAGCCTGTCCGGCGGCAACTTGCAGAAATTCATTCTTGGCCGGGAAATCCTCCAGCAGCCGAAACTGCTGATCGCCGCGCACCCGACCTGGGGCGTGGACGTCGGCGCTGCGGCCACCATCCACCGTGCGTTGATTGCGTTGCGCGATGCCGGTGCGGCGATTCTGGTGATTTCCGAAGACCTCGACGAACTGTTCCAGATCAGCGACCGCCTCGGTGCGTTGTGCGGCGGGAAGATGTCCGCGTTGCACAACACGGCGGACACCCTACTGAGCGATGTTGGTGGCTGGATGGCCGGCCAGTTCGATGCCCCTCAACAACACGCCACGGTTTAACGGAGTTTTCAACATGCTGCTTTCTCTCGAACCCCGTGGCCAGCAATCGCGCCTGATGCTCTGGTGCTCGCCGTTGTTGGCGGCGGCGCTGACCCTCGGTTGCGGTTCGCTGCTGTTCATCGCTCTGGGTCATGATCCACTGCAAACTTTGCACACCCTGTTGATCGCACCGGTCAGCGACGTGTACGGCGTGTCCGAATTGCTGGTCAAAGCCCTGCCGATTCTGCTCTGCGCGTTGGGCTTGGCCGTGGCCTATCAAGCGCGAATCTGGAACATCGGCGCCGAAGGCCAATTGCTCCTGGGCGCGTTGGCCGGCAGTGCGCTGGCGGTGAACATCATCGACATGCAAAGCCGTTGGGCACTGGTGCTGATTCTGCTCACCGGCACCCTCGCCGGCGCGGCGTGGGCCGGGCTGACGGCATGGCTGCGCACGCGTTTCAACGCCAACGAAATCCTCACCAGCATCATGCTCAATTACATTGCCCTCAACCTGTTGTTGTTCTGCGTACACGGCCCGTTGAAAGACCCGGCCGGCTTCAACTTTCCCGAGTCGGCGATGTTTGGCGATGCCAGCCGTTTACCGCTGTTGATGGAGGATGGCCGCGTGCACGCCGGGGTGTATTTCGCCCTGCTCGCCTTGGTGGCGGTGTGGGTGTTGTTGCAGAAAAGCTTTGTCGGTTTTCAGATCAAAGTGCTCGGGCTGGACAAGCGTGCGGCGGGGTTTGTCGGTTTTCGCGAGAAACGGCTGATCTGGCTGGCGCTGCTGATCAGCGGCGGTTTGGCCGGGCTCGCGGGGGTCTGCGAAGTCACCGGGCCGATTGGTCAGTTGGTGCCGCAGGTTTCGCCAGGGTATGGCTATGCGGCGATCACCGTGGCGTTTCTCGGGCGGCTGAATCCGATCGGGATTCTGTTCTCAAGTCTGTTGATGGCGTTGCTGTACATCGGCGGCGAGAGTGCGCAGATGGCCCTCAACCTGCCGCAAGCGATTACCCAACTGTTCCAGGGAATGATGCTGTTTTTCCTGCTGGCCTGTGACGTGCTGATCCTCTATCGGCCGCGCCTGAAACTGCGCTGGAGACGGCGCGCCTCGACCACTGCCGTAACCGCCGGAGCGCTGTGATGGATATCGATCTGCTGAGCAATATTTTCTACGCCATGGTGCGTTGCGGCACGCCGCTGTTATTGGTGGCGCTGGGTGAACTGATCTGCGAGAAGAGCGGCGTGCTCAACCTCGGCCAGGAAGGGATGATGCTGTTTGGTGCAGTGATCGGTTTTATCGTCGCCCTCAGCAGCGGCAACCTGTGGCTCGGCGTGTTGCTGGCGATGCTCGCGGGGATGCTGTTGTCGTCGCTGTTTGCCCTGGTGGCGCTGGTGTTCAACGCCAATCAGGTGGCGACCGGGCTGGCGCTGACGATTTTTGGTGTGGGGTTGTCGACCTTTGTCGGCTCCGCGTGGGTGGGTAAACCACTGGCGGGTTTTGAGCCAATGGCGATTCCGTACTTGAGTGAAATTCCGCTGATCGGGCGGATGCTGTTTGCTCAGGATCTGTTGGTTTACCTGTCGTTCGCGCTGTTTGCGCTGGTCGCGTGGGTGATCATCAAAAGTCGTATCGGGCTGATCATTCAGGCCGTCGGTGAAAATCCGGATGCGGCCAGTGCGATGGGCTTGCCAGTGTTGACCGTGCGTACGCTGGCCGTGCTGTTTGGCGGGGCGATGGCCGGGTTGGCCGGGGCGTATCTGTCACTGGCGTACACGCCGATGTGGGCCGAGAACATGACGGCCGGGCGCGGCTGGATCGCGCTGGCGCTGGTGGTGTTTGCCAGTTGGCGGGTGTGGCGGTTGTTGCTGGGGGCGTATCTGTTCGGGCTCGCCAGCATCCTGCATTTGGTGGCACAGGGGATGGGGCTGGCGATTCCGTCGAGCTTGCTGGCGATGCTGCCGTATGTGGCGACGATTGTGGTGCTGGTGTTGTTGTCGCGCGATGCGCTGCGTACGCGGTTATATGCGCCGGTGTCGTTGGGGCAGCCGTGGCAGGCAGGGCATTGATGCGCTGAAGAGACTGGCCTCTTCGCGGGCCCGCTCCCACAGGTTCGGCGGTGATTACCCATTTGTGTACGACACGGACACTGTGTGGGCTTGCCCGCGAAGAGGAGTATGCTCCACGGCCAATACCTCTTTTGAGTGCGTCAATGCGCAGTGGTGAATAAGCTCAGGCCTGCGCCGTCAGCCGCAATTGCTGCGCGACAAACTGCAACTGATCGAAACCCGTATGAGTGAACTCGACGCACTGCGTCAGGAGTTGCAACTACGGCTCGCTCAGGCGTGTCCATTGAATCCTGCACGTTAACTTTTCAAGGAACCCATCATGTCCCAGGCAAAAAACGCACTGATCATCGGCGCCTCCCGTGGTTTGGGCCTCGGGTTGGTGAAAACCCTGCTGGCCGATGGCTGGCAAGTGACGGCCACCGTGCGCAATCCTTCGAACGCCGACGCGTTGCAAGCGCTGGGCAAGGTGCGCATCGAGAAGCTTGATATGGATGACCAGCAAGCGGTGATCGCCCTGAGTCAGCAACTCAAGGGCGAGACGTTCGACCTGCTGTTCGTCAACGCCGGGGTCAAAGGCCCGGATGCACAAACCCCGGGCGGCGCGACACTGGCCGAAGTCGGGAAATTGTTTTTCACCAACGCGGTGGCACCGATCAATCTGGCCCAGCGTTTCGTCGGGCAGATTCGCGATGGCAGCGGTGTGTTGGCGTTCATGAGTTCGGTACTCGGCAGCGTGACCATGCCGGATGCGCCGGAACTGGCGCTGTACAAGGCGAGCAAGGCTGCGCTGAATTCGATGACCAACACTTTCGTGACCCAGTTGGGCGAGCAGAAACTCACGGTGTTGTCGCTGCATCCGGGTTGGGTGAAGACGGACATGGGCGGTGAGGGTGCCGACATTGATGTCGAGACCAGCACGCGCGGTCTGGTCGATCAGGTGAATGCGTTTACTGGCAAGGGCGGGCACCACTTCGTCAATTACAAGGGTGAAACCATTCCTTGGTAAGCACCGTATAACCCCTGTGGGAGCGGGCTTGCTCGCGAAGGCGTCGTGTCAGTCAATACACCCGTGCCTGACTCAGCGCTTTCGCGAGCAAGCCCTCTCCCATAAGGGGTGGTGTGTGTTGTCCTGTCGGGTGGGGCTTGCCCGGCATCGCGTTTTGTTTGAAACTGCGCGCCTCGTCCTTCGCGGCGACCCTGGATCAGCAGACAGGGCAACACTGAGCTGGCAACCCTGAACCCAACTTTCAGAGGAGCCGGCCACAATGCCTGCCATCCGTACCTGGTTAAAAAATCCCCTCGCCATTTTCACGGCCAACGCGCTCGATGCCCGTGGTGGTCTGGTGCTGCAAGACGGCGTGATCGTCGAAGTGCTGGCGGCCGGTCAGCAACCGTCCGCGCCGTGCAATGAAGTGTTCGATGCCCGCGAACATGTGATCCTGCCGGGCCTGATCAACACCCACCACCATTTCTACCAAACCCTGACTCGCGCCTGGGCGCCAGTGGTCAACCAGCCCTTGTTTCCCTGGCTGAAAACCCTGTACCCGGTGTGGGCACGCCTGACGCCTGAAAAACTTGCCCTCGCCACGAAAGTGGCTTTGGCTGAATTGCTGCTGTCAGGTTGCACCACCGCCGCCGACCACCATTACCTGTTCCCGGACGGTCTGGAAAACGCCATCGACGTACAAGTCGAAACCGTGCGTGAACTGGGCATGCGCGCCATGCTCACTCGCGGCTCGATGAGTCTCGGCGAGAAGGACGGCGGCCTGCCGCCGCAGCAGACCGTGCAGGAAGGCCAGGTGATTCTCGACGACAGTCAGCGCCTGATTCGCGAGTACCACGAGCGTGGCGATGGCGCGCAGATCCAGATCGCCCTGGCACCGTGCTCGCCCTTCTCGGTGACGCCGGAAATCATGTCGGCCAGTGCTGAACTGGCGAACCAGCTAGACGTGCGCCTGCACACGCACCTGGCCGAAACCCTCGATGAAGAGGACTTCTGCCTGCAGCGTTTCGGCCTGCGCACCGTCGATTATCTGGACAGCGTCGGCTGGCTCGGCCCGCGCACCTGGCTGGCCCACGGCATCCACTTCAACCCGGACGAAATCACCCGCCTCGGCCAGGCCGGCACCGGCATTTGCCATTGCCCGAGTTCGAACATGCGTCTGGCCTCCGGCATTTGCCCGAGTATCGATCTGACCGACGCTGGCGCGCTGTTTGGTCTGGGGGTCGACGGCTCGGCGTCCAACGATGCGTCGAACATGATTCTGGAAGCGCGGCAGGCGTTGTACATCCAGCGTCTGCGTTATGGCGCCGAGAAAATTACCCCCGAGCGTGTGCTGGGGTGGGCGACCAAGGGGTCGGCGAGCCTGTTGGGCCGCACCGACATCGGTGAACTGGCGGTCGGCAAGCAGGCCGATCTGGCACTGTTCAAGCTCGATGAGCTGCGCTTCTCCGGTAGCCATGATCCGATTTCGGCGCTGCTGCTGTGTGGCGCCGATCGTGCGGATCGAGTGATGATCGGCGGCAAGTGGCGTGTGGTTGACGGCCAGGTCGAAGGCCTGGATCTCAAGGGCTTGATTGCCGATCACAGCCAGGCCGCGCGCCAACTGATCGCCGGCACCTGATTCACCACCGATAAAACCTGTGGGAGCGGGCTTGCTCGCGAAGGCGTCGTGTCAGTCAGTTTTAAGCTGCCTGACAGACCGCTTTCGCGAGCAAGCCCGCTCCCTCATTTGGAATTGTGGTGTTCCTAGAGCCCGAGCAGGGACAGCATGATGAACGTCGCAAACAACACAAAGTGCGTCATACCCTCAATGGCGTTGGTTTCGCCGTCGTTGAGGTTGATCGCACTGACGATCAGGGTGATGAAGATCATCACCGTCTGCACTGGCGTCATCGCCATCTGAAACGGCTGACCGGTATACAGCGCCATGGCTTCCATCACCGGCACGGTCAGGATCACCGTCGACAGTGACGCGCCCATCGCGATGTTGACCACCGACTGCATGCGGTTGGCCAGCGCCGCACGCAATGCCGTGAGAATTTCCGGCGCGGCCGAGATTGCCGCCACCAGAATCGCCGTGATCACCGGCGGCGCCCCTGTTCCCTCCAGGCCCAGATCGAGGGTTTTCGACATCACCTCGGCCAGCGCGCCGATCACCACCACACCAAACACCAGAATGCCAATCGACAAGCCCAATCTGAGCGGTTTCGGTTGCTGTTCGACCGGCTCTTTCTTGCGCCGCTTGTCCGGGTAGCTGTAGCTGAAAAAATAGCTGTGCGGCCCGACCTGCATGCGCAGGAACAAGGTGTAAAGCACCACCATCGCACCGATGGTGAACGCCGAATAAACCTTCCAGTTAGCCTCGGGAATGAACTCCGGCACCACCATCGACACGCCCATGGCGGTGAGGATCATCACGCTGTAGCTGCGCGCCGAATCGTCGTTGTAGGACTGCTCGCCGTGCTTGATCCCGCCCATCAGCGCCGCGAGGCCGAGGATGCCGTTGATGTCGAGCATCACCGCAGAATAGATCGTGTCACGCACCAGGGTGGGCGACGCTTCGTTGCTCATCATGATCGCCAGAATCACCACTTCGACCAGCACGGCGGCCAGTGTGAGAATCATCGTGCCGTAAGGGTCGCCGACTTTTTCGGCGAGCAGTTCGGCGTGGTGGGCGACGCGCATTGAGGCGACGACGATGAACGCGATCAACACCAGCCCGGCGCCCAAGGCGACGATCTGGCCGCTGTGCAGCAGCCAGTGTTCCAGTGGATAAGCGACGAGTGCGGCGATGAGCGCCAACAGTAGAAAGCTTTCTTGCTTGAGAATCGTGAGCATGGCGGGCCTTTTGCCGGAGAGTGCGAGTGAGCTACTGACTGCGGAACGGCGCTAACGTTTCGTTACACCTTAGCGCACCAGTGAATGGCGGCCGTTTCATTCGTTGCACTTTTATTGGCCGCGCCGACCTCTTCGCGAGCAAGCCCGCGCCCACATTGATATGCATTCCCCTGTGGGAGCGAGCGTGCTCGCGAAGGCCGTTATGCGGTTTGGAGACGTTTGTTGTCCTGTTGGTCAGCAATTTGCATTGACGCTGTCCACACACAACAAAACGGAGCTCCAATTCATGCAAATACGTCCGCTGCACAAACTGCTGTGCGCCGCCATCGGTCTGGGGATCAGTCTGAGCGCCAGCGCTGCCGATCCGCTGAAGGTCGGTTTCGTCTATATCGGCCCGATCGGCGACCACGGCTGGACGTATCAGCATGAACAGGGGCGCAAGGCACTGGCCGAGAAATTCGGCGATCAGATCACCACCCACTTTGTGGAAAACGTCGCCGAAGGTGCCGATGCCGAGCGGGTGATCCGCAACATGGCCAAGGACAAGTACGACCTGATCTTCACCACCTCGTTTGGCTACATGAACCCGACGCTGAAAGTCGCCAAACAGTTTCCCAAAGTGACTTTCGAACACGCCACCGGCTACAAGCAGGACAAGAACCTCGGCACCTATCTGGCACGCACTTACGAAGGTCGCTACGTCGGTGGTTTCCTCGCGGCGAAGATGACCAAGAGCAAAAAAATCGGCTACGTCGCCTCGTTCCCGATTCCGGAAGTGATCCGCGACATCAACGCTATTCAACTGGCCCTGAACAAGTACAACCCAGGCACCGAGATCAAAGTGGTGTGGGTCAACTCGTGGTTCGATCCGGGCAAGGAAGCCGATGCGGCCAACGCCCTGATCGATCAGGGCGTGGACGTGGTGTTCCAGCACACCGACAGCCCCGCGCCGATTCAAGCGGCCGAACGTCGTGGCGTGTACGCCGTGGGCTACGCCTCCGACATGGCGCACTTCGGGCCGAAAGCGGTGCTGACTTCAATCGTCAACGACTGGGCGCCGCACTACATTCAGGCGACGCAAAGCGTGATCGACCACACCTGGAAATCCCAGGACTACTGGGGCGGTTTGAAAGAAGGCACGGTTGAACTGCCGATCAGCGACCTGGTGCCGGCGCCCGTGAAGGCTGAAGCCGAGCAGATCATCGCCGACATCAAGAGCGGCGCGTTCAAGCCGTTTACCGGGCCGATCAAGGATCAGGCCGGGGTCGAAAAAATCCCGGCGGGCGTGAGTGCAACCAACGCAGAACTGGCCTCGATGAACTATTACGTGGAAGGCATGAAGGCCGAGATGCCGAAGTAAGCGCACACCTATGGGAGCGGGCTTGCTCGCGAAGGCGTCGTGTCGGTCGATACGCAATGGCCTGATACACCGCCTTCGCGAGCAAGCCCGTTGTCACGTTTGGCTCTCCAGTGCTTTCAAGGATTGTGTATGGATCAGCTTCCGATCATCGACATCAGCCCGCTCTATAGCGACGACCAAAACGCCTGGCCCGCCGTGGCCGAGCAGATCGACAAGGCCTGCCGCGAGTGGGGGTTCTTCTACATCAAGGGTCATCCTGTTTCGGCGCAACGCATCGACGCACTGCTCGACCACGCACAGCGTTTTTTTGCGCAACCGGCGCCAGAAAAACTCAAGATCGACATCACCCAGACCCGCCATCACCGTGGCTACGGCGCCATCGCCACCGAGCAACTCGACCCGAGCAAACCCAGCGACCTGAAAGAAACGTTCGACATGGGTCTGCATCTGCCGGTCGATCATCCCGACGTGCTGGCGGAGAAACCCTTGCGCGGGCCGAACCGCCATCCTGAGCAAGCGGGATGGCAACCCTTGATGGAGCAGCACTACCTCGACATGCAGGCCCTCGCGCAAACCTTGTTGCGCGCCATGACGATAGCCCTTGGCATTGAGCGTGATTTCTTCGACAGCCGTTTCAATGAGCCGGTCAGCGTGTTGCGGATGATCCATTACCCGCCGCGCCACACTGCCAGTTCTGCCGAGCAACAAGGCGCTGGCGCGCACACCGATTACGGCTGCATCACCTTGCTCTATCAGGATGCGGCGGGTGGTCTGCAAGTAAAGAACGTCAAAGGCCAATGGATCGACGCACCGCCGATTGACGGCACCTTCGTGGTCAACCTCGGCGACATGATGGCGCGCTGGAGCAACGACCGATATCGCTCGACACCGCACCGGGTGATCAGCCCGCTGGGCGTGGATCGCTACTCGATGCCGTTCTTCGCCGAGCCACACCCGGACACGCGCATCGAATGCCTGCCCGGTTGCCGGGACGCACAGCATCCGGCGAAATATCCGACCACTACTTGCGCCGAATTCCTGCTCTCGCGCTTCGCCGATACCTACGCCTATCGGCGGGAACAGGAGGCAATCTGATGGATCGCTTGGTCAGGTTTTGCCAATTGTTTCGGCAAGCATCTGTAGAATGCCGTCATTGCACCTGATGAGAAAAGACTATGTACGACTGGCTCAACGCCCTGCCCAAGGCTGAACTGCACCTGCACCTGGAAGGCTCGCTGGAGCCCGAACTGCTGTTCTCCCTGGCCGAACGCAACAAGATCGCCCTGCCGTGGAACGACGTTGAAACCCTGCGCAAGGCTTACGCCTTCAACAATCTGCAGGAATTTCTCGACCTGTATTACCAGGGCGCCGACGTGCTGCGCACCTCCCAGGATTTCTACGACCTGACCTGGGCCTATCTGCTGCGCTGCAAAGAGCAGAACGTGATTCACACCGAACCGTTCTTCGACCCGCAAACCCACACCGATCGGGGTATCCCGTTCGAAGTGGTGTTAAACGGCATCGCCGCCGCTTTGAAAGATGGTGAGCAGCAACTGGGCATCAGCAGCGGTTTGATCCTGAGTTTCCTGCGCCATCTGAGCGAAGACGAAGCACAGAAAACCCTCGATCAGGCGCTGCCGTTCCGTGACGCGTTTGTCGCCGTCGGCCTGGACAGTTCCGAGATGGGTCATCCGCCGAGCAAGTTCCAGCGCGTGTTCGACCGCGCTCGTCACGAAGGCTTCCTGACCGTCGCCCACGCCGGTGAAGAAGGGCCACCGGAGTACATCTGGGAGGCCATCGACCTGCTGAAAATCCAGCGTATCGACCATGGCGTGCGCGCCATCGAAGACGAGCGCCTGATGCAGCGGATCATCGATGAGCAAATCCCGTTGACCGTGTGCCCGCTGTCGAACACCAAGCTTTGCGTGTTCGATCACATGTCGCAGCACAACATTCTCGACATGCTTGAGCGTGGCGTGAAGGTTACGGTGAACTCAGATGACCCGGCGTACTTCGGCGGCTACGTGACCGAGAACTTCCACGCGCTGCACGAGCACCTGGGCATGACCCAGGATCAGGCCAAGCGTCTGGCACAGAACAGCCTGGATGCACGGTTGGTAAAACCGTAACAACACTGAAGAGCTAAAGTGGGGCTTGCTCGCGAAGGCGTCGTATCAGTCGACATGGTTGTTGAATGACACCCTCCCTTCGCGAGCAAGCCCGCTCCCACCATGGCATTTATGTTCAGCCTGCGACTTGTGTTTCAGTCAGCTCTTCCAGCGTTTTGCCCCGCGTCTCCATCCCGAACAGCCACACCACCCCTGCCGCAATCGCAAAGCACAGCGCACCCAGCGCAAACACCCCACCCTGCCCGGTCACCGGGAACACCAGCCCGGTCACCAAAGGCCCGAGCAGCGACCCCACCCGACCAATCGCCGAGGCGAATCCCGAGCCCGTCGCCCGGGCTGACGTCGGATACAACTCCGGCGTGTAGGTGTAGAGCACTGCCCACATGCCAAACAGGAAGAACTGCATCAGCAACCCTGTGCTGATCAGCAGCGCCACATTGCCGCCGAACACCGCGCTCTGCCCATACAGAAACGCCATTACCCCCCCGCCGAGCAGCGTGACGATGCACACCGGTTTACGTCCCCAGCGTTCCACCAGCCACGCCGCCATCAGGAAACCGGGAATCCCGCCCAGGGAAATCAGCACCGTGTAATACACCGACTGCGTCACGGCGAAACCAGACTGTTGCAGCAATGCGCTGAGCCAGGACGTCAGGCCATAAAAACCCAGCAGCGCGAAGAACCACACACTCCAGATCATCGTTGTGCGCTGGCGATACTGTGGCGACCAGATCTGCTTGAGCGCCGAAAAGAAGTCGCCCGGGGGCGTCACAGTGCGCGGTATACGCAGCGGTAACGGCAACGCGGCGCCACCGAGCGATGCGCGCACCCGTGCTTCGATCCCGCTCAAGACCTTATCGGCGGCCTGATGTTTTCCGGCCTGTTCCAGCCAGCGCGGTGATTCGGGAATGAAAAAACGGATCGCCAGCACAAACACCGCCGGCACCGCCAACACCAGAAAGATGTCGCGCCAGCCAATCAGCGGCAGCAGGAAATACGACAGCACCCCGGCCGCGACAAAACCCAGCGGCCAGAAGCCGTCCATCAAGGCGATGTAGCGCCCGCGTCGCTGAGCCGGAATCAGCTCCGACAACATCGATTGGGCAATCGGAAACTCCATGCCCATGCCAATCCCCAGCAGGATGCGGAACAGCGTCAGCGACTCGATCGTTTGCGCCGTCGAGCAGAGATAACTGGCCAGCCCCCACAGGACGATGCTCCACTGAAACACCGGTTTGCGTCCGAAACGGTCGGCGAGCATGCCGGACAACGACGCGCCGAGCACCATACCGAAGAAACTCGAACTGGCGAGCAGCCCTGCCTGCGCACTGCTCAGGCCGAACTCGGCTTTGATCGAGCCGAGCAGGAACGTCATCATCGCCAGGTCCATGGAGTCAAAGAAAAACGCCAGGGCGATGATGATGAAAATGATCCGGTGATAACCGCTGATCGGCAGTCTTTCCAAGCGTTCTGCCGCGCTGAAGCCTTGAGTGTCCATATCGCCTCCCCCATCCGAAATATCCCCGGATTGAGTGTGCGCGATGGTGATACAGAGGCCGTACTGGATGCGACCTGCTCGCAGTCGTAGACGACGCCGACACGCCTGACGTCGATCTCGAATGCTCTATCACGCCATCTCCAGCTCGGTTTCCTTGGCAAATCGATGCAATTCCCGCTGGCCGGTGTCCGTCAGTTGCAGGGCTCTTGAATCATTGGGCAATGTCAGCCAACCGGACTGCATGAACAACTGCAGCAATGCCGCACCGAGTGAACCGCCCATGTGCGGACGACGCTCGCTCCAGTCCGGGCAAGCGCAAGCCACCTGCACGTTGCGATGGGCCAGCGCCTGGATGAACACGCCGCGACTGGCCAACTGTTTAGCGCCTTTATGGGTCACCACCACGCGTTGTTCAAGCTGTTCGATCCAGCCGGCGTCGAGCAGTCGCTGGTACAGATCGGCAGCCAGCGTGCCGCCCAAATGGTCATCACAAAAACGTGCGCGCAATAGCGATGAGGGTGCCGTCTGAGGTTTGGCCATGGGTGTGGCGCGCTTGAACACTTCGGCGACTTCCCGCGGAGCACTGGCAATGGTCGCGCTGGCCAGCGCTTCTATCGCCGCCCCCACCTCCGGTGCCGAAAGACGGAAAAACCGCTTGCGACCACGAACTTCAACCTTCAACAGACCGCCGGTGGACAAGCGTGCCAGATGCGCGCTGGCCGACGACGGCGACAGTCCTGCCAGTAGCGCTAGCTCCTCGGTCTGCCGGGCCGAGCCGTCCATCAGCGCCCACATCATCGCGCTGCGCTTGGGGTCGGCCAGCAACGTGGCGATCTGGCTGATGCAAGGTGCATGTTCCATGTATTCACTCCCTGTGGAATCGTATCGTCTACTGCTCGGAGACATCTTGACCAGTAATGGGTCGGCGGCCAAGACGTGAAAATCGCCCTGAGCCGGGGCAAGGCAGGCCATTGACACAACATGTTCCGGCATAGAACCCGCCACCCTTGCACAGCCCTGAATTGAACAGGGACTGCTGGGTGTGACGTCGTCCGGGCCGGGTTTCGGTACTGGCATGAGGCGGGCGCTAGTATAAGCGGGATGCACGCCCCGTCCCGCGTCGCGGCCTGCACGTGTGGTGATTGTTCCTGACAGAAATTTCTCTATTTACCTGCGACTAATGATCAAGTTTCTGGAAAACGGGAAATTGACTACTCAAATCAGCGCAACGGCTGGCGAGCATTTCCCTCAGCAGGTTCACCGGCTTACTCAATTGTGCGCGATGTGCGCACAAAAGATTCAGCGGAGCGCGCTCACAAAGCAGCTCCGGCAACAGCACTTTGAGGCGCCCGGCGAGGACATCGGCGCCCACGTCCAGCCAGGATTTGTAGGCAATGCCCGCGCCGGCCACCGCCCACAACCGCACGACGTCGGCGTCGTCACTGAAACGATCGCCACTGACGGTCAAACCGACTTCGCGCTTACCGTCGTGAAAACTCCAGTGGTCATGCACCCGGCTGCCGAGCATGTACAACAGGCAATTGTGCTGAGCCAGTTGTTCGAGTTGGCGCGGTTCGCCGTGCCGCGCCAGATAGGCCGGGGATGCGCAAAGCACGCGGCGGTTATGCGGGGCGATGGGCAAGGCGATCAGGCTGGAGTCTTCCGGCTCGCCATAACGCAGGGCGATGTCCACCGGCTGGCGAAACAGGTCGGCGATGCGGTCGCCGAGCAACAGGCGTACGGTCAGTTTCGGATGTTCACGCTGGAACTCGTCGAGCCAGGGCAACAACAGGTTGCGCCCGAAATCCGAAGGTGCCGACAACTGCAAGACCCCGCTGACCTGCTCCTGCCCGCTGGCCAACAGACGTCGGCCCTCATCGAGGTTGCTCAGCGCGGCCCGGGCGTATTCGAGAAAGCCTTCACCCTCGGCTGTCAGGCGAAGACTGCGCGTGGAGCGCGCCAGCAACCGTGCGCCGAGTTGCTGCTCAATGCGCTTCAACGCCGCACTGGCCACCGCGGCGGACATGTCCATCACCCGCGCCGCCGCTGACAGGCTGCCCAGATCCGCCGCCCGAACAAACAACTGCAAGTCATCGAAACGCAGCATCCACAGCCTCGACTATCAAAAAAACATTGAAAGAGACTGCTCTTTTAGCCGGTTTTATCTTGCAGAGAAATAGCCAATCATCTGCGCCATCGAATTCATCCCGCTTCTATGGAGCCGAGCATGTCCCAGCCATTCACCGCTATTGCCACCCTGACCGCCAAACCCGGCCAACAGGACACCCTTGAGCAGGCGTTGCGCGCACTGGTAGAGCCAAGCCGTGCCGAAGACGGTTGCAGTCAGTATGACTTGCATCGCGATCTGACCGACCCGCAGGTGTTCTACGTAATCGAACACTGGGCCAGCGAAGCCATCCTGCAAGCGCACAACGCCAGCGCACACTTTCAGAATTTCCAGGCCACTGCCGGCCAGTGCATCGAACACTTCGAACTCAAACGTCTGGGCAGCATCGCCTGAACCTTTCTTTTATTACCTTTACGGAGCCCCTCATGAAAGCCATTGCTTATTACGCCTCCCTGCCGATCAGCGACGCAAAATCCCTGCAAGACATCGAGCTGCCGGAACCGGTGGCTGGCCCGCGCGATTTGCTGGTGGAAGTCAAAGCCATTTCGGTCAATCCCGTGGATACCAAAATTCGCCAGAACGTCGCCCCTGAAGGCGGCGCGGCGAAAGTGCTGGGCTGGGACGTGGCCGGAGTGGTCAAGGCTGTGGGCAGTGAAGTGACGCTGTTCAAGGCTGGCGATAACGTCTTCTACGCCGGTTCCATCGCCCGCGCGGGTGGCAACAGCGAACGGCACGTTGTGGATGAGCGAATTGTCGGGCACATGCCCAAATCCCTGGGTTTCGCTGAAGCCGCCGCCCTGCCCCTGACCGCGATCACCGCGTGGGAGTTGCTCTTCGAACGCCTGCAAATTCGCGAAGGTAAAACCGCCGAAGGCCAGAGCCTGCTGATCGTCGGCGCGGCGGGCGGCGTGGGCTCGATCCTCACGCAACTGGCCAAGCAACTGACCGGTCTGAACGTGATCGGCACCGCCTCCCGTGAGCAGACCCGCGATTGGGTCAGCGAGTTGGGCGCGGACCTGGTGATCGATCACAGCCAGCCGCTGAGCGAAGCGCTCAAGCGTGCCGGGATCAACCAAGTGACCCACGTCGCCAGCCTGACCCAGACCGAGCAGCACCTGGACCAACTGATCGAAGCCCTGGCGCCGCAAGGCAAGCTGGCGCTGATCGACGATCCGAAGTCGCTGGACGTGACCAAGCTCAAGCGCAAGAGCCTGTCACTGCACTGGGAGTTCATGTACACCCGCTCGCTGTTCGAGACGCCGGACATGATCGAACAGCACAACCTGCTCAACCGCGTGGCCGAACTGGTTGATGCCGGAACATTGAAGACGACGGTTGGCGAGCACTTTGGCAGCATCAATGCGGCGAATCTGCGTCGGGCGCATGAATTGCTGGAGAGCGGCAAAGCCAAGGGAAAAATTGTTTTAGAAGGTTTCTAAACAGCAAAAAATCGCAGTCTTCGGCAGCGCCAATAACGGGCTGGCGGGGGCTGCGATATTTTTTGGGCCGTCAGTCTGACAGTTGATCCTTGTCACAATTGCGATCGTATTCAGGTCTACAATCGACGCCTCTGCGATACATCTTTTACGCAAGGGAGGTCAGCAATGAAGATCCTGATAAAAGAAGTGGCAAAGTCTCAATGGCAGGTTCGCCTGGACCAGCACGCCGTGACATTCCGCAGTGAAGCCGAAGCCTTGGCCTTCATCCGCACCCTCGAAGCGCGCATTTGCGCGCCCCATCAGATCCCCGACCTCAGCCAGCAACGCGCTGCCGGTTGAGGTTTTCTTATGCCTCGGCCCGGGCTTGCGCCAGTGTTCGGGCATTCTGTAAACGCCGGGTGAGCATCGCGGCGCTCACCACCAACAAACCGCACAGGCTGATGACCATTGCCATCGGCACGGCGGAGCCATCGTGCAACACGCCCACCAGCGCCGAAGCCCCAGCGGCGACGCTGAACTGCATGCAGCCGAGCAACGCCGACGCACTGCCGGCGCGGCCACCCTGCCCATTCATTGCACAGGCTGCGGCATTGGGACTGATGCAGCCAAGGCTGGCCACACAGATGAACAAAGGGATCAGCAGCGGCCACAGTGCCTCGGTGTGCAAAGCCGCGACCGCTAGCAAAGTCAGACCGGCGGCCAGATAAACCCAGACCGCGCGCGACAGCAGAAACGCCGGGCCTCGCCTGGCCAATAGCCGCGCATTGATTTGCGCCACCAGAATGAACCCCGCCGCGTTGGTGCCGAACAGCCAGCCGAAATGCTCCGCCGGCACGCCATACAGTTTGATAAAGATGAACGGTGAGCCCGCAATGTAGGCAAACATCCCGGCGATGGCGATGCCGCCGGTCAGGGCATGGCCGATATAAACCGGATCCTTCAACAGGCGTCCATACTGGCGCAAGGCACCGGACAACGGTTGGCGCGGTATATGCGCCGGCATACTTTCCGGCAGACCGAGGGCCACCGCCAAGCCGGCCAATGCACTGAAAACGGTCAGCACCAGAAAGATCGACTGCCAACCCGTGGTGTTGACCAGCAGGCCGCCGAGCATCGGCGCCAGGATGGGGGCCAGGCCCATCACCAGCATCAGCTGCGAAAAGACCTTCGCCGAGCCCACCGCATCGCATTTGTCGCTGACCACCGCCCGAGAAATCACCATCCCCGCACAGCCACCCAGCGCCTGCACGAAGCGTGCGCCGATCAGCCATTCCAGATTTGGCGCATAAGCGCAGGCCAGGGACGCCAGCGTGAACAGCGCCAGACCAATAAGCAACGGAACCCGTCGACCGAAGCGATCCGCTACCGGGCCGTAAGCCAGTTGGCCAATCGACAGACCAAGGAAGTACGCGGCCAGCGTCATCTGGACGTGTTTTTCATCGGTAGCGAATGCCAGCGCCATGGAGGGAAACGCAGGTAAATAAAAGTCGATCGCCAAGGGACCGAAGGCGGTCAAGGCACCGAGAATCAGAATGGTACGGAAGTTCATCAGGCATCCAGGTTGGCAAGTCGGCAGCCCGACAGTTTAGCCGCGCCCGGACGCCTTGAACATTCCGATAGCTCGCTAACTATTAAAAATCAGACGAGTTTGATGGCGTAACCTTCCTCGCTGATGGCGGCGATCACCTGATCGGCCGTCATTACACTGTCGACACCGACCTCTTTGGCTGCCAGATCAACCTGCACAACGGCCGCCGGATCCTTGGCTTGCACCGCGTTGGTGATCGCTTTGACGCAGTGGCCGCAGGACATGCCTTGAACGTTGAACACTTGCATGGGATGACTCCTTTGAGTGAGGTTGCCAGCAGTTTTGAGCTTGCCACGGTGACAAGGTCAAGTTCTTGAATAAACGGCCGGGCTGGCAATCGGCGCCGCGCTCGGCCAAGCTGCGTGCATCAATGACCTAAATTCAGGAGATTCAGCCATGCGCTGGTCAGCTTTCAGCCTGTTTGGCTTGCTCAGCCTCTTCGCCTTCCTGCCTCAGGCCAACGCGACCGGGGAGGACTACGCCGTTCTGATCATTTCGCGCGAGCGTCTGGAAGTGCCGACGTCTTGCGAGATTGGCGTGTACATCCAGGATCAGTTTGCAGGGCGACTGCTTCAAGAGCAGTCCACCTCGTTCAACCTGCCCCATGGTACTTTTTCGATTCGTCTGAAACTGGAGCCAGGTCAAGTATCGGGTTGTCAGCCCGGCATGCTGGCACCACCGGCGCAGGAGATCTCGCTCAAGGCTGGCGATGTGGTGAAGTACCGTATCGCCTCATCCGCCAAAGGCTTGTACCTGCGGCCCGCCGCCCTCGAATATTAAGCCCGTCCAGAATGTGGGAGCGGGCTGGCTCGCGAAAGCGTTGTGTCATTCAACAAAGACCTTGAATGTCACGCCCCTTCGCGAGCCAGCCCGCTCGCATTTTTTTGCCCTGCGACATCGTGCCGATTGGCGCTTGACCTTGCCCGCATGGCAAGGTTGATCCTTGTAGGCATCCTCTACAGGGAGTACGACCGATGTCCGAATCCATCACTTTCGATCTGCCGATTGCCGGCATGACCTGCGCCAGTTGCGCCGGGCGTGTCGAGCGGGCCTTGAGCAAAGTCAGCGGCGCCAGTGCCGTCAGTGTCAATCTCGCCACCGAACAGGCCCGCGTCCAGGCCCCCGCCGACAGTCTGCCGGCCTTGATGGACGCGATAGCGCGCGCCGGCTATAGCGTGCCGCAGCAGACACTCGAACTGAGCATCGACGGCATGACCTGCGCCTCTTGCGTCGGCCGCGTCGAACGCGCCCTGAACAAAGTTCCCGGGGTGAAAAGCGTCAGCGTCCACCTGGCCAACGAGCGCGCCCACCTTGAGCTGCTTGGGCAGGTCGATGAGCAAACCCTGCTCGACGCGGTGAGCAAGGCCGGTTATTCGGCCAGCGTCTGGCAAGCCGAACACCCGCCAACCGACAAACAGCATCAACACCTGCAACACGAACGCTGGGCGCTGATCTGTGCGATCGCCCTCGCCCTGCCACTGGTGGCGCCGATGCTGCTGCAACCGTTCGGCATTCATTGGATGCTGCCGGCCTGGGCGCAATTTGCTCTCGCTACTCCGGTGCAATTCATTTTCGGCGCCCGCTTCTATGTCGCGGCGTGGAAAGCCGTCCGCGCCGGCGCCGGCAACATGGACTTGCTTGTCGCCCTTGGCACCAGTGCCGGTTATGGCTTGAGCCTTTACGAGTGGGCCACCGCTGCCGGGCGCATGCCGCACCTGTACTTCGAAGCATCGGCGGTGGTCATCGCCCTGGTGTTGCTCGGCAAATACCTGGAAAGCCGCGCCAAACGCCAGACCGCCAGCGCCATCCGCGCGCTCGAAGCCTTGCGTCCGGAACGGGCGATTCAATTGATCGACGGTCGCGAACAGGACGTCGCCATCAGCGCCCTGCATCTGAACGACGTGGTTCTGGTCAAACCCGGCGAGCGCTTCCCGGTCGACGGTGAAGTGCTGGAGGGCCAGAGCCACGCCGACGAAGCCCTGATCAGTGGTGAGAGCCTGCCGGTGCCGAAACAACCCGGCGACAAGGTCACCGGTGGCGCGATCAACGGGGAAGGCCGGTTGCAGGTGCGCACCACCGCCCTGGGCGCCGAAAGCGTACTGGCGCGGATCATTCGTCTGGTGGAAGACGCTCAGGCGGCGAAAGCACCGATCCAGAAACTGGTGGATAAAGTCAGCCAGGTGTTTGTGCCAACCGTGTTGGTTTTGGCCCTGGCAACGCTGATCGGCTGGTGGCTGTACGGCGCGCCGATGGAAACCGCGCTGATCAACGCGGTCGCCGTATTGGTCATCGCTTGCCCCTGCGCCTTGGGCCTCGCCACGCCCACCGCCATCATGGCCGGCACCGGCGTGGCAGCGCGTCACGGCATCCTGATCAAGGACGCCGAAGCCTTGGAACGCGCTCATGAAGTCAGCAGCGTGGTGTTCGACAAGACTGGCACGCTGACCTCCGGCGCGCCACGCATCGCGCATTTCAACGCGGTCGATGGTGATCAAAACAATCTGCTGAAACTGGCCGGCGCCCTGCAACGCGGCAGTGAGCATCCGCTGGCCAAAGCCGTGCTGGACGCCGCTGCCGAACGTGATCTGACGGTGCCCGACGTCAGCGACAGCCAATCGCTGACCGGTCGCGGCATTGCCGGCACTTTCGAAGGTCGGCGTCTGGCGCTGGGCAATCGGCGGATGCTCGAAGACAACGGTTTAAACGCCGGGACTCTGGGCGAATCCGCCAAAGCCTGGGAAGCCGAAGGCCGCACCCTGTCGTGGCTGATTGAACAAAGCCCCGAGCCGCGTATTCTCGGGTTGTTTGCCTTCGGTGACACGTTGAAACCCGGGGCACTGGAAGCGGTGCAACAACTGGCCGCACGAGGCATCCACAGTCATCTGCTGACCGGCGACAACCGTGGCAGCGCCCGCGTGGTGGCCCAGGCCTTGGGCATTGAAAACGTGCACGCCGAGGTACTGCCAGCCGACAAAGCCGCCACCGTCACCGAACTGAAGAAAACCGGCGTCGTCGCCATGGTCGGCGATGGCATCAATGACGCCCCGGCTCTCGCCGCCGCCGACATCGGCATCGCCATGGGAGGCGGCACCGACGTGGCCATGCATGCGGCGGGCATCACCCTGATGCGCGGCGATCCACGGCTGGTGCCGGCGGCGCTGGACATCAGCCGCAAGACCTACGCGAAGATCCGCCAGAACCTGTTCTGGGCCTTCGTCTACAACCTGGTCGGCATTCCGTTGGCAGCGTTCGGCTTCCTCAACCCGGTGTTGGCCGGCGCGGCGATGGCGCTGTCGAGCGTCAGCGTGGTGAGCAATGCGCTACTGTTGAAAACCTGGAAGCCCAAGGATCTGGAGGAGCACCGATGAACATCGGCCAAGCAGCCAAGCACAGTGGCCTGAGCGCGAAAATGATCCGCTATTACGAGTCGATCGGTTTGCTTAAAGCGGCCCATCGCACCGACAGCGGCTATCGGATTTACGGCGACGATGATCTGCACACGCTGGCGTTCATCAAGCGCTCGCGGGACCTGGGCTTTTCACTGGAAGAGGTCGGCAAACTGCTGACCCTCTGGCAGGATCGCCAACGGGCCAGTGCCGATGTGAAGGCGTTGGCCCGTCAGCACATCGACGAGTTGAACCACAAGATCCGCGAGCTTGGCCAGTTGCGCGACACCCTGCAGGATCTGGTCGAGCACTGCCTCGGTGACCATCGCCCCGATTGCCCGATCCTCAAGGAACTGGCGTCGGGCTGCTGCGCGCAACCCGCTCGCGCCTGATCGCCAGCCCTTTCACCGCCAGCAACGTGCCCAAGGGAATGCCGTGAAACAGCATGACCACAGCCCCCGGCGTCCACCACCCATAGAACGGGGCGGCGATCAGCATACCCACGCCGAACCCGGTCATTTGCAGCAGGGTCAAAAAGCTGAAGATCGGCAGGCGCAGGTGTTCGGGCTCACGTTGCAGACGCGACAGCAGACCGACCTCGGAAAAGCCGTCGCCCAATCCCGCCGGCAATGAAAACAGCAACAATCCCAAAAGGCTGTGTTGCTGGAACATCAGGATGAACCCGCAGGACATCAGCGCCACGCCAAAGAAAAACCGCCGCTCCAGATGGCTGTTGTCCGAGCCTTTGAGGCGACTGGCGATCCGTGCGCCGAGCAGCTTGCCGCTGGCCCACACCGCGAGCATCAAGCCCAGGGTTGTGCTGGCCGAATCGGGCGACAGCAGTTTGGAAATGATCGGGAAACCGACGTTGTGCGCGGCGCTGCCCAAGGTGTCGGCCATCGTCACGGCGAGCATCGCGGCAATCACCGGGGCACTGCGCAGACCTTGCTTGAGGGCTGACCATTCGCCGCGTTCAGGCGCTTCATTGAGGGTCGATGGGGCGAAACGCAGCGGCACAATCAACAAAGCCGCCAGCAAATAGGTCAGCGCATTCAGGGCGAACACCGTTTCAAAACCGAAGCCTGCCACCAATAACCCCGAGACCAGACTGCCGCCGACCATCGCCGCCGACGAGGCCGAGGTGATCCAGGCATTGGTCTTGATTAACTGCGCCTCAGGAATCAAACGCGGCAACTGGCTGTTGAGGCCGATGGCAAACATCGAATTGCCCAGGCCCAGGCCGAACGCAATAAACGGCAACAGCAACGCTTGCTGAGCGACCGGCACGATCAACAGCAAACCGAGCACAGCGGCGCGTAACAGATCGAACGCGATCAGCGGTACACGCCCGCTGAAGCGTCGGTAAAACCGCGTGCCGATCAGACTGGCGAAAATCCCGCCACCGACGCGACTGGCGAGGAAGATCCCCACGCTCATGGCGCTGTTGCTCAGCAAGTAGACGTAAGTGGCCAGCGCGACCATGTTGAGGAAGGCGCCGAAATCGGAGATCAGCCGGGCAGTGATGATCAGGTGGGCGTTGCGAGGAGGGGTCACATTCAGTCCTTGAGTGCGCGCAGGCGAACAAGATTCCCATACACATTGGAGCAACACCATAGAACCTTTGGGAGCGGGCTGGCTCGCGAACGCGTTGTATCAGGCAACATTGATGACGACTGACACGCCCCTTTCGCGAGCCAGCCCGCACACAGGGGAACTTCGGTGCAGGCGAGAATGGGGCGGGCACAAAAAACCGGCCGAAGCCGGTTTTTCTAAACGATCATTGCATCCACGGTGGTGGCGGTGGTTCCTCTGACTTGCCCTTGGGCTCATCATCGGCTGCCCGAATCGCTTGCTTGCGCTCTTCGTCCAGCCGCGCCGCTTCGATCTCACGCAGCACCCCGCCGACGTCGGCCAGATCCTGCGGATCGTCGAACTCGCCGGTCAGCACGCTGCCCGGGTGCAAGATGCCGGCTTCGTACAGCGCCCACATTTCCTTGGCGTACCTGGTCTTCTTCAACTCCGGCGCAAAACGGCCGAAGTACGAAGCCATGTTGCCAACGTCACGTTCGAGCATGCTGAACGCGTGGTTGTTGCCCGCCGCGTCCACCGCTTGCGGCAGGTCGATGATGACCGGGCCGGTCGGTGTCAGCAGCACGTTGAACTCGGAGAGGTCACCGTGCACCAGACCGGTACACAACATCAGCACGATCTGCGAAATCAGGAACGCGTGATACTCGCGGGCCTGATCGGGCTCCAGCACGACGTCATTCAGACGCGGCGCGGCCTCGCCGAATTCGTCGGCCACCAGTTCCATCAACAGCACGCCATCGAGGAAGTCGTACGGCTTGGGCACTCGCACCCCGGCACCGGCCAGACGGAACAGTGCCGCCACCTCGGCGTTCTGCCAGGCATCCTCGGTCTCTTTGCGACCGAACTTGGAGCCTTTTGCCATGGCGCGAGCCTGTCGGCTGTTGCGCACCTTGCGGCCTTCCTGATACTCGGCCGCCTGACGGAAACTGCGTTTGTTCGCCTCCTTGTAGACCTTTGCGCAACGCAACTGATTGCCACAGCGCACCACATAAACAGCTGCTTCTTTACCACTCATCAGTGGACGCAGCACTTCGTCGACCAGACCGTCCTCGATCAGGGGTTCAATGCGTTTTGGAGTCTTCATCAGCTTTTATTGTGGGTCCTTTATTACCAAACACGCGAATGTCACTCGTTATACGGCAATCCTCGCATCTCGGGGAGGGGGTGCCGACCTGTGAACGTTGAAGATGCACACACTGTGCCGGAAAATCGACCGCGGCCAATCATAGCGGAGCCGGTCATGAATATTGGCAAATGGCGTTGAGGGCATTTGCGACAGAATCTGACATGACGCCATTCCCACAGTGAAATGGGCGTCAACGCTCGATAATAGCGGTAACCCCCTGTCCACCCGCCGCACAAATCGAAATCAGCCCCCGGCCCTTCCCAGCCGCGTCCAGCAACTTCGCCAAATTCGCGACAATCCGCCCACCTGTCGCGGCAAACGGGTGCCCGGCCGCCAACGAACTGCCCTTCACATTGAGACGGCTGCGGTCTATCGAGCCCAACGGCGCATCGAGCCCCAAACGGGTTTTGCAGTACTCGGGATCTTCCCAGGCCTTTAGCGTGCACAACACCTGCGCGGCAAACGCTTCATGAATCTCGTAGTAGTCGAAATCCTGCAGGGTCAGGCCGTTACGCGCCAGCAACCGTGGCACCGCATACACCGGCGCCATCAACAGGCCCTCGGCGCCGTTGACGAAATCCACCGCCGCCGCCTCGCCATCGCGCAGGTAGGCCAGGATGGGCAAACCACGTTCCTTCGCCCATTCCTCACTGCCCAGCAAGACCACAGAGGCTCCATCGGTCAGCGGTGTGGAGTTGCCCGCCGTCAGCGTGCCTTTGGCGCTTTTTTCGAAGGCCGGTTTCAGCGAGGCGAGTTTTTCCAGGGTCAGGTCCGGGCGCAGATTATTGTCGCGAGTCAGGCCAAGGAACGGCGTCATCAGGTCGTTGTGCCAGCCTTCGCTGTAGGACGCGGCGAGCTTGTGATGACTTTCAAGCGCCAGTTGATCCTGATCTTCGCGAGCAATGTTCCAGGTCTGCGCCATCAATTCGCAGTGTTGGCCCATCGACAGGCCGGTGCGCGGTTCGCCATTGCGCGGAAACTCCGGGATCAAATGGTTGGGCCGCAGTTGCAGGAAAGCCTTGAGTTTGTCGCCCGTGGTTTTGGCGCGATTGGCTTGCAGGAGGATTTTGCGCAGGCCTTCGTTGACGCTGATCGGCGCATCCGAGGTGGTGTCGACACCGCCGGCGATGCCGCAATCGATCTGCCCGAGGGCGATTTTGTTGGCCACCAGCAACGCGGCCTCAAGGCCAGTGCCGCAGGCTTGCTGGATGTCATAGGCAGGCGTAGCCGGCGAAAGACGTGAGCCGAGTACGCATTCGCGGGTCAGGTTCATATCCCGTGACAATTTAAGCACCGCGCCTGCCACCACCTCGCCCATGCGCTGGCCGTGCAGGTTGTAGCGCTCGATCAGGCCTTCGAGGGCAGCGGTGAGCATCGCCTGATTGCTGGCCGTGGCGTACGGGGCGTTGGAACGGGCGAAAGGGATACGGTTACCGCCGATGATCGCGACGCGGCGCAACTGACTCATGAAAACCTCCTTATTGAATATCCTGATTCACCTGGAACCTTGTGGGAGCCGGCAACAAAACAGCCTGGGCAAACTACTCTGCTGTTCTAGCGTAGGCCTTATTGCCTGGATCGAACGATTGATTGCCGTGGGTAGTCCACACTTTGAACCCCAACTTCTGGAGAGCGTTCCATGTCTGACCGCTATATCGACTTCGCCAATTCGTCCATCGGCCATCGTCTGGTCGGGGCTCTGGGCCTGCCGTCGCCGGTGCGGCTGGAACGCTGGCAGGGCGGCCGCCTGCGGCCGGTGGACGGTGCACTGCTGATCGGGGGCGGGCCGTTGACTGAGCGCGTCAATGCGTTCGCCAACCGCCTGACCGATGCGATCTACAGCTATGGCACCGAACCGTCGATGGCCACCGCGTGGATTCCCGGCCATGGCCCGAAAATCAAGGCCGTGGTGTTCGACGCCAGTCATTTGCAGCACACCGACCACCTCAAGCAACTGCGCGAGTTTTTCCAGCCGTTGATGAAGAATCTTGAGCACAGCGCCCATCTGGTGATGCTTGGCCGAGCGCCGGAAACCCTGGAAGATCCGTTCGCCGCCAGCGCCCAACGGGCACTCGAAGGGTTTTCCCGCTCGCTGGCCAAAGAGCTGCGCAGCGGCGGCACGCTGCAGTTGATCTATGTTGGCGAAGGGGCCGAAGATCAACTGGAAGGCCCGCTGCGGTTTTTCCTTTCGCCGAAAAGTGCGTTCGTGTCCGGGCAGGTGATTCGCCTGACCGCGTGTGCGACACCGGTCACCGACTGGACACGGCCACTGGCTGGAAGCAAAGCCTTGGTGACCGGTGCTGCGCGAGGCATTGGCGCCTCCATCGCCGAAACCCTGGCCCGCGACGGTGCTGACGTCATCCTGCTTGACGTGCCGCCGGCCAAGACTGATCTCGACGCCCTCGCCGCGCGCCTTGGCGGGCGCAGCATTACCCTCGACATCTGCGCCGAAGACGCTGGCGCACAACTGATCGAACAGCTACCCGACGGCCTCGACATTCTGGTGCACAACGCCGGGATCACCCGTGACAAAACTCTGGCCAACATGACCCCGGAATTCTGGGACGCCGTGCTGGCGGTCAACCTCAACGCGCCACAAGTGCTAACCAAGGCTCTGCTCGACAGCGGCACTGTGCACGACAACGCGCGAATCGTTTTGCTCGCCTCGATCAGCGGTATCGCCGGCAACCGTGGGCAAACCAACTACGCCGCGAGCAAGGCCGGATTGATCGGTCTGGCGCAAGCCTGGGCGCCGACGCTGCTGGAACGTGGCATCAGCATCAACGCCGTGGCGCCGGGGTTCATCGAAACCCAGATGACTGCCCACATCCCGTTTGGCCTGCGTGAAGCCGGGCGCCGCATGAGCTCGCTGGGCCAGGGCGGCTTGCCGCAGGACGTCGCCGAGGCGGTGGCGTGGCTGGCGCAACCGGGTACCGGCGCGTTCACCGGGCAGGCGTTGCGGGTCTGTGGACAAAGTGTTCTGGGGGCTTAGGCATGAGCATCGAATGGCACACACTGGACCGTGAACCGAGCCTTCCCGGGCTGTATGCGCGGGCAGCGACGCGACGCAAGATCACCGGCACGCAATTACCCGACAGCGGTTTGCGTTGCTTCGTTGATGTCGATGGCCAACGGCTGGCCGCCTACCGCAAGGTCTGCGGTTTTGCCGACGACGGTCTGTTGCCGCCAACGTATCCACACATCCTCGCCTTCGCGTTGCAGATGCAATTGCTCACGGCCAAGGACTTCCCGTTTCCGCTGCTGGGGCTGATTCATTTGCGCAACCGCATTCGTGTGTTGCGGCCGATGGGCGGGATCAGTCGCGCACAAATCAGCGTGCGGGTGCACAATCTGCAACCGCATCCCAAAGGCGCGACGTTCGATGTGTTGACCACGCTGGATGATCAACTCGGGCCGTTGTGGGAAGCCGAAAGCCAGATGCTCTGTCGCGGCGTTAAGCTCGATGGCGAACCGCTGGAGCAGCACTGGGAGCCTTCGCAATCGCTGGTGGAGGTGGCGAAGTGGAAAGCCCCGGCAGACATCGGCCGGCAATATGCCAAGGTCTCGGGCGACTACAACCCGATCCACTTGAGTGCGCCCAGCGCCAAGCTGTTCGGTTTCCCTACCGCTATCGCCCATGGCTTGTGGAACAAGGCGCGCACGCTCGCGGCGCTGGCCGATCACTTGCCCAAGGCCAACCTTGAAATCACCGTGTACTTTCGCAAACCGGTGCGACTGCCCAGCGAGGTCACACTGCTCGCCACAACAGCGGGCTCCAGCGGAGAGTTGCAGTTGGTCGGCACGCAGAATCTGGAGCATATGGTTGGGCGCTGGCAGCCGATGGGGTGACCTCATGCGCCGGGGAACACCCGTAAATTGTATATATATAACTTAAGTTTTCTTCCGGCTTTTGCCCTGACTCGAAGAACACCAAGCCTTGATTTTCAAGGCTTTTTTTTGCGCGCTTATCGCTTGGGTATTAGTCCTTAGGCACTGCGAACAGCCTATATATAAAGGCGTTAATACCATCTAGAGAATGGCGTGAATCAGCGCCCGGATCGAGATTGGCACCACGGACGAGGCATTGCCAGCGACAGACCGGCAAGCCATCGAAGACAACGAACGTTGTACCAGGTGCAAGGAATCTCAATCATGAAAACTCAAGACGTGTGGTGCAAATCAGCAATCGCTCTGGCATTGATCCTCTCCCTTGGTCTCGCTGGCTGCAGCAGCGGCGGTGGCGGCCATCACAGCAGCTCCGGCAGTTCTTCGCCAGACAGTTCAACCGCCGGCACTGGCGGGACTGGTAGCAGCGGTGATACCGCTGGCACAGGTGGAACCGGTGGTACTGGCGGCACGGGCGGCACGGGCGGCACCGATCCGACCAACCCAACCAATCCGACTGACCCAACCGATCCGACCAACCCGACCAATCCGCCCGCCGCACGACTGGTGACCACCACCCTCGTACAGGATGTCGGCACAACCGTCAGTGGCCTGGGTGATGGCGTCGGCCAGATTGGCGATTCTTTGAGCACCGCTCCTGTGGTCGGTGGCGTCGTGCAGAGCGCGGCAAGAACCGCCGGCAATGTGGTCACGACCTTGGGTGACGGCGTCACCAACGGCATCGGCAAACTCGCCACCGACCCTAACGGCCTGACCACCACCGTGGCTTCGGTCGGTGGCGTGGTGCAGGATGTCGGCGACGGCGTGTCCGACCTCAGCGGCAAACTGGCAACCGCAACCAGTAGCGTTCCAGTGGTCGGCGGCGTGGTCACCAAAGTCGCACCGGTGCTCGACGGTGTCGGCCAGAAAGTCACCATGCTCGGCGATACCCTCAACACCACCCTCAGCAACGGCCCGACCAGCCAACTGACCAATAAACTCGGCAGCAGTCTGGTACCAGTGATCGCCATGGTCGAAAGCACCACCGACAAAGTCGGCGATGCCACCGGCCTGGGTGACCCACTCCAAGGCGTGATCCAGAAAGTCGGCAGCACCGTTGACGGTGTCGGCGACAAGGTGACTGGCGCCGGCAATGGCAATGCGCTGAGCAACACCCTCGGCGGTGCTTTGAGCAACGTAGGCACCGCTGCCGGCAAGGGTGGCGGCCTGGTGTCCAACGGCACCGGTTCCAGTGGCGGCGTGGGCGGTGGCCTGGGCGGTCTCGGTGGTGGCCTGGGCGGTACTGGCCTGCTGCAAACCGTCGGCGGCGCCGTCGTCAACGTGGGCACAGGCTTGAACGCCGGCAGCACCAATGGCGCGGTCAGTGCCGGTGGCGTGACGGCGGGCGGGCTGGGCAATGCTGTCGCCTCGCTGAACACTGTCCTCGGTGGCTCGGGTAGTCCGATCACTTCCACCACCACGCCGTTGGCCGCGCTCGGCAACAATGTCGGCGGCGCACTCAGCCCGGTCACCAGCGCAGTCACCGGCCTGACGCAACAGGTGGGCGCCGCCACGGGGCTGGGCAGTCCTGTGGCCAGCCTCACCGGCCAGGCCGGCAGCGCGGTGAGCAATCTCGGCGGTGCGATTGCCGCCACTAATAACCCGGTCACCACCGCTGTCGGTGGCCTGGTCAGCAACGTCGGCGGTGTCGTCACTGCCGCTGGCGGTCTGGTCAACGGAGGCACCGCCAGCGGCGGCACCACCGGTGGTCTGGGCGGTGTTCTGGGTGGCCTGACGGGCACCTTGAGCGGCAACAACCTCTGAATTGCACCTGGCCGATTCGACGGCCGCACCTACAGCGCCTACGCTTGGTTGAGGGCGGAAGATTCCTACGAGTCTTCCGCTTTTTTCTTAGGAGAACATCAGCCCTGCGCTGTGATCTGACCACGGAGTGTCCTATGCGCTTTATGGCATCCCTGCTGTTCCTCAGTCTCAGTTCCGCCGCCCTCGCCGACACCCTCCCCAGCTTCCTCAATAGCAACGAAACCATTCGCAACCTGCCCGTACCCAATCTACCGGCGGACGCCTATCGCCCGACGGCTACGCCGCTGCAAGTGCCTGACCCCGGCGCAGCCGCCGCACAGCCATTGATGATGCAGACCAAAGTCAATCTCAAGACCGTGCAGATCGAAGGCGGCACGATCTATCCGCTCAACGAATTGGCCGACATCTACAAACCGCTGATCGGTCACCAGAGCAGCCTCGCCGACCTGATCGAAGCCACGCGCAACATCACCCGGCGCTACCAGCAGGATGGGTATCTGCTGTCCTACGCGTTCCTGCCGCAACAAAGTTTCGACGACGGCGTGGCGCGCGTTGTGTTGGTCGAAGGCTATGTTCGCGACATACAAATGCAGGGCGACGTCGGCCGGGTCAAAGGCCTGCTCGACAAACTGGCGGCGAAAATCCAGGCCGAACGGCCACTGACCCGCAAGACTTTCGAGCGCTACACCACGCTGATGACGCGCATTCCCGGCGTCACCATTCAGGCCCAGGTGCCGCCACCCGGCACCACCGATGGCGCCACGACGCTGGTCGCCCAGGCCAGCCGCAAACCGTTCACCAGCACACTCAGCACCACCGAAGACAACCGCAACGGCACGCAGGCCCTGCTCGGCGTCAGCAGCAACTCGCAAACGTCCATGGGCGAACAACTGACCCTCCGCGGTCTGTTCCCACCGGGTGACGACCACGAGCATTACTATCGCCTGGACTACAACCAGTTCCTCGACAGCGAGGGTACGCAACTCGCCCTGTCCGCCTCACGCTACCGTGCCGACCCCGGCACCAACGTGTTGCTCGACAATGGCCTGCAACTCAAACCGCACCGTGAGAATGATCGCTACTCGATCGGTTTCACCCTGCCGCTGATTGCAGCGCCCAACGAACTGCTGACCGCCGGCTCGCGGCTCTACGCGGTCAACGACAAGACCCGCTATAAAGTGATCGGCTACCCGCTGAGCGTCGAGGAGCGCACCGACATCCGCGCCCTCGCCTTCGAAAGCGACTGGCGCAAGGCCGATGCCCGGCAACTGCGCATCCTCAGCGGCGGCCTGTATCAAGGGCTGGACAGCATGGGGGCGAAAACCAACAACAGCGCGCTGGACCTCAATTTCTTGCGTCTGCGCCTGTCCGGGGTGCAAAGCGACAAGTTCCTCGACAACTGGCAAGGCGTGCTCTCGGCCGCGTTGTACTGGAGCGACGACACCCTGCCCGACAGCGAACGCGCGGTATTTGGCGGGCAGAATTTCGGTCGCGGCTACCCCGACGATCAGGCGTCCGGCGACAAGGGCTGGGGGGTGGCGTACGAGGTCAACTACAGCTTCAACCGCGACGGCAACTGGCTGCGCATCCTGCAACCCTACGTGGTGCTCGATCGCTCGCGCAGTTGGTTCAATAAACTGCCGGTGCAGGCCAACAATCTGTCGTCGGCGGCAGTCGGGCTGAGGTTCGGCGATGCCAAGTACTACAACATTTCGCTGGAGGCAGCGAAGGCAATGTCGGATGAAGCACTGGACACGTTCAACCGCCGGGCACGGTACAGCATCAGTTTCAGTTATCAGCTATAGAAACGGCTGGCGCCTGTCAGAACGCTTGCTCGCGAAGAACGATGACGCGGCGAGCCTGTTGAATACTGTCAGCCGCCGCCACCCGTTCCACTGCTGACCTTGCCACCCTGCTCCTGATCGAAAAACGGCGGGATCTCATGCTGGTAGCTTTTCAGCCAACGCTGCATCACCAGTTCGCGCTCAGTCGGCGTCTGGGTCTGAGGTTTGGGCGAGGCCACTTTGTTGCGGCTTTGCAGCAGCAGCCAGCCTTCGGTTTCCTGTTGCTGGGCCGAGGCCGGGCCGGCGTCGATGGCATGACTGGTGAGCGGCAGGGCCAGCAAGCCCAGGCAAACAATGATGGCTTTCATCGCGGGTCTCCTTATTTGAGCATCGCCGTAACGGCGGCGGGAGATGGGCTCGGCACTTTGAGTTTTTCCGCGCGGCTCTGTGCTTCGCTGAACTGCGCGGGGCTCAGGCCGAGGCGGCTGACCAGTTCGGCGGCGCGGTTCCAGTCATCCTGATACAGCAACAGCGTGACCAGATTCAGTGCGGCCAATTGATCGCTCTGCTTGAGTTCCATGGCGGTGAGAAACTCAAAACGCGCATCTTCGATACGCAATTGATTGAGGTAGACCACTCCCAGATCGTTGCGGATTTTTTCGTCGGTCGGGGCCAGGCGTGCGGCGCGTTGCAGGTGCGCCTGCGCCTGGCCGTAGTCGGACTTCGCGGCCGCGAGTTGGCCCAGACCATGTTCGGCTTCGGCCGCCAGGCAGGTGCCGAGCAAGCTGCGATACAACGGTTGGGCCTCGCTGCGACCGAGCAAGCGGTAAACCCTGGCCTTGCGCAGACGCACATCGGCGAGGTTGTCCGGCAGGCTTTGCAGGTTGGCCAGACTGGCGTGGAGCTTGCCTTCGTTGGCCATGTCGTCGGCCAGGTTCAGCGACAGTTGCTGATCGGAACTCAACTTGCCGCAACTGGCGCTGCTGGTCAGCGCCTCCCAGGGGTTTTGCCCGGTGTTGGCACAGCCACCGAGCAACAACAGGCAAACACCAGCCATCATTGCTTTCATCACCACTCCTTCATGCCCCCAATGCCTTGGCCAGGGCGGTGAAGCCCGGGCCGGCCAGGACGATCAATAATGCAGGGAAGAGAAACAGCATCATCACGACGGACATTTTTGCCGACATCTTCGAAATGTATTCCTGCAGGCGCGTGAGGCGCCGGTCATCGAGCAGTTGCTTGAGCGACAACAGCGATTTCATCGCCCCACCGCCCTGATGCAGCAACTGCTGGAGAATCACGCAGGTGTCGGTGAACTCATCCACCGCCAACAGTTGCGTGGCCTTGTTCAGTTCTTCGCCCAGTTCAAGGCCCGAGTCGACCCGGGCCAGCACCAGGCGCAACTCATGAGTCAGCACGGGGAGCAACGCTTGGCCTTCATGGCTCAGCACACGCAGTGCCTGCTCCACGGCCATGCCGGACTCGAAGAGGATGCGCAGCAACGGAATAAACGTGCCGATCTCACTGGCCAGTTGTTTCTGTCGCTGGGCAACGGCCATCACCAGCAACCGCTTGGGCAGCAGGTAGCCGACGCCGAGGGCGAACAACGGCGCGATCCATTGTTTTTCCACGGTGGGGAAAAACACCGATTGCAACAGCACTGCCAGGGCCAGCATCAGCAACGGCGCACCGATCTGACAGGCAGCGAACAGCGAACGCTGGCGTGCGCTGCGCCAGCCGAGACGGCTGAGCAGGGTTTGCGTTTCGTTGTCGAGCTTGACGCTGTGCTGCCCGACCTTGCTCTCGCCGAGCGACTGCAACAGGTTGCCGAGGCGGTTTTCGCGAATCAGGTCGCCGTCCAGTCGCCGGATGATTTGCCGCGCGCGGCGACGCTGCTCCAGCAGATGGGCGATCAGTAACACGGCGGCGCCGAGCAACAACAAGGCGCTGATCATCAGAGGCGTCGTCATAGGCTGCGCAACATCCGCCAGAGCAACAGACTGCCGATCACCTGCATGCCGAACGCCGTGGCGAGCATTCGCTGCCCGGACGGGTCGTGCCACATGGCGACCAGATAAACCGGATTGGCCATCAGGAAATACCCAGCCATGGCAATCGGCAACAATCCCAGCACCCACGCGGTGAGGCGGGTTTCACCGGTCATGGCGCGTAATTGGCGCGCAGCCTGATCGCGTTCGCGGATCATCTTGATCAGGTTTTCCAGCAACTCACTGGCATTGCCGCCGTAGCGATGATTGACCTTGAGGCCAAGGGCGAACAGACGAAACTCGTCTCGCTCGTAGAGTTCGGCCAGATCCGACACCGCGTCCGGCAAACTCACCCCCAACTGGACGTTGCGCTGCACCCGGCCCATGGCGTTTTTCAGCGGTTCTTCGCTGACCTCGATGCCACCCAGCACCGCGTCGGCCAACGTGCGACCCGACTTCAGGCTGCGCACGGTGTAGTCGAGCAGTTGCGGCAGTTGCTCGATCATTCGTCGCAAGCGCCGTTGGTAGCGCCAACTGACGTACAACCGCACGGCCACTGGCGGCAACACCACCATCACCAGTACGCCGATCCATCCGGCGAGCGCCAGACCCAGCACGATGGCGAACATCCATAGCAAGACCCATGCACCAAGACGTTCGGTCGGCCGCCCCAGGCCCGCGCGCAAGAAGGCCCGTTCAAGGCCAGCCCAACGCGTTGGGGGGGCGTTTTCATGCGGCAGTCCCTCATTCAATCGCTCCATTACACGAGTGGCACCGCTCAGACGCCATGCCTTATAGAACAGACGCATGGATTGCCCGAACAACGCCAGACTGAGCAAGTACAGCAGCAGCGGTTTAAGCATGCCGTGGCCCTCAGTGCGCGAGCGTCGATTCGTGGCGCAGCTTGTCGCCGGCCGGGTTGACCGCCTCACGCAGAAAACCGACGCCTGTGCGCCGGTCGAGGCGGAACAAGGTGTTGGTGACATAGACGTCCTCGCGCACGCCCACCACTTCCACCACTTCGCTGACGCAGCGCCGACCATCGGGCAGGCGCGTCAGTTGAATCACCACATCCAGCGCGGCGCAGATCATCTGGCGCAGGGTGCGCTCGGCGATGGCGCGGCCGGTCAGGCCCACCAGGGTTTCCAGGCGCAGCAAGGCATCCTGGGCATTGTTGGCGTGCACGGTACTCATGGAGCCGTCGTGACCGGTGTTCATCGCCGTCAGTACATCAACCACTTCGACGCCTCGGATCTCGCCCAGGATGATCCGGTCGGGACGCATCCGCAGGGCGTTGCGGATCAGGTCGCTGGCCTTGACCTCGCCATGGCCCTCGGCATTCGGTGGCCGGGTTTCCAGACGCACGACATGCGGGTGGCCAAGTTGTAATTCGGCGACATCTTCAATGGTCACGAGGCGTTCGCTGGGGTTGATCAACTGGCTGAGAATGTTCAGTAGCGTGGTTTTGCCCGTACCGGTGCCGCCGCTGATGAGAATGTTGCAGCGCTTGCCCACCGCCTCCTGAATGAAATCGTAGATCGCCTGATCGATGGTTTGCATGGCCATCAGGTCAGTGCTTTTGAGCATGTCCTTGCGAAATTTGCGGATCGACAGGCACGGGCCGTCGAGGGCAATCGGCGGGATGATGGCGTTGACCCGGCTGCCATCGGGCAGGCGTGCATCGACCATCGGTGACGACTCGTCCAGACGCCGACCGAGCGGCGCCAGGATGCGCTGCATCACGCGTTCGACGTGGTGGGCATCGATGAAACGCAGGTCACTGAGGTGCAGCAGGCCATCGCGTTCGATAAACACTTTGTGCGGGCCGTTGACCAGAATCTCCGTCACCGAACTGTCGCGCAGCAGCACTTCGAGCGGGCCGAAGCCGGTCAGTTCATCAACGATTTCTTCGGCCAGACGCTCCATTTCATAACGGGAAATCGCCAGGTGCAGGCGTGCGATGTATTCGGCGACTTTGTCGATGACGAATTGCGCCAGCACCTGCCGCGAGCCCTCCAGCAGGTTTTTCCCGGACTCTTCGATGGCGTCGATGATGTAGCGGTGCAGCACCAGTTTCAGGCCATCGTGATCGGTATTACCGGTCGCCTGGCGCTGTGGGCCGCCGAACAATTGCTCGCCGTTCATGAGGTGCCTCGCAAGCGGTCGAACCAGGTGACCTTCGGTTTGGTCAGGCCTTCAGAGCGTTTGGCCAGGCACTCACCGAGGGTGCGCAGGCT
Organism: Pseudomonas sp. RA_15y_Pfl2_54; assembly: GCF_963971015.1. Lineage (NCBI taxonomy): Bacteria > Pseudomonadati > Pseudomonadota > Gammaproteobacteria > Pseudomonadales > Pseudomonadaceae > Pseudomonas > Pseudomonas sp. RA_15y_Pfl2_54. The sequence continues at coordinate 43,053 of NZ_CAXAPN010000004.1, forward strand.
TTGGCTGAGGGCTTCACGCGGCGCCAGTTCGAACAGGGTCACGCCTTGATTTTTGGCGTTCAGGCGCAGTTCCGGGCTGTAGGCGAGCACGGCGATCACTTCCAGGCCGAAGGTTTTGCCCAGTGCCTCTGAGTCGGGCGCAACGTTGCGCAGGTAGCGATCCACCAGCAAGCGGCCGTGGTCGAGTTTCACGCCTTTCTCGCGCCACTGGTTCAGCACCGCCAGATTGCGCCGGCAGTCGAGCACGTTCTGGTCGGTGTACCACAGCAACTTGTCGCAATGGCTGACAAAGGTGCGCAGCGCTTCGCTGTCAGGCTGGCCGGTGAGGTTGACCACGATGTGCTGGAAGTGTTGGCGCAAGGCGCTGAGCAACATGTACAGCTCCGCAGTGCTGGTGCGCTCCAGCGGCTCATCGGCAGGGGCATAGGCGAGAATGCGCAGACCGGCTTCGGTGCTGGTGAAGGCGCTGTCGATCAGGGTCGCGTCGAGGCGTCGCAAGTGGCGCAACGCATCGCCGAAATGGAAGGAACTCTCCAGCCCCAGCAAGGCCAGACTGTCACCGTGGGGCAGCCCCAGATCCAGCAACAGGGTTTGTTGACCACTCTTGTGCACCACCAGCGCCATATGGTTGGCCAGTAGTGCGCCGTCCGCATCGCTTTGCACACCGTAGAGCACCGTCAGCCCACCCAACGGGGTGTTCGGCGTCACCGCCGGCAGACGTTTACTCAGGCGCCGCACCAGCCCGGCGACTTCGCTGGAACGTGAGCCGTAGGCAACAAAGTCTCGCGCGCCGGCCCGCATGGCATTGAGTACAAGCTGATTGTCCATGCCGTCACCGAGGGCGACGATGGCGAGCATCGGTTTGGCTTCCAGAACGCCTTCGATCAACGCGCTCTGGGCCACCAGATGTTCGGGGTCGAGCCCGACGAAGACGAGGCTGGCGCAGGTGACGTCGACCAGCGCCAGCAGTTCATCAAGACTGCCGCCACCGGCACTGACCACCTGCCCCAGCGGTGCTAGCGCGCCTTGCAGCCACTCAAGATCGGTGTCGTTTCGGGTGATGGCAAGGAAGGTCTGATTCGGGCTCTGGCTCATTGCGATAATCCGCTGCGTTTATCGAAGTTGCCGTTTTCAAGGAAGTACAGGCGATACCAGTTGGGGTCGTAGTTGCGCAGTTTTTCCCCGGGCAGCGAAGGCAGTGGTGCATTGACCGCCAGGGGTTGAACCAGGTGCGGGGTGACGATCATCAGCAGTTCACGTTCCTCGCGGTTGATCGATGAATTGCGGAAAAACGCGCCGATCACCGGAATGTCACCCAGCCCTGGAAATTTGCTCACCTGGGAAGCATTTTGCGTGCTGATCAAGCCGCTGATCACGAAGCTCTCGCCGTCGGCCAGCGAGATGCTGGTATCGGTGCGGCGGATAGTGAAGGCCGGCACCGTGGTGCCGCCGATGGTCACGCCATTGTTGTAGTCCAGTTCACTGACTTCCGGGGCGACCTTGAGCGCGATGCGGTCACGGCTGACCACGGTCGGGGTCAGCGTCAGACGGATGCCGAATTCCTTGTATTCGATGGAATAGCTGTTGCTGTTGGCACTGGGCACCGGGATCGGGATTTCGCCGCCGGCCAGAAAACTCGCGCTCTGACCGCTCAACGCCACCAGGCTGGGTCGCGCCAGGGTGTAGGCGAAACCGCTGCCCTCCAATGCATTGACGATGCCGAGAAATTTACTGCTGCCGCCGCCCCAGACAATGTTGAACATGTCGTTGGCCAAGGGAATGTTCGGCGCAGTGATCGGCACCGTACCCGGCCTGACTCCGGTGCCGGGCACCGTGCCCGGAGTGCCGAACAGGAAGTTGTTCGAACCCTTGCCGTAAATCGAAGTGCCGGCCTCTTTGAGTTTGGTACGGCTGACTTCAACAAAACGTATGTCGGTCTGCACCTGCGAGGGCAAGGTCGGATCATCCGTGACCGGCAGGGAAACGGTCTTCATCGCCGCACTGGCCTTACCTTGCACGAACACCATGCTTTGCCGTGGAGCACTGGCGCAGGCCGTCCAGATCATCAGCGTGGTTGCGCCGGGCCCAACGCCTGTGAGCAACACGGCCTTATCGCCGGTGGCACGCACGTCGGCGATTTTCGGATCGCCTACAGCGACCCGCGTGATCGCCACCGGCGATTGCAACGCCTGCTGCAAACCTTCGCCGACTTCCAGCACCGAGGGCAATGGCCCCAGCGCGGCGCAATTGCCGGTGGCGGCGACGGCGCTGCCGATCGAGGTGACACTCAGCAGCGAGGCCCAGAGCAAACCGTTGAACAGAGGCGTAAAGCGTATGCGCATGTAAAGGCGTCCTTGCTCGATTCAGGGTGTGGTTTGGGCGGTTTCAGCACCGCGGATGACTTCAACGGTGGGTTTGCGTGGGCCGGGCTGGCCGGCCACGGCCATGGGTTTGGGCGGCGGGGCCTGGGACAGTTGACTGAACTCGATCAGTTCGCGGCGAGGCGTGTCGAGCTGGGTAGCGACATTGTTTTCGCCCGCCCAGTATTTCGCCAGTTGCTGCTCATCGGCGCTGCGCACGGCCAGGCGCAAGACACCAGCGCTGGACGCCAGCATCAAGCGGCTGGCCAGCGTCTCTGGCACGGCCAGCAGCACGCTGCGGGCGGCCAGGCGCTGTTGTTCCTGTTTGAGTCGCTCCTCATCACTGCGTGCGGGATCTGCAGGCTGGCCGTCGTTGGTCAGGCCCAACTGGTTGCCGACGCCGAGCACACGCACCGCCGACACCACTTGTTGTGCCGAGGGCTGTGGATTGTTTTCGTCCTTGCGCAGAAACAGCAGCACGTCGACGTAATCGCCGGGGGCCAATTGCCCGCCGGCGTTGATGACTTCGTCCACCGCCACCGCCACCGCCCGTTCGCCGGGGCGAATCATGCGGGCCAGTGAGCTGCCGGATTCGAAGCTTTCGTCACTCAGCCAACTGCCGGCGCTCAAGTGCCGCCAAGGCGCACGGCCGATGACTTGATTGACATTGCCCAGGCTGCCGGCAGGCGCAGTGCGCAGTTTTTCCACGGCAACGTCGGCGGCGGTGATGTTCACGAACGGCGGGATGTCTCGCAGCAGTACGACGACGGGCTGACGCGTCGGGTCTTCCACAGGTTCGGTTTTGACGGCTGACGGCACCACAGGCTCAGTGGCGGGGGTAGCGACCGGTTCAGCGACCGGTGCCCGGCTCAAGGTAAGCCCCCAATATCCGGCAATGATGGCGCCCGCCAGTAACAACCCGGCCAGACCCAGAGTGACGCGACTGTTCATGACGGCTCTCCCTTTCCCGCATCGCTTTGTCTCTCATGCAATGTCCCGTGAATTCCAACGAGATAACTTCGCAATCAGGCAGCTATGAACAAGTAACTATTTCGCTATTTAACCGTAGCGCAGGCAGAACAAAACGCCATTACGAAGTGGGAAATATCCAGCAAAAGTAGAGGTCTAAGGCGCCAAATGTGGTTTTCTGCCGTTAAACGGCGCCCTACTACTTAGGTGTTAATCCGTTCTTACAGTTGAAGGGGTGGCAATTGCCAACAATGCTGAGGGTGGCACAGGGAAATCATGTTGCGAACGCGCAACACCTGGTGTGCCCCAAGGAGAATGCTTATGTCGTATTCCAAGGTTGCTCAAAAAATCAAATCTCATCTCGCCCTCTACAAAGGCTTGGGCAAAGACACTGAAGGCGCGTCCGCCATCGAGTACGCGCTGGTCGTCGGCCTGGTGGCGCTGGTGATTGCCGCATTCGGCAACGGTATAGGCAACGCGGTCACCACCATCCTGACTACAATCCAGACCGCCCTCACCTGATCGGACCGATAACTTGTCAATACGCCCATTGGGTTCTACCGTCAGCACTCAGTCCATTGCAGGTGTTGCCCATGAACTCTCCATACTCCCCGCGCCAGCAGTTGCTCCTCGTCGACGATGAAGAAGACGCACTGCTGGAGCTGGCAGAGTTGCTGGAGGGTGAAGGCTTCACCTGTCATACCGCCACGTCGGTGAAGCTGGCCCTGCACCATCTGACCCGCCACCCGGATATCGCCCTGGTGATCACTGATCTGCGCATGCCCGAAGAAAGTGGCATGTCGCTGATCAAGCGGCTGCGTGAACACACCTCACGCCAGCATCTGCCGGTGATCGTCACGTCCGGGCATGCGGACATGGAGGATGTCAGCGATATGCTGCGCCTGCAGGTGCTGGACCTGTTCCGTAAACCGATCTATCACGTACGGTTGCTGGAAACCCTGGACAACCTGTTTCCCAAGTCCAAAGCCCACATCGTTTGAGGTAGCTGACCCCGCATAACACCGGGGTCAGAGGGGATCAATGCGCAGTCACCCGATGACGCATACCCGAATTGCTCGGCGACAACGCCAGCGCCAATTGGGTGCGATTGTGCATGTGTGTCAGGCGCAAGACCTGCGAGACATAGAGCTTGACCGTGTTCTCGGTAATCCCCAGTTCACAGGCAATCTGATAGTTGGTCTGGCCCTTGCCGACCAACCGTGCAACATCGATCTGGCGGGGCGACAACTGATTGAAGATTTCCGGTATCTCCACCCCCTCGCCATCACCCGACGCCTCTTCACTCACCGTCGAAGGCCCGCGGCGTACTTTGTCGAGGTCCTGGTAAAGATCGTCGATCGACTCGGACAGGTATTGCAGCTTTTGATTGAGGTGGCCCAGCTGCAGGGTTTTCTGCCGTTCCCGCAATGCCGCTTCCTGACGCTGCAAACCTTCGAGCAGTTCGTCCAGGTCAATGGGCTTTTGGTAGTAATCGGCAATGCCGGCACGCAAGGCCTTGATCACGTCCTGCTTGTCGGCGCGCCCGGTCAGCATGATGGCCTCGAAGACCCGATGTTTACCCGACAACCGCTGCAGTTCCTGCACCAGTTCAATGCCGTCCATGTCCGGCATGTGCAGGTCGCACAGCACCAGGCCAATGGCGGTGTCCTCGGTGAATTGTTCAATGGCCTGCTTGCTCGACTCGCAAGGCACACATCGGTAGCCACTGCTCTCGATGAATTCGCAGAGTTCCTCGACAATCAGCGGTTGATCGTCGACCACCAGCACCTTTACAACAGATGTAAGCTCGTTCACATGCCACTCCATGCTCGGGCCAAAGGCTGACCGTTCCTGTACTTACAGTACGCTGCCGTACAAACACTGATTTGAAAGTAGACCCACTTTCCGACTATGTACATAGCAGTAGTGGCAAGGCGCGACTAATGGAGCCACAACAAGGTGAGAATTGACCCTGCCAGCACGAACGGTGCAAATGGCAGCTTTTTTGACGCTTCAGGCCTCATATATCGAAGACGTTCTCTAAGCCTTTGACTCATATGCAACCAGAGCCTTGGCGCCAACAGGACCCAGAGTGCACTGGCAAGCGCTGCGCCGATAAACACGCCGAGCAAGTGAGCACCGTCCGTCGCAACGCCAAAGGCTGTCATTAGTTTCACATCGCCTGCGCCAAAACGTTTCAGCGCATAACCGGGAAGGGTGAACGCCAGGGCCAGCAGCACCGCCCAGGCTCCCTGAACCGGTTCGGCGCCGAGCCAAGTGTTGCCGGTCGTCAGTAGATAAACGGTGGCCAACCCTCCAACACCCAAAGTCAGGCCGTTACCGATATGCCGTTGTCGGGCATCCTGCGCCGCGCAAAGTGTCAGCCAGATCAGTAGGACAAAGCTGTGCATGCGGTAAAAAACGTCCCTTTTGGCTGAATGATTCTATGCTGATATTAAGCAGTGAATGTCAGGGTAGACGCACTCATGAAATCCAGCCTCCCCCGCAAGCAAAAAGGCGCTGTCGCCATCGAATTCGCCTTGGTGTTCATCGTGTTCTTCGCCGTGTTTTATGGCTTGGTCAGCTACAGCCTGCCGCTGTTGCTGATGCAGTCGTTCAATGAGTCCACTGCCGAGGCCGTGCGCCGTAGCGTGGCGCTGGATCCGGCCTCTGCCGATTACTCAACCACCGTCATCACCACGGCCCGTACCGAGCTGACCCGCCAATTGGCTTGGCTGCCCGGCGCGTTGAATTTCGATGCGGCCACCGACAGCAACATCACCTATGTCGGCGGCGTGCTGACGGTGACGGTCAACTACCCCACCGCCAAGCTCAATCAGGCGCTGCCGTTTCTGGTGCTGCCCGGCATCGGTTCGGTGCCGCGTCTGCCAGTGACATTGAGCGCGTCTTCGAGCCTGCAATTTTGAGTTCCGGTGACAAGCTGTTCGCTCGCCTGCTCAATCGACAACCCGAGACGCCACAGCCTCTGGACAGCCCTGTGGTGCCGAGTGTCGGCCTGCAGCTGTATCTGGACGGCGAAGGCCACGTCAATCATTTGAGCGGCCCCTTGCGCCATGTGCTGGCGCAGCGGATGTCCGGCCCCCAGCCCGCGCATCTGCTGGAGTATGTGTTGCCCTACAGCAGCCTGGCGATAGAAGGTCGCCCCGCCGACTGGCAAGGACAATTGCTCGACCTCGATTTTTTCAGCCAGAACGGTGCACCGCTGCACTTGCGCGGCTGGGTGCAGGCCCAGGGCGATGGCTGGCTTTTGCAGTTGCTGGACATCGGTGACTTGCTGGGTGAGCGGCTTCAGGCGCGCAATCGTGAGCAATGCCAGTGGCTGGCCACGCAGATGCGCGATCAGTTGCGTTTGTGCAGCCTTGCGCGCCTGCCCGATGTGCTTGGCGAACAACTGCAACGCTTGAGCCAGCAGTTGCACATTCCATGTCTGGCAGTGGCCCTGCTCGATGAGCAAGGCCTGGGTTGGCAGATTCATCAGCACTACGCCGCGCCAGATGCACCGCAGATGTGGCATGACCAGCAACGATTGGGGACCGGGCTCGACAGCCTCAACGGTGCGTTACCACAACGCTTGCTGGCCAGCGAACAACCACGCCTGAGTGCGCTGTTCGGTCTCGACGAAAGCTTCGCCGTGCCTTACCGCGATGCCCAAGGTGTGGCGGCGTGGTTGCTTTGCGCAGGCTACAACGCGAAGCAACAGGCGCCGGACCTGAACGATCACGACTGGCTGCTGTTGGCCGCTGCCGTCGCCGCCCCTCTGCTGGAGCGCCTGCGCGAGCATCACCATCACCAGCAACTGGAGCGCCTGGAGATTCTGCAAGCATTGCTCGGTACGGGTTGGTGGGAGATGACCCACGACGGCAGCGAAATACAGTTGGCCCCGGCACTGGCTGCCAGCCTGGGTGTGACGCTTGAACGGTTGCCGATTCAGGACTGGTTCGCCCCTGTGCATCCTGCCGACCGCGATGAGCTGCGCAGTCGCCTGCAAGCCTTGCAGGATGAGGGCGCTCCGCTGGAAGTATGCGTGCGCCTGCAACGCAGCGATCAACCGCAGCCGCTGTGGTATCGCCTGCAAGGTCGCTCTTTGGGCATCGGCGCCGAGCGAAGGCTGGTGGGCTTCATGCTCGACATCAGCGACATCAAGAATCAACAGCAACAGGCCGCCGCCGCCCATGCACGCCTGGACAATCTGATCGCCAGCGCCCCCGCCGTGATCTACGTGCAACGCTACGTCGAGGGGGCGCTGCAACCAACCTTCTTCAGCGCCAGCCTGCAACCCTTGCTGGGCTGGACGCTGACCGACTGTGACGATGGCCGACTGGTGGAACACATACACCCCGAAGACCGTCCTCGCTATTTCGAACGCACGCGGCAGTTGCTGCGCGAAGGCTCGGTGAGCACGCGATATCGGATGCTCGACCGCCAAGGCAACGCACACTGGCTGCTCGACGAAGCCAAACTGCTGCGCGACGACTTGGGCCTGCCGGTCGAGGCCGTGGGTTTATGGCTGGACGTCACCGAAGCGACCCTCGCCGCCGAGCAAATCAAGACCAGCGAAGAGCGCTACCGGATGCTGGTGGAAGATTCCCCAGCGATGATTTGCCGCTACCGCCCGGACTTGACCCTGACCTTCGGCAACCGGCCCTTGGCGACTTATCTGGAATGCACAGCGGAGCAGTTGCCCGGGGTAAACCTGGGCAACTGGATGTCGGACGAACAGCGCCAGGCGTTCGTCCAGCGCCTGGCGCAACTGACCCCGCAACTGCCAGTGAGCACCGCCGAGATCAATCTGCGCCTGCCCGGCCGCGAACACGCGTGGTGGGTCTGGTCGGATCGCGGGGTATTCGATGAACACGGGCAACTGATCGAGGTACAAGCCGTGGGTCGCGACAACACCGAGGTGCGCCGCTCGCAACAACAACTGACCCAGAGCGCGAAAATGGCCACCCTCGGCGAAATGGCCACCGGCCTGGCCCACGAGATCAACCAGCCGCTGAACGTGATGCGTATGGCCATCGTCAATGTGCTCAAGCGCTTGAACAATGGCGACGCGCAGATCGACTACCTGACCGACAAGCTCAACCGTATCGACGCCCAGGTTCAACGGGCAGCGCGGGTGGTGGATCACATGCGCGTGTTCGGGCGCCGCTCGGAAATCGAACAGCATCCGTTCAACCCCCTCGACGCCATTGAAGGCACGTTGTCGCTATTGTCCGAGGGCTTGCGCGGCAAAGGCGTCGAGTTGCGTATCAAAGAGGCCGGTTTTGAAGTCCAGGTGCGCGGTTACGTCGATCAACTTGAGCAGGTGCTGATCAATCTGATGGTCAACGCCCGCGACGCTTTGCTCGGCAAACGCGAGGCTGACCGCGACTTCCAGCCATGGATAGCGGTCTATGCCGAGTGCGATGAGCATGTGGTGCGACTGTGGGTCGAGGACAACGGCGGCGGTATTGACCCGCGCTTTATTGAACGGATCTTCGAACCGTTTTTCACCACCAAACCGGTCGGCGTCGGCACCGGGTTGGGGTTGTCGGTCAGCTACGGCATCGTCGACAACATGGGCGGACGCCTGAGCGTGCGCAATGGTGACGAGGGCGCGCGGTTTTGTATCGAGTTACCGATTGCGCTGAACGATTAGATCACCAGCATCGGCTGCCCGGGCGGTCGACAACTGAGGTTGGCACCAACGTCAACCTTGTTCAGGGTGATGCCGAGGTTGTCGAGCAAGCCGTCGAGAATAGGGTCCAGCACCGGGCTGAGCAGATTATCGATCACCACGCCCAGTGTGCTGTTGACGCTGGCTAATACGTCGGCGGTGGTGCTGAGCAAGCCGCCGAGCAGGCTCGAACCTGTGGGTCTGTAGGCCTGCACCTGAACTCCGCTCAGCGTGCTTTTGAGGCTATTGACCACTCCCTGTGTGCCGAAGCTGTAGGTCTGCGGTGGTTGCTTGATTTCCGGCGGCTGATTGTAGGTATGGATGCTCTGCATGCTGGCCACCGAGGTATCGACCATCACCCCAAGACCGCCGCCGTAGAACGGTTTGCGCGAGTTGGGATCACAGGTTGCCGAGCCCAAGCCCAGCAACGGAATGGTGCAGGTGATGACCCCGACATCAATCAACGCCAGTGGCTGCACGGTGACATCCGCCGAAGATGAAAAGGCATTAGCGGTGTCGATCTTGCCGACCTTGAGTTTGACCAGCGAGGAGTTGGTCTCAGTGGTCAGGGTTTTCGTCGCGTCGCTGGTGCAGCTGTAATCGATGACATGACTGTCGGCAGCGGCCGCCTCCAGCAAAATGTCGATGGTCGACGTGGGCAGAATCTTCAGATCGGTGCGTTGACAGGTGCCACCCAAGGCACAGAACACCGAGTTCAATGCTCCGGCTATGTTCAGGTGCAGCACATTGTTCAAGGTATCGGTCAATCCGCCCACCAACGGTGTACTGACTATGGCGCTGGCAAGACCGGCAACGCTGGTCAGTACCGGTAGATTCAGCGAGATCAGAGTACGCACCTGCGCGGTTTTCACGTAGATGCGGTTGGCGCCCATGGGATCGGCCTTGGCCAGCGCCGGGTTGCCCACGGCCGATAATTGTGGCGGCTGGATGACTTTGACTTTGACCGTGCCGTTGACCAGCCCCGGAATGCTCAGCGGTACGGCCGCCGCCACTGCGTTCTGACTGTTGGCCACTTGCACGACGGCGTTGAGCAACTGGAACACTTGAAGATTGGCATTGAGCGCCGCCGACGTGGCACCGGTCTGCAGTTGCAGCAATTGCCCGAGCGCCAGCGAAGTGCTGCCGACCGCCCCCTTCAGCCCGAGCAGACCGTCGACCGCGAGGCTGGTAGTGGTGCCACCCTTGGTCAATACAGTGATGGCAGTGTCGATCAGTTGGGTGATCTGGATGTTCTTGCTCAGCAATTGCGTGTAGTTACCGGCGTCGACACTAACGTCGACCGCCAGTTGATTGAGGTAACTGAGCAGGTTGATCTGGGTGCCCACCAACCCCTGCCAGCCAGCGACACTGAGGTTGAGGCTACCATCGAGCATGCCCCCCCATACCGCATTGAGAAGCGCGGACTTGCTGGCATCAACCGTGGTCAGCGTGGTGCCGATGATCAATTGTGCTTGTGGCGGCAGGATCGCGGCGGCGCCGACCGCCGTAGCCGAGAGTCGTGTGGTCGGGGACACGCTGCTGGGTGTGAACAACGCATAAAGAGCGGCGGCAACGCTGGTGGTGACTACCTGCGTAGCGCCGACGCTGATGGCTTCTTTTTTCGAGGCATCTGCGCTAAAGGCCCGCAAGTTATTCGCACCAGTTTGCACGGTGCCGCAAGTCACGGTCAGGGTCGTGCCCTGCGTCAGGCTAAAACTGTTACGCACTGCACTGGCCGTGGCGTACTCGTTTGCAGTGGCACCTGCTAGGCAATCACCACCACGCGATATGGCTTCCAGCGCGGCGACATCGACCACCCGCTGCAAACGACGCTGTTCCATATACAGCCGACCGCTGTCGACCACCAGCACCATGCACCCCAGCGCCAACCCCAGGGTCAGCGCCGCCATCAAACCGATTGCCCCCCGCTGCCGGGCCGGGCCATTGAACTGCGAACGAGGCGACATGCCGCACTCCTTTGCCGGCGCACTGCCGAGCGCTACCTCCGTTGATGGGGATGAGTGTAGACGGGGCTGAGCGAGACTGCTGGCAGGACGCCACTTCACCTGACGACGAACCCTGTGTGGGCTTGCTCGCGAATACGGTGTGCCATTCAATTTTGAATGGGCTGACACGACGCCTTCGCGAGCAAGCCCGCTCCCACAGGGATGGCGTCAACCTGAGGATGGGTTAGCGCGGTGGATAGTTCGCCAGAATCCGGCCGACCGTTTCTCGAACCGCAGCGCTGCGATCCGCCGGGTTGGGGGTGCTGCTGAGCATGCGCTCATCGCTGCCGCGCCACACCAGTTTGCCGTCCTTGCCATCGAGCAGGTCGATCTGGAGGGTCGCGACCTTGTAGGTAATGTTGCGCGTTTCGTTGTACATCGGCGCGCCCCAGTAACCATTCCACGGCCCACCCCAACCGCCGCCATAGTTGGTCGTCACTTGCTGCTGACGATCCTCGACGATCAGATACGCCTGCACACTCAAATCGCCCTTGGCGCCTGCAGCGGCCGGGCGCAAACCGCGCTGGTCCAGTTGATCGGCGACCGCCTGGCGAATGCGTTGTTCGGTCAGGTCGCTCCTGATCCGAGGGTCATCGGGGCGGTATTGCAGGGCGGGCTCTTTCCAGCTCCAACTGCGATACGCGGCAAAGTCGCGGCTGGCATCGAAGTCATGATTGACCGGGTTGGCGGCGCAGGCGCTGAGCAGCGCGGCCATGGCCAGTAAAACGAGACGGCGGAACATGGAATTTCTCCGGTTGAAGACATGAACCTGCGACAGCGCCCCCATTGCTGAGCGCTAACTCGGAGGATACGCCGACAAGGCTTTTTCCACAGCCTCGCGAATGGCATCGGTGCGATCGATCTGGCTGCCCTTGTCCGCCGTTTCGGCGCTGGCACTCCAGACCGGTTGACCGGTGCCGGCATCGAACAAGTCGACCTGCACCACCACTACCTGCTCTTGATAAGTGCGCACGATGGGCACCGTGTTGTACATCCCGTAACCGCGACCATAACGGTCATAGCCGCCGTATCCGCCGTAGTAACCGCTGTTGTCCTGCACCTGGCGCAGGCGGGTTTGCAGGCTCAGACGGGCGCTGACCAACAGGTCGGCCGGGCGGTTGTCATGCAACGGGCGCAAGCCGCGCTGGTCCAGCCCATTGCTGACCGCTTCGGCCACTTGCGCCGAATCGGCCCACGCGGTGCCGGGTGGCAATTGTCCGTTGAGCCACGCCCAACTGCGATAACGCCCGTAATCGCGTGGTGGCGCCGGGTAGGCGCTGCGATCAAAGGTGTTGGCCGCTTGCGGCGGCGCGGGCGGCAAGGGTAGCGACTGCGCCACATAGGGGTTGTTGCCCTGGCAGGCGGCCAACCCCAGACACATCAGCAATAACCCGCATTGAGCGTTCATTTCAGACTCCGATCAGATCGGCCGGCAGATCCAGTGCAAGTAACGCCCAAGCCCGGCGAAGCTTGGGTGACGACGGTGAGCGAGTTCCATCTCGAGCAAATCCACAAGTTCGGCGCGGGCCTGGAATTCGACCGGCATGTAATCGTGGAACACCCTCACCCCGCTTTGGGTTTCGACCTGCCACAGGCCTGCGAGTTGCGTCGCCAGTTCCCGTGGGTCGAGGGGCATCTGCGGGGTCAGGCTTTGTTTTTCGCCGGCCATGACGTTCTTGCGCATCTTCTTGAAATGGCCTTTGAGCAGGTTGCGGTAGATCAGCGCATCACGGTTGTAGAACGCCAGGGACAGCCAGCCGCCGGGCGTGGTCAGTTGATGCAACACCGGCAGGATCGCGTGGGGTTCGGCCAGCCATTCCAGCACCGCGTGGCAGATCACCAGATCGTAGGGTTCGGTGAGTTGCCCGAGCAGTTCCTGCCACGGCGCCTGAATGAACGTCGCGGTTTGCCCGGCATCGGCAAACCGCTGGCGCGCACCTTCAAGCATCGGCTCGGCCGGCTCGGTAAAGGTCACATCATGCCCGCGCTCGGCCAGCCACAGCGACATGTGGCCCAACCCGCCACCGATGTCCAATACGCGCAACGGTCGATCCGGCAGCGCTTCGGCAAGGTCCGCCTGCAACACTGCGAGGCGAATCGCGCCTTTGGCACCGCCGTAGATTTTTTCGGCGAAACGGGTCGCCAACTGATCGAAATGCCGGTCGCTCATCAGCTGAACCGCCGTTCGCTGTCGGCGAGCTTGCTGCGCACCACGTCATTCATGTCCAACCCCAACTCGCTGCACAGCAGTAACAGATACAGGACGATATCGCCGACTTCCTGCCCGGCGTGGGCCAGTTTGTCCGCCGGCAACTGACGCGACTGGTCTTCGCTCAGCCACTGGAAGATTTCCACCAGTTCGGACATCTCGACGCTGGCGGCCATGGCGAGGTTTTTCGGGCTGTGAAATTGCCGCCAGTCATTGCGGTCGCGAATGGCGTGCAGGCGTTCGGTCAGTTCAACAAGGTTCATCGGGCTCTCCTGAAGGCGTATAGCTTCGGGGGGATGCCGGTTGAAGGCAAGGGGCTGTCACAGGATTGAGGCAAACCCTCTATAGTTGCAGGGAACTCGGCCACCCACGTTGTGGCCCAAGGCTCAGCTCTTTCATCAGGATGCACACATGCAGGTAGAAAGCTTTTTCGAATGGCTCGGCCAGGCACTCGGCTCGGTCATCCGCTTTATCGTTGATGGCCTCAGCGGGCTGTTCAACCTGTTGAGCAATGCCGGCGGCAACTTTGTCGACGGTTTGGCCAGGACCTTGGGCATGGATACGTCGATCATCAGCATCATCGCGCTGATCGTCGGCTTGATGCTGCTGTGGTCCGCGATCCGCGCATTCATGAATGCATCGATCATTGCCGGGATCATCTGGTTGCTGCTGGGGTTATGGCTGCTGAGCTGGATCATCCACTGACACCGCAAAACCCTGTGGGAGCGAGCAGGCTCGCCCCCACAATTGATCGCCTTGCAACCCGCATCAATCGCTACAATCCCCGCTCCCCCAAGGAGCCCGCATGTCCAACCTGATTGCCGACTGGCGTGACCGCCCGACTCACCGCAAGGTCTGGGCGCTTGCTGCGCCGATGATCCTTTCCAATATTTCCGTACCACTGGTGGCGCTGGTCGACAGCACTGTCATCGGCCACCTGCCTCACGCCCATCAATTGGGCGCGGTGGCGGTCGGGGCCAGCCTGTATACCTTTCTCGCCTGGGCCATGGGTTTTCTGCGCATGGGCACCACAGGCTTCGCCGCGCAAGCGGCCGGGCGCAGTGATGGCGCGGCGTTGCGGCAAATTCTGTTGCAAGGTCTGCTGCTGGCGCTGGGACTGTCGCTGGTGCTCGGCACTTTGGGCGTACCGTTAAGCGGCGTGGCGTTGCACTTCATGCAACCGTCGGCGGAACTTGATCAACTGACCCGCGACTTTTTCCACACCCGGCTGTTCGGCTTGCCCGCCGCGCTGGCCAGTTACGCGCTGGTCGGCTGGTTCCTCGGCACGCAGAACGCCCGGGCGCCGCTGGCGATACTGCTGACCACCAACCTGATCAACATCGTGCTAAACCTGTGGTTCGTCATGGGGCTGGACTGGGGCGTGGTCGGCTCGGCTCGGGCTTCCGTGATCGCCGAATGGAGCGGTGCCCTTCTGGGGCTAATGCTGACCCGCAAAGCATTGCGCGCCTATCCGGGGCATATTGTCTGGGCCGCCCTCAAGGTGTGGCAGAGCTGGCGCCCGCTACTGGCGGTCAATCGCGACATTTTCATCCGCAGCCTGGCGCTGCAATCAGTGTTTTTCATGATCACCGTGCAAGGCGCTCGTCTCGGCGATGCCACTGTCGCGGCCAACGCATTGCTGCTCAACGGCCTGCTGCTGACTGCTCACGCGCTGGACGGTCTGGCCCACGCGGTCGAGGCGTTGTGTGGACACGCCATCGGTGCCCGTGATCGCCTCGCGTTGCGCCGTTCTCTGGTGGTGGCCGGCGGTTGGTCGCTGATCGCCAGCCTCGGATTCGCCACGCTGTTTTTGCTGGCGGGGCATGTGTTTATCGAAATGCAGACCAACATCCAGAGCGTGCGCGACACGGCGTTCATTTATCTGCCCTACCTCGCCGTGCTGCCGTTGATTGCGGTCTGGAGTTACCTGCTCGACGGTCTGTTCATCGGTGCCACCCGTGCGCGCGAAATGCGCAACGGCATGCTGCTGACAGTGCTACTGCTGGTGCCGTTCGCGTGGGCGCTGCAAGGTTTGGGCAATCACGGTCTGTGGATAACGTTTCTGTTGTTCATGGTGCTGCGCAGTCTCACCCTCGGCGCGCAAGCCCTCTGGCTCAAGCGCAACGACGGTTGGTTCAGCGGCGCGACTCACTGAGTCGGCGTGTGTTCGATGAACCCGACCACTTGATCAAGCACCGGCGCCAGTCGACGCAGTGGCCGTGACAGCGTCGCCACCAGTGTTATGTGATTGGGCCGCGAGTAATACAAATCCTGCACCGGCACCCCGACCTCGCGCAGTTTGCGCGCAAGGCCGCCGGTGTTGCGTGTCGGGTTGACCAGATCATCTTTGTTCGCGGCGATCAGCAGAGCCGGTGGAGCGTGGCGACTGACGTGATTGATAGGCTGCGATTGCGGCGGTGAGTCCGGCCAGAAAAACACCGGGCGCACGTCTGGATTCTTGATCGGCAGAAAATCATAAGGCCCGGCCAGACCGATCCAGCCGCTGATGTCACCGGGCGACATGCCCACCGCCGCGAGCCAGTCCTTGTCCAGCGCCAGCATCGCCGCGTTGTAGCCACCGGAGCTGTGGCCCATCAGATACAAGCGCTGCGGATTGCCGGAAAACTCGCGGATGTGCGTTTTGGTCCAGGCAACCGCCCGGGCGCCATCCCGCAAGAACTGCGGGTAACGCACCTGCGGATACAAGCGATAATCCGCCACCACCGCGACTATCCCCCGCGATGCCAGCGCCTCACCGACAAACGTGTAGTCTTCACGCTCGCCACTGTTCCAACTGCCACCGTAGAAAAACACCACCACCGGCGCATCCGGCAACGCATGATGCGGCACATACACATCGAGCTTCTGCCGGGGATCGTCACCATAAGCAATGCCCCTGGTTTTGTCGAACGTGGTGTCCGGGGTCAGCGCATTGAGCAGTTTGACCGGTGAACAACTGCTCAGTGCCAACAGCAACACGCCCCCCAGCATTGCGCCGAACCCTTGCCGGAAAAAACCTGCCATACGCGCAGAACCTCATCTCAAAATTGATCGCCGTGCCACTGGCGACGTACATGGTCAAGCCGCTCCTGCTGGGTCAGCCCCACCGGGGGAGGCACCAGCACGGCACGCGGATGCAGCAAGCGTAGCCACAACCAGCCATCGAGCACGGTGCGGTCGCTGAACCCCAGCTCCAGGCCTTGCTGGACATGGGAGGCCATTGCCGCGTAATCGGTTCCCAACGATTGGCACCAGCGCCAGATGTGCTGCTCCAGCAGGCAGGTTTGCAGGCGCTCGCGCTGACGACGGGTGAGGTTTTCTTCGATGTTCAGTGGCTCGACGGCCAGCCCGGGGTTACGCAACTGCTGCCAACCCTGACTGCCAATCGCGTAGTCGGCCCAGGTGCCACCGAACCAACGCAACAGGCGGATCGGCCCGAGCCAGCGACTCAATTCGCCAGCGTCGCAGGCGTCGAAAAAATAGCTCGCGGTCTGGCGGTTGTAATAGCTGAGCAAGGCCCGATGGCTCAAGCCGAACGAGACCGTGAGCATGCGCTGCAAGTGGCTGAGCAGCTCCTGCGCCGTTGCCTCGCTGCCCAGCAGCAGACCGCGCCAGGTATCCGGGTCGCTGTGACACAACGACGCCAATGCCGGGCAATCGTGCAAGTCGACCAGCACCGGACCGTGCTCACTGACCGGTTGAAACTCGGTACCGTCAAACAGCCTGAAGCGCCGCACTCCGGGGAAGCCCTGATGCAATACCGTCAATGCCCGCGCGGCATCCGCGCCGTCGAGCAACAGCCATTGCGCCGTCGGCTCATGCGCCGCGCCACTCATGTTGCGCCGCTCTGTTCAAGCGCCGCGACCAGCCGACAACTGCAGACCGACTCTGCGCAGTGGCTGAAACTGCCACCTCCCGGAATCAGGCACAGCAGCAATAATGGTTCGCCCGACGTCAGCAGTTGCTGCAAGCCTTCACTCACCAGCCGGTCCGGCACAGGCACCGGCGGCTCATCGCTGATCTGCGCCTCCATGACCGACGGCAGGAGAACGCCGCTGATCACCGGTTGATCTGGATCGCCCTCAAAGAAACTCACCACCACTTCCACGCCATCGCTCAGCGCCGCCAACGGCGCATCGGCCAAGGCCGGTGCGAGCGGCAGCCAACAATGACTCGGCGCCGCACCTTCGCCCTGATAGAGCCAATCGAACTGCACCGCCACCGGCCGCCTGCAGTCAGGCTGCGGCTCATCGACCGTCACCACCCAGGCCCGCTGCAGGCTGTGCATGCGTGGTCTCGACGGCATTGCGGCCGCCGCAGACGGCGGCAACTGCAGCGCGCCGAACAGTCGGTTGGCATAGGGCAGATCAAGGGCCGGATCCGCGCTATGTTCAATCCGCGTCAACAACCAATGGCGATTGCACTCGGCGAACGGATGATCGGCCAGGCGCAGCCATTGACCGCTGCGCAACGCCGCCAAATCACTGCGTCCTTCAGCATTTGGCGCCTGCCACGCGCCCTCGCCCTGAAACGATTCCAGCAATTGCCAACGGTGTACCGCGGGAGAAGAAAAAGGATCGGCGTGCTCGCCTTGATACTGCGCGACGTCAGCCAATGGCAACTGTGCCGGATCATCGCCGAACACCAGGCAATGCCGGTCGTGCGCGTGTTCAAAGAAATAGTGAATCCGTGCCTGCGCGCACAAGCGCTGGAGCAGTTGCAGATCGGACTCACGGTATTGCGTGCAGAACGTGCGGGCCGGGTAGTCGCCGCGCAACGCGAAGCGTCGCTGAGCGCCGACAATCCCGTGTTCCCTGAGTACCTGATCGATGATCTGCGGCACCGTTCGGCCACTGAATATCCGCTGACTGATACGCAGGTCAAGGCAACCGAGTTTCGGCCCCAGACGGATCCGGCTCAGCCGCGAACCGTGCCCGTGCTCATGCTGGACAAGACTCTGCAACTGCCCGTGCAAGCCCTCCCCCGACGGTCCGAAACACAGGAACGCCGAACGGTAAAGCAGGCCGGCGAGATCCAGCTGCGGATCGTCGATCAACACATCGATCTCGAACGCAAAAGGCTCGCTGAGGGCTTCGCTACCGGTAAAGGCCAGGACTTCGAAAGGGGCGGACAGGCCCGCTACATCGAGACGAAACGACGACTCGTTGACTGGATCGAACATGGGCGGATCTCTACAGGAGGGGCGGTCGGGGATTCTCGCCGAGACCCCGTGCCGAGTAGAGTGCCGAAGTACAACTTAGGAAATGACCTACGCGAAAAGCAGACCGGATGACTTTGCCGGCCTGGATAGCCAAGCATTTCGCGAAGATTTTGGGATGTATCCCACCGAGCCATCCGATTTTTCCGCAGCGTTTGGGAAAATTTCAGACAACCCGGCGAGATTGCAACCTGGCCTCAGGAGGACAGGTAGGAGGAGCGGGTCAGGCCCAGACGCAAGGCATCGAGAAATTGCGTACGTTCGCTGGCACTGATGCGGGCACTGGCGCATTTGTCGCGGTAGTGAGTCATCAGTTCTTCCGGCGACAAGTGCACGTAACGCAGCATGTCTTCGATGGTGTCGTGGGTTTCGATGCCGGCGTGGTACACGCTGCCATCGGCGTTCTGGTAGATGTTCACCGAGTCGGTGTCACCGAACAGGTTGTGCATGTCGCCGAGGATTTCCTGATAGGCGCCGACCAGGAACACACCCAGCAAGTAGTCTTCACCTTCGTTCAGGCCGTGCACGGGCAGGCTGGTCTCGATGCTCTGCTCGTCGACGTACTGGTTGATCTTGCCATCGGAGTCGCAGGTCAGATCCTGCAGCACGGCACGACGCAGCGGCTCTTCGTCGAGGCGGTGCAGCGGGATGATCGGCAGTACCTGATCAATGGCCCAGGTGTCCGGCAGGCTCTGGAACACCGAGAAGTTGCAGATGTACTTGTCGGCCAGCTTGTCGTTGAGCTCGTCGAGTACCTGACGGTGCGAACGCTGACGGGCTTTCAGCGAGTTGTGCAGGCGACGGCACACGGCGAAGTAGCACTGCTCGGCCAGGGCTTTCTCGGCCAGGGTCAGTTTGCCGTCGGCGTACTGAGCTGCCACGTCGCTCATGTAGTGCGTGGCGCGCCAGTAGGTTTCGGTGACCATTTCAATGTCGGTCGGACCCAGCAGGTCAACCAGCCACTGCACGGTTTCCGGCAGCGATTCCTTGTTCTCGATCTTCGGCACGTCGTCGTTGTGTTTCTCGACGTCGGTTACCTGCACCACCAGCATCGCGTGGTGCGCGGTCAGCGAACGGCCGCTTTCGGAGAAGATGTGCGGGTGCGGCAGGCTCTGCGCGTCGCAGAACTCCTTGAGCATCCCGACCACGACACCGGCGTAATCGTCCATGTCGTAGTTGATCGAACTGGCGTTGCGCGAGTGCGTGCCGTCGTAGTCGACGCCCAGACCGCCGCCAACGTCGATGTGATCGACCGGCAGACCAAGATTGCGCAGCTCGCCGTAGTAACGGATCGCTTCCTTGAAGCCGTGCTGATAGTCAGCCAGGTTGGCAATCTGCGAACCCATGTGAAAGTGCAGCAGGCGAATGCCTTGATCCAGGCCGGCCGCGCGGAAGCGCTCGACAACCGACAGCAGTTGCGCCGCCGACAGACCGAACTTGGACTTCTCACCACCGGTGTCCGCCCACTTGGACGACGCCAGCGACGACAGACGCACGCGCAGGCCGACCTGTGGCTTGACCTTGAGCGAGGCGGCTTCGTCGATCACCAGCGCGACTTCGGACTCTTTTTCGATGACGATGAACACGTTGTGACCGAGCTTCTGGCCCATCAGCGCCAGACGAATGAACTCGCGGTCCTTGTAACCGTTGCAGACGATGGTGCCGCCCTTCGGCGCCAGTGCCAGCACGGCCAGCAGCTCAGGCTTGGAGCCGGCTTCCAGACCGATGGAGACGTCCTGAGTGGCGATGATGTTCTCGATCACCGCTTCTTGCTGGTTCACCTTGATCGGGTACAGCGCGGTGTACTTGCTCTGGTACTCCAGGCGCTCGATGTTCGCATCGAAAGCACCGGTCAGTTGACGGACACGGTCTTGCAGGATGTCGGGGAAGCGAACCAGCAACGGCAAGGACAAACCGCTTTGGCGCAGTTGGTCGACTTGCTCGAACAAGTCGATAGGCGAACTGTTCGGGCCGTTCGGACGAACTTCGACGCGACCGGCGTCATTGATCGCGAAATACCCGGCCCCCCAATGGCGAATCCCGTAAACACTGCGGCTGTCCGCAACTGTCCATTGGCTGCCATCGTCTTTGCGTGTGCGTCTTACGGACATCGAAGTCCCCTATAAAGAAGTCATAGTGCGTCGCCTGATCTCAGGCCGGCGCAGTCTAAAGAATGAAAATGACGGTTCGTCAGCGCGGCGGTAGACCGCGCTGACAGCGTGGAGTTTAGAAACCGGTCATGAACAGGCTCTGTGAAACCATGGAGACGACGCCGATGCTGAAACTGTTCAGAACCGGATCAAGCCGCAGGTGGGTTTCACAGAGGCTGCTAGCCGCCGGACTTCTTCGCTTTGAAACCGTGCTTGATCAGCTCAGCCAAGAGTAGCTCGACATGATCGCCCTGGATTTCGATGATCCCGTCTTTCAACGCCCCACCGGTGCCGCAACGTTTCTTCAACGTTGTCGCCAACTCTTTGAGCGCGTCTTCAGCCAGCGGCACGCCGGTGATGGTGGTCACCGTCTTGCCGCCACGGCCCTTGCTCTCGCGACGCACGCGGGCAATGCCGTCACCGGCCGGGATCACGGTTTGTTTGCAGATACAGGCGTCCACCGGTTTACTGCATTCCGGGCAATGACGACCTGCGTCGGTGGAAAATACCAGGCCACCTAGGGCGGCGAAGGATGCGGCTTTTTTGGCCACCGGCAATCCTCTTGGGAGGACAAAGACTGATCGCAACCTTGGGCAAGGTTATCGACCGCGAAGCCCCACTCAGGCAGGGGCAGCGCTACTGCACCGACGCTTCACTGAAAGCAGTCCGGTACAGCTTGAAAAGGTCGCGCAGTGTAACGGCAAAAACGCCGATTGCTAAGAGCCAATCAGCGCCAATTTATGTGTTCTTTGCGACGTCGCTTTGCTGAGCCTTCAGATAGCGCTTGAGCGCAGCCAAAGAGTCCGGGCAATAAGGCTTTTGCTCGATTTCGCGCATCACTTGTTCGACGGGAATGAAGCGCGCTTCCAGCACTTCCTCGGGCTGCAGGATCAGCGGACCATCCCACACCGCGGAAAACGCCGAACACCACAGACGGTTGCCGGTGTCTTCGAAGTAGAAATGGTCGTGAGCGGTAAGTTCAACGCCGCTCACACCCAGTTCCTCTTCCAGCTCACGGGCCGCCGACTCGGCGTAAGTCTCATTCGCCTGAACCATGCCGCCGGCCGCCACGTCCCAGTAACCGGGATAAATGGCCTTGCTCAACGTGCGCCGGTGTACGCAAAGGTCGCCGGCAGAATTGAACAGCATGATGTAAGTGCCGCGACCGATCAGCCCTCTATCGCGCAAATCGGCACGTACCAAGGCACCGAGCAGGTTGTCCTGCTCGTCAACCCAGGCAATGTGTTCGGCATCCGAGGCAGCGCGATGCGCCGCCTCTTTGGCGCTCTGAGTCATGAATCAGCCCTGATTGAGCAGTTGACGCAAATCGATGACGGCGGCATTAGCCCGGGAAATATAGTTGGCCATGACCAGCGAGTGGTTGGCCAACACGCCGAAGCCACTGCCGTTGAGGATCATCGGGCTCCAGACAGGCTCCTGCGAGGCTTCCAGTTCGCGGATGATCTGACGCACGCTGACGGTGGCGTTCTTCTTCGCCAGCACGTCGGCGAAGTCGACTTCGATGGCGCGCAGCAAGTGCGACAGCGCCCAGGCCTGACCGCGAGCTTCGTAGAAAACATTGTCGATCTGCATCCACGGGGTTTCGACAACTTCTTCGTCGACCTGCGGCACTTGGCCAACGGCCGGCGCTTCGGTTTTCAGCGCGGTGTTGAGTTTGACCCGGCCAACGCTTGCCGAAAGCCGTTGCGACAGCGAACCCAAGCGGGTGCCGACATCGCCCAGCCAGTTGTTCAGGTTATCGGCACGGGCGTAGAACAGCGCGTTTTTCTGGGTCGGATCAGACAAGCGTGCCTGATAACGGCTCAAGGAGTTGATGCCTTCCTGATACTCCGACTCACTGGACGGCAGGATCCAGCTCTTGTTGTCGAAGTTGAAACGCGGTTCGGCCTTGGCCAGATCGGCATCTTCCGCCGACTGCGATTGCGAACGGGCGAAGTCTTTGCGCAGGGCACGGGTCAAGTCGCGCACTTGCACCAGTACGCCATATTCCCAGCTCGGCGTGTTGTCCATCCACAGGCCTGGCGGGAAGCGGTCATTGGAAATGTAACCGCCCGGTTTGTCGAGCAAGGTGCTGGCAACGGTCTTGAGGGTTTCGACGGTGGTGTAGCCGATCACCATTTGCTTGCCTTCTTTCTCGGCAGCCACCTGCGCGTTTTGTGCCACCGCAAACAGCGCCGGCTCCTGGCTCCAGTACCAGCCAAGGCCGATGGTCACCAATAGATAGATGCCGACCAGCGTGGCCAGCGCACGGCTGAACAACACCCCGCCGGCATAGCTGCGGGTTGCCGACTTCGGCTCGGCAGCACGTTCAGGCGCGCTGCCCGCGCGGTTTTTCCAGTCCAGCATGGCGATATCCTTTCAATCACTTGGGTTCAACGGTTCGACCACAACCATACAACAACGTGCCTTGGGCCGGCACCCGCCATTAAAGATAAGCAGTAATTCGTTCGAGCGAATGAAGCAACATTTGAACTAAGGGTTTCCCTGATACCGACTCCCCACATCCATAGCGTCTCAGGGCAGTGAAAACCCTCGCACAGCGCATTCACTGCACTGATGAGATGGGCACCTGAAAATCACTCAGAGTTAAGCAGATCACACAGCAAATTGCCGATTCAACGGGACTTCGCCGATGAACAGGTCAAAAACAAAACCAACGGGTCAGGAACTGAATAGTGACGCACTGCAGATTATTGACTCATGACACTCGTCTAAGGGAAAAGAGGTGCTAGCATAGAGCCACCAGTCGATCTCAGCATGCAGCCTAACTAGTAGTCAGGATATGACCGAGCCAGAAGACCCCAGCCGTGAGCGTCTCAAGCACCACTTTGCCCAGCGGGTAATTCATCAGGCACGTCAGATTCTTGAGATATGGCAGCGCCTGCAACGCAGTGAGTGGTCCACCGTCGACCTCGCCGAACTGAGCGAGGCCAACTTGCGCCTGCTGCGTTTTGCCGAGCGCTTCGAACAGCCCGAACACACCCAGCTTGCGCGCCACATCGGTCAATCGCTGGAAGCGGTGGATGCCAATCGTGGCCGACTGAGCAGCGGATTGATCACTGAACTCAATCGCCTGATGCAGCGCCTGTCGCGCACCGGCCTGCGCCATGGCGACCAACTCGACCAGACCTTTCTGCCGCCGCTGCGCAAACCGATCTACGTCATGCTGCAGGACCACGACCGCGCAGAGCGGCTGGCCAAACAACTGGAATTTTTCGGCCTGAGCGCTCAGGCGCTTGATAGCGTGCCAGCGTTTCGCTCCTCGATGGTCGAGCGTTTGCCGGCCGCGATCGTCATGGACGTGGATTTCAGCGGCGCTGGCGTGGGTCTGAAGCTCGCCGCCGAAGCGCAAGTGGGCCTGGACGAGCCGCTACCGTTGCTGTTCTTCAGCCTGCACGAAACCGACACCCCGACCCGTCTCGCCGCCGTGCGAGCCGGCGGTCAGGAATTTCTCACCGGCACCCTCGAAGCGTCGAGCCTGCTGGAGAAGATCGAAGTCCTCACCTGCGTCGCTCAGTACGAACCTTATAAAGTGCTGATCATCGATGATTCCCGCGCCCAGGCCTTGCACACCGAACGCCTGCTCAACAGCGCCGGGATCGTCACCCGCACGCTGATCGAACCAATTCAGGCCATGGCCGAACTGGCGGATTTCCAGCCAGACCTGATCATCCTCGACATGTACATGCCGGCCTGCACAGGCACTGAGTTGGCCAAGGTGATCCGCCACAACGACCGCTACGTCAGTGTGCCGATCATTTACCTGTCGGCCGAAGACGATCTGGATAAACAGCTCGACGCCATGAGCGAGGGCGGCGACGACTTCCTGACCAAACCGATCAAGCCACGCCACCTGATCACCACCGTGCGCAACCGCGCCGCCCGAGCGCGCAACCTCAAGGCGCGGATGGTGCGCGACAGCCTGACCGGTTTGTACAACCACACGCACATTCTGCAGTTGCTCGAAGACTGCTCATTCCGCGCCCGCCGCGAGAACAAGCCGCTGAGCTTTGCGATGCTCGACATCGACCACTTCAAACGGGTCAATGACAGCCACGGCCACCCAATGGGCGACCGCGTGATCAAAAGCCTCGCACTGTTTCTCAAGCAACGTCTGCGCAAAACCGATTTCATCGGCCGGTACGGCGGCGAAGAATTCGCCATCGTCATGCCTGACACCGATATCGAAGCCGCGCACAAAGTGCTCGACGAGATTCGTCAACGCTTTGCCGAAATCCACTACCCCGCGCAACCGCAAGACTTGTGGTGCACCTTCAGCGCGGGCGTGGTGGAAATGCATGACGATTCCGACAGCCTGATGATGGCCAGCCAAGCCGACGAAGCGCTGTACCGCGCCAAGGGTGCGGGACGTAATCGGGTGCAGGCCGCGCGGGACTCAAAGCAAAGTGCCATCTTTTCATCGGAATCAACCGATTCGGTCATAACCTTGTAATAGAACCGCAATAAATTCAGGCGCTTACCATTTCTGCCGTTGGTAGCCGTCATGCGCCTGAAGTTGCTCACCAATCTCAATACTCTGCTGCTGGTCGCCGTGTGCGTGGCACTCGGCGCCACCCTGTGGTGGTCGCAAAAAGCCCTGGAACGTCCGTATTTGCTGATGGAGCGTTATCTGGGACTGTCGCAGCAATTTCAGAACGAGGTGGCGCGCAACGTCGAGGACTACCTTGCCAGTGGCGATGCACTGCGCCTGAGCAGCGCCAGCCAGGCCATCGAAGGCTTGCAAAAAGAACTCGGCGACTGGCCTAAGGCACTGGCCGACACGCTGCACCCGAGCCTGTCGAGCCTCGAAGAATTCAGCAAAACCGATCTGCTCGCTGCCGGCAAACTGGCCGGTGATCCGCAGGCACTCCTGCTACAGGCCGAACGCGAACTGAGCGCCAACCTCGAGCAACTCAGCTCTTACGCCAATGGCAACGCGGCCTACCTGACGCCGCTCCTCGTCGCGTCTCAGCACGTGGGCAAACTGTCGTTGGCGCGGGACAAACTGGTCAGCAGCGGACGCAGCGAACTAGCCGCCGACGTTGAGCGAGAAGTCAGCAACATCCGCGCCCAGGCGCAGGTGATCGACGCCCTGCCCCTGCTCGGCGTGGTCGCCAGCAATGAATCGAACAGCGATGACTTCGCCGCGATGATGGGCATCGAGAACACCGAAAAAGCCGTCGCCGAAGACGCCGGTGTCGGCCTCAAGCGTGAACTCAACAGCCTGCTCGGCCGCTACCCGGCGGAGCTGGAACGCACCCGCGAGCAGATCCAGAAACGCACGGACCTGAGCAGCGCCACACGCTTGAAAATCGCCGCCGTGCAGCAAGCCATCGCCGGACTGGAGCCGGTGGTGCGCGCCCAGCACGGACAAATCCAGGGCGAAGTGCGACTCATGCAGGGCGCGATGATCGGCTTGATTCTGTTGATTGCGCTGCTGATCGATACCCTGCAGCGACGGCTGGCCCGCACCCTGACCCACCTGGCTCCAGCCCTGTCGACCTGGGCCGAAGGCGATTTCAGCCGTGACATTCAGTTGGGCAAAACCAACCGCGAACTGCACGACATCGAAGCCTCCCTCAACCGCCTGCGTGCCTATCTGGTCGATCTGGTCGGCACCATTCGCGGCAATGCCGAGCAAGTGGCGGGCAGCAGTCGGACCCTCGCCGAACTGAGCAACGATTTGCACAGCGGCGCCGAACATCAGGCCGGTGATACGGCGCTGATCCGTGACTCTCTCGGCGAACTTGAGGCCACCATCCAGCAAGTCGCCGACGATGCTCAGCAGGCAGCAGATGCCAGTCGCCATGCAGGCCTGGCCGTCGAACACGGCCAGACCGTCATCGGCCAGAGCCTGACGGGACTGCACGCGCTGGTGGGTGAAGTGCAGGGCAACGCGCAGATGATCGAGCATCTGGCCGAAGAGTCGGCGACCATTGGCGGCGTACTGACGGTGATCCGCTCGATTGCCGACCAGACCAACCTGCTGGCGCTGAACGCAGCGATTGAAGCGGCACGCGCCGGAGAAATGGGCCGCGGTTTCGCCGTGGTGGCCGAGGAAGTGCGCTCGCTCGCGCAGCGGACGGCGGGAGCGACGGCAGAAATCCAAACACTGATCGCTGGCCTGCAAACCGCCGCCCGGCAATCGGTCGAAGGCATGCGCGCGCAGGTCGAACACGCCGAAGCCACGGCCAATCAGGCGCAAGCGGCGGATGGCGCGCTGGATAAAATCGTTGGCGCGATCCAGACCATTTCCGACACGGCAATTCGCATTGCCGATGTCACCGCCCAGCAGAGCGGCGCGGTCAGCGAGATTCGCGATCACAGCGAACGGATTCATCAACTGGGTGGGGATAACTTGCTGCGAATCGGTCAGGGACGTGAACAGGGTGAGAACCTGCTGGTGCTGGGCGGGCAACTGCATACAGCCGTTCAGGCCTTCCGCGTTTGATCGATCGCCTTTGCGGGCAATCTCCCACAATCAATCGGTGTTGTTCACAATCCTGTGTGCGAGCTTGCTCACGAAGGCTTCCAACCATCACAAATGACCGGACTTAATGACACGGTCACAAATTTCGCGCAAACATCGGCCATCGTGCTGGCTATTGCATAGAACTGGACAGTCACAAAGCCTTTGCGGCATAGTCGCCGGGTTCTGACGATTGCTCACTCATGACAAGGACTACGCGGATGGCAACCCTACTGGTGCTGCACGGCCCCAACCTGAACCTGCTCGGCACCCGTGAACCGGGCACCTATGGGTCGACGACCCTGGCGCAGATCAATCAGGACCTGGAACGCCGCGCCCGCGAAGCAGGCCATCATCTGCTGTATCTGCAAAGCAATGCCGAGTACGAATTGATCGACCGCATCCACGCCGCTCGCGGCGAAGGGGTGGACTTCATCCTGATCAATCCAGCGGCTTTTACGCACACAAGTGTCGCATTACGTGACGCGCTGCTGGGAGTGAGCATCCCATTCATCGAAGTGCATTTGTCCAACGTGCACAAACGCGAACCTTTCCGCCATCACTCTTACTTCTCCGACGTAGCGGTAGGAGTGATCTGCGGCCTTGGCGCCAGCGGTTACCGACTGGCCCTGGAGGCTGCACTAGAGCAGCTTGAACACCAAGCTATACGCCCCTGACCGACCCTTGGGAGTTGATGATTCATGGATATCCGTAAAGTTAAGAAACTGATCGAATTGCTGGAAGAGTCCGGCATCGACGAGCTCGAGATCAAGGAAGGCGAAGAGTCCGTACGTATCAGCCGCCACAGCAAGACCCCGGCTCAGCAGTACTACGCGCCAGCTCCGATGCAAGCGCCGGCCGCTGCACCTGTCGCTGCTGCTGCTCCGGTGGCTGCTGCCGCCCCGGCTGCCGCTGCTGCTCCAGCGCTGAACGGCACCGTTGCCCGCTCGCCGATGGTCGGCACTTTCTACCGCAAGTCTTCGCCAACCTCGCCGTCCTTCGTCGAAGTCGGCCAGACCGTGAAGAAAGGCGACACCCTGTGCATCGTTGAAGCCATGAAGATGATGAACCACATCGAAGCTGAAACCAGCGGTGTGATCGAGTCCATCCTCGTCGAAGACGGCCAGCCGGTTGAGTACGACCAACCGCTGTTCACCATCGTTTGAACTGCGGAGAGCCTTTGATGACTGCGAAGTTGGAAAAAGTTCTGATCGCGAACCGCGGTGAGATCGCCCTGCGGATTCTGCGTGCCTGCAAAGAGATGGGCATCAAGACCGTCGCCGTTTACTCCAAGGCCGATAAAGAGCTGATGCACCTGGGTCTGGCAGACGAATCCGTCTGCATCGGCCCGGCGTCTGCCGCCCAGTCTTATCTGCACATCCCGGCCATTATCGCTGCCGCTGAAGTGACTGGCGCTACCGCCATTCACCCAGGCTACGGTTTCCTCGCGGAAAACGCCGATTTTGCCGAGCAGGTCGAGAACTCCGGCTTCGCTTTCATCGGCCCGAAAGCCGACACCATTCGCCTGATGGGCGACAAGGTATCGGCCAAGCACGCGATGATCGAAGCAGGCGTGCCAACCGTTCCAGGTTCCGACGGCCCGTTGCCGGAAGACGAAGAAACGGCGCTGCGCATTGGTCGTGAAGTCGGTTACCCGGTGATCATCAAAGCCGCTGGCGGCGGCGGTGGTCGCGGCATGCGCGTAGTGCACAAGGAAGAAGACCTGATCGCCTCGGCAAAACTGACCCGCTCCGAAGCAGGCGCGGCGTTCGGCAACCCGATGGTCTATCTGGAAAAATTCCTGACCAATCCGCGTCACGTCGAAGTACAGGTGCTGTCCGACGGCCAAGGCCAGGCCATCCATCTGGGCGACCGCGATTGCTCGCTGCAACGTCGTCACCAGAAGGTTCTCGAAGAAGCGCCGGCACCGGGCATCGACGAGCAGGCTCGCCAGGAAGTTCTGGCTCGCTGCGTCAAGGCGTGCATCGACATCGGTTACCGTGGCGCGGGCACTTTCGAGTTCCTGTACGAAAACGGTCGTTTCTACTTCATCGAAATGAACACCCGTGTTCAGGTGGAGCACCCGGTTTCGGAAATGGTCACCGGTATCGACATCGTCAAGGAGATGCTCAGCATCGCCGCTGGCAACAAGCTGTCGTTCACGCAGGATGACGTGGTGATCCGCGGTCACTCGCTGGAATGCCGGATCAACGCTGAAGACCCGAAAACCTTCATGCCGAGCCCGGGCACGGTCAAGCATTTCCACGCCCCAGGCGGCAACGGCGTTCGCGTCGATTCGCACCTGTACAGCGGTTATGCGGTTCCGCCGAACTACGACTCGCTGATCGGCAAACTGATCACTTACGGCGCCACCCGCGACGAAGCCATGGCTCGCATGCGCAATGCCCTGGACGAAATCGTGGTTGACGGGATCAAGACCAACATCCCGCTGCACCGTGATCTGGTGCGTGATGAAGGCTTCTGCAAAGGGGGGGTGAACATTCACTACCTCGAGCACAAGCTGGCAGGCGAGAAGCACTAAGCTTCAGCCCGCACCTGACAGAGCCGCCTTCGGGCGGCTTTGTTGTTTCTACAGTTTTCAAATACCCCTTGCGGGAGCGGGCTTGCTCACGAATGCGGTGTATCAGATACATTTATTTGTCTGGCACACCGCTTTCGCGAGCAAGCCCCACACAGGGTGCAATGCCGCTCCCACAAAACCTGCGCGCTCGCGTAAACTTGCGCGCTTCTCGCTGGCCGCTAGGCTGCAATCATATTTTTTCAAAGGTGCCCGCCATGCCTTGGCTGCAAGTACGTCTGGCCATCAGCCCGGAACAAGCCGAAACCTACGAAGACGCGTTCCTTGAAGTCGGCGCCGTATCGGTGACCTTCATGGACGCCGAAGATCAGCCGATCTTCGAGCCGGAACTCAACACCACCCCGCTGTGGGCGCACACACATCTGCTGGCCCTGTTCGAGGGCGGCACCGAACCCGCACCGGTACTGGCCCACCTGGAACTGCTGACCGGCAGCCCGCTGCCGGAGCATCACAGCGAAGTCATCGAAGACCAGGACTGGGAACGCAGCTGGATGGACGGTTTCCAGCCAATGCGCTTCGGTCAGCGCCTGTGGATCGTGCCGAGCTGGCACGCCGCGCCCGAGCCTGACGCGGTCAATCTGCTGCTGGACCCGGGCCTGGCCTTCGGCACCGGCACCCACCCGACCACCGCGCTGTGCCTGGAATGGCTCGACGGTCAGGACCTGAAAGACTGCAATGTGCTGGATTTCGGCTGCGGCTCGGGGATTCTGGCCATCGCCGCCCTGCTGCTCGGTGCGAAAGAAGCCGTCGGTACCGACATTGACGTGCAGGCACTGGAAGCTTCGCGTGACAACGCCGGACGCAACAACATCGCCGAAGAGCTGTTCCCGCTGTACCTGCCGGAAGATCTGCCGCAGGTCAAAGCTGACGTGCTGGTCGCCAATATCCTCGCCGGGCCGCTGGTTTCGCTGGCCCCGCAACTGTCCAGCCTGGTCAAGTCCGGCGGGCGCCTGGCGCTGTCGGGCATTCTTGCCGAACAAGGTGAAGAAGTCGCTGCCGCGTATGCTCAGGACTTCGACCTCGACCCGATCGCCAATCGCGATGGCTGGGTGCGCATCACCGGACGTCGGCGCTAGAATGGCCGCCTGCATAATCCGGATCGCCGCATGACCGACAGCTTCGTCACCCAGTGTCCGCATTGCCAAACCAGTTTCCGTGTCAGCCATGCTCAATTGAGCGTGGCCCGCGGGGTGGTTCGCTGCGGCGCCTGCCTGCAAGTATTCAATGCCGCCAAACAGCTGCTTGAGCAACACGCCGGCAAGGACGCGGTGATGCCGGTCGCACCGCCGATTGAAGCGCCGCCCGCCGAAGAGCTACCGGCTATCGAGCCACCAGCCATCGTCGAACCGCCCGCGCCGCGCGCCATCAGCCAAAAGCAGTGGAGCGCCTCGGAGCTGGATCTCGACAGCCTGGATCTGGATGAAGAGCTCGCCCGCCTCGAACAACGGGAAATTCAGCCAGCCAGCGAACTCGGTCGCCCGCGCGAAGACGCCCTGAGCGCCCGTCGCGACAGTCACGAGCCGGAAGAGTCGACATGGCCCGACAGCCTGTTCAGCGCACCCGCTGACGAGCGAACGCCGGGACCCGAAGCAGAAAAGGATATCGTCGACATCGAGCCAGTCAAATCGGCGCGGACCGAGCCATCGCTGTCGCTGGAACCGGTGGAGCTGGATGACGAACCCGCGATCCCGCAACTGCGCCTGCACGACCCAATCGATCCGAATGCCCGCCGCGAACGCCGGTCCGCCAGTCACGAAGCCGATGACGACGATCTGCCGTTGATCGAACCGCAACGCAAAAAACGCGAGCGCAGCGAAGTCCTGCAAGACCTGACCGACGACCCGCTGCAACTGGACTGGCAGAAACGCCGCTCACCGTGGGGCCGCCGCCTGCTATGGATGCTGTTGGTGCTACTGGCAGCCGGCGCCCTCGCCGGCCAATACATCGCCTATCATTTCGATGAGCTGGCGCGCCAGGATCAATACCGCCCGTGGTTCCAGCAACTCTGCCCGCAGATCGGTTGCACGGTGCCGTCCAAGGTCGATATCGCCCGAATCAAGAGCAGCAATCTGGTCGTGCGCAGTCATCCCGAGTTCAGCGGCGCACTGGTCGTCGACGCGATCATCTATAACCGCGCGACGTTCTCCCAGCCGTTCCCGCTACTGGAACTGCGTTTTGCCGACCTCAACGGTCATCTGATCGCCAGTCGTCGCTTCAAACCGGGGGAATACCTCAGCGGCGACCTGGAAGGTCTGGCGGAAATGCCGCCACAAACACCGATCCACATCGCGCTGGACATTCTCGACCCAGGCCCGAAAGCGGTGAATTACAGCCTGAGTTTTCACTCGCCCGAGTGAACCGCTTCATCGTTTCCTGATTGACGGCAGTTTTCTGACTGCGCCGTGCCCAACCAAACCGCTGGCGATAACAGATTAACTGTTCAGATTTTGTTCAATTCAGCCTTTATCCAGTCATCGAGAGCGGGTATCATGCCAACCCTTTTTCGAACTCTCATGATCCGGCCCCACTTCAGGGAAGTCCTATGTCGGCGGTACGCATCGGCCCATACACATTGCAGAACGGCTTGATTCTCGCCCCGATGGCGGGGGTCACCGATCAGCCCTTTCGTCAGCTCTGCAAGCGTCTGGGCGCAGGGCTTGTGGTCTCGGAAATGGTCACCAGTGACATGAGCCTGTGGAATACCCGCAAGTCGCGCATGCGCATGATCCACGAAGGCGATCCCGAGCCACGCTCGGTGCAGATTGCCGGTGGCGACGCGCAAATGCTGGCAGAGGCGGCACGGGCCAACGTCGAATTGGGCGCACAGATTATTGACATCAACATGGGTTGCCCGGCAAAGAAGGTCTGCAACAAGGCCGCCGGCTCCGCGTTATTGAAAGATGAAGCATTGGTGACCGAGATCCTGCAGGCCGTCGTGGCCGCGGTTGATGTGCCGGTCACCCTGAAGATCCGCACCGGATGGGATCGCGACAACAAGAACGGCCTGACCGTGGCGAAGATCGCCGAGCAGGCCGGGATCACCGCGCTGGCAGTGCATGGCCGCACTCGCGCCGATCTGTACACCGGCGTTGCCGAGTACGACACGATTGCCGCGATCAAGCAGGCCGTGTCGATCCCGGTATTTGCCAATGGCGATATCGATTCACCGGAAAAGGCCCGTTACGTGCTTGACGCGACCGGTGCCGATGGCCTGTTGGTAGGCCGTGCCGCTCAAGGGCGGCCATGGATTTTTCGCGAGATCGATCACTTCCTGCGTACCGGCGAGAAATTGCCGGCGCCGAAGCTGGTCGAAGTGGAACGCATTCTGCTTGAGCATCTGGCCGCACTTCACGCTTTCTATGGAGACGTGATGGGCGTACGCATTGCTCGAAAGCATGTGGGCTGGTATCTCGCAACCTTGCCGGGCGCCAGGGAGTTTCGCGCCCACTTCAATCGTTTGGATGGTACGGAAACACAATGCGCCAACGTTCGGGAGTTCTTCGCCGAGCGTTACAAGAGCCTGACAGGGGACGAAGAAGGGGTGGCCGCATGACGATGATGACCGAGACTTTAGTGAGTGGAACAACACCCGTGAGCGACAACGTGAATTTGAAACAGCACCTCAACACCCCGAGCGAAGAAGGTCAGACCCTTCGCGGGAGTGTCGAGAAGGCGCTGCACAATTATTTCGCCCACCTTGAGGGCGCGTCCGTCACGGACGTGTATAACCTGGTGCTCTCCGAAGTCGAGGCTCCCCTGCTCGAAAGCGTGATGAACTACGTCAAGGGCAACCAGACCAAGGCCAGTGAGCTGCTGGGACTTAACCGCGGCACACTGCGCAAGAAACTCAAGCAGTACGATCTGCTGTAAGCATTCAATCAAACCAGAAAGGCGCCCGCGTAAAACCGGTCGCCTTTTTTGCTGACTTCCTTTGCTTTTGATGGAAATTGAGATGACCGACCAGACTACCCGCCTGCCGATCCGCCGCGCCTTGATCAGCGTTTCCGACAAGACCGGGATCCTCGAATTCGCCAAGGAGCTAGAAGCGCTGGGCGTCGAGATCCTCTCCACCGGCGGGACGTTCAAGCTGCTGCAGGACAACGGCGTTGCCGCAGTGGAAGTCGCGGATTACACCGGTTTCGCAGAGATGATGGACGGTCGGGTGAAAACCCTGCACCCGAAAATCCACGGCGGCATTCTCGGCCGTCGCGGTATCGACGACGCGATCATGAACGAGCATGGCATCAAGCCCATCGATCTGGTTGCCGTTAACCTCTACCCGTTCGAAGCCACCATCAACAAGCCTGGCTGCGACCTGCCGACCGCCATCGAGAACATCGACATCGGCGGTCCGACCATGGTCCGTTCGGCCGCGAAAAACCACAAAGACGTAGCGATCGTGGTGAACGCCAGCGATTACGCCAATGTCCTCGAAAGCCTCAAAGCCGGTGGTCTGACCTACGCTCAGCGTTTCGACCTGATGCTCAAGGCCTTCGAACACACCGCCGCCTATGACGGCATGATCGCCAACTACATGGGCACCGTGAACCAGGCTGCCGAGACACTGAGCACTGAAGGTCGCAGCGAATTCCCGCGCACCTTCAACAGCCAGTTCATCAAGGCTCAGGAAATGCGTTACGGCGAGAACCCGCACCAGAGCGCGGCGTTTTATGTTGAAGCCAAACCGGCCGAAGTCGGTATCGCCACCGCGACCCAACTGCAGGGCAAAGAGCTGTCGTACAACAACGTGGCCGACACCGACGCTGCGCTGGAATGCGTAAAGAGCTTCGTCAAGCCAGCCTGCGTGATCGTCAAGCACGCCAACCCGTGCGGCGTGGCTGTGAGCCCGGACGCCGAAGGCGGCATTCGTCAAGCTTACGAACTGGCCTACGCCACCGACACCGAATCGGCGTTCGGCGGCATCATCGCCTTCAACCGCGAACTGGATGCTGAAACCGCCAAAGCCATCGTCGAGCGTCAGTTCGTCGAAGTGATCATTGCCCCGTCGGTGAGCGAACAAGCCCGCGCCATTGTGGCGGCCAAAGCCAACGTGCGCCTGCTGGCCTGCGGCGAGTGGTCGGCTGACCGCGCTGCCGCGTGGGACTACAAGCGCGTCAACGGCGGCCTGCTGGTACAAAGCCGTGACATCGGCATGATCGGCAGCGAAGACCTGAAAGTCGTGACCAAGCGCGCTCCGACCGAGCAAGAGATCAACGACCTGATCTTCGCCTGGAAAGTCGCCAAGTACGTTAAATCCAACGCCATCGTCTACGCGAAAAACCGTCAGACCATCGGTGTCGGCGCCGGCCAGATGAGCCGCGTGAACTCGGCACGTATCGCCGCGATCAAGGCGGAGCACGCTGGCCTGCAAGTGGCGGGCTCGGTCATGGCATCGGACGCGTTCTTCCCGTTCCGCGACGGTCTGGACAACGCGGCCAAGGTCGGTATCACTGCGGTGATCCAGCCGGGTGGTTCGATGCGTGATGCTGAAGTGATTGCAGCGGCCGATGAAGCCGGCATCGCCATGGTGTTCACCGGCATGCGCCACTTCCGTCACTGATTCAACGCGATCCAAATGTGGGAGCGGGCTTGCTCGCGAATGCAATCTGTCAGCGACAACGGTTTCGACTGACACTGCGCTTTCGCGAGCAAGTCGAATCGTCGCACCGCCGCTCCCACAAAAAAGCAGCTTCATTGCTGCCTCCAGAATGAGCGTCATCCGAGGTTTTAGAAATGAATGTTTTGATCATTGGCAGCGGTGGCCGTGAACACGCCCTGGCCTGGAAAGTGGCTCAGGATCCGCGCGTACAGAAGGTTTTTGTCGCGCCGGGCAACGCCGGTACGGCGATCGAAGCCAAGTGCGAGAACGTCGCCATCGACGTGCTGGCCCTTGAGCAGCTTGCCGACTTCGCCGAGAAAAACGTTTCCCTGACCATCGTCGGCCCGGAAGTGCCGCTGGTGGCTGGCGTGGTTGATCTGTTCCGCTCCCGTGGCCTGGACTGCTTCGGTCCGACCGCCGGCGCTGCACAGCTGGAAGGCTCCAAAGCCTTCACCAAGGATTTCCTGGCGCGCCACAAGATCCCGACGGCCGACTACCAGAACTTCACCGAGATCGAGCCAGCCCTGGCTTATCTGCGTGAAAAAGGCGCGCCGATCGTGATCAAGGCCGACGGCCTGGCCGCCGGTAAAGGCGTGATCGTTGCCATGACGCTGGCTGAAGCAGAAGACGCCGTGCGCGACATGCTCGCCGGCAATACCTTCGGTGACGCCGGTTCGCGCGTGGTCATCGAAGAGTTCCTCGACGGTGAGGAAGCGTCGTTCATCGTCATGGTCGACGGCAAGAATGTACTGCCCATGGCCACCAGCCAGGACCACAAACGCGTCGGCGACGGCGACAGCGGCCCGAACACTGGCGGCATGGGTGCTTACTCCCCTGCCCCGGTGGTCACCGCCGACGTGCATCAGCGTGTGATGGATCTGGTGATCTGGCCGACCGTGCGCGGCATGGCCGAAGAAGGCAACGTCTACACCGGTTTCCTCTACGCGGGTCTGATGATCGACAAGGCGGGCAACCCGAAAGTCATCGAGTTCAACTGCCGTTTCGGTGATCCGGAAACCCAACCGGTGATGCTGCGTCTGCAGTCGAGCCTGGTTCTGCTGGTCGAAGCGGCTCTGGCACAAGCGCTGGACAAAGTTGAAGCGCAATGGGACCCACGTCCAAGCGTCGGCATTGTACTGGCCGCCGGCGGTTACCCGGGCGACTACGCCAAGGGTGCAGCGATCAACGGTCTGGACGCAGCCGCAGGCCTGGAAGGCAAAGTCTTCCATGCCGGTACTGCGCTGAAGGATGGCAATGTGGTGACGGCCGGTGGTCGCGTACTCTGCGCCACTGCCATGGGCGCCAGTGTCGGCGAAGCTCAGCAGCAAGCCTACAAGCTGGCGGCGGCCATCGACTGGGAAGGCTGCTTCTACCGTAAGGACATTGGCTACCGCGCCATTGCCCGTGAACGTGGCGAAACCCAGGAATAAGCTGTGCATCAAGTCCGGCCTGGGATACCGTTCCTCGCCGGGCTGTTCCGCCGCCGCGCATCGTTATATTCTGGCATCAACCTACGAAGGGATTTCGCCGTGCGCTGGCTCAGGATTGCCATAAGCTTCACCGTCACGCTGCTGACCTTGCTCTGCATGCTCCCGGCCCTGGCCGCACAAGGCAGTGGCTGGTCGGTATTGCTTGATGATCAGGGCAATCTGCAACTGAGCGACATCCGCTCAGCCCGCTACACCAATCAATTCAGCCCCATCGACCTTGACCGCCTCACGGCAGCCGAGCCCGATGGCGCGTTGTGGCTGCGATTCAGACTGGCGCCCGGCAAGCACGAACAAGTGCTGCGCATCTTCGCCCCTGACCTTTCACACCTCAATCTGTACGTGCTGGACGGCGACAAGCTGATCGAGCAACGCAACACCGGCAACGACCAGCCCCAGTCCGAGCGGCCGCTGCCGAGCAGTGACTTCCTGTTGCCGCTGCCCCAGAGCGACAAGCCCCTCGACGTTTATCTGCGGATGGTTTCCGACCATCAGTTGCGTCCGTACATCACCTTGCAATCAGCCGTGATGAGCGCGGCCAACCACAACCAGACGCTGCTCTACGGCCTGCTGTTCGGCTGCCTCGGCATGCTGATCCTGCACAATCTCATCCGCTACGCCTACACCCGCTCTCGCAGCAGTCTGTGGCTTGCGGTCTGCGAAGTTCTGCTCAGTCTGAGCCTGTTGCTGTTGCTTAACCTCGCAGGCCCCTGGCTGCCGAACTGGCACGCGATCCAGACCCCGGGGGCTTATCTGGCCCTGCTGCTGACCGCCCCGGCGGGTTTGATGTTCGCCTACCGATTCTTCGCTCCGCTCGGCCCGCACCCGCTGAATAAACTGTTGCTGGGCGACATTCTGTTCATCGTGATCTGCAGCCTGCTGCTGTTGTTCGTCAACACCCTGCCGCTGAACATCATCACCTACGCCTTGGTGGCCCTCGCCGGCCTGAGCATGCTGCTGGTCGGCTCCTACCATTGGCAGAAGGGTTATCGTCCGGCACGCCTGTTCGTCGCAGCAATGGTTGTGTTCAACATCGGCACACTGATTATCCTGCCAGCGCTGCTGGGGCTGACCCTGGTCGCTCCGCAAGGCCTGATCATGACCCTGATGGCGTTCATCTGCATCAGCGGCCTGCTGATGAGCATCGCTTTGGGCGAGCGCCAGCGCAGCATCACCGAAAGTCGTTTCAGCATCAGCCGCGACCTGGCCGCCAGCAATGCCGAGATCAACGCCAAGGCCGAATTCCTCGCCAAGATCAGCCACGAGATCCGCACGCCGATGAATGGCGTGCTGGGCATGACCGAACTGCTGCTCGGCACGCCGTTATCGGTCAAGCAACGCGACTACGTGCAGACCATCCACAGTGCCGGTAACGAACTGCTGACGTTGATCAACGAGATCCTCGACATCTCCAAGCTCGAGTCCGGACAGATCGAACTCGATGACGTGCAA
Source organism: Pseudomonas sp. RA_15y_Pfl2_54 (assembly GCF_963971015.1). Taxonomy (NCBI): domain Bacteria; kingdom Pseudomonadati; phylum Pseudomonadota; class Gammaproteobacteria; order Pseudomonadales; family Pseudomonadaceae; genus Pseudomonas; species Pseudomonas sp. RA_15y_Pfl2_54. The sequence goes on from NZ_CAXAPN010000004.1 coordinate 81,269, forward strand.
TTCGATCTCAACGCCCTGATCGACGATTGCCTGAGCATCTATCGGGCCAAGGCCGAGCAACAGAACGTCGAACTGATCAGCTTCATTCAGCCGCAAGTGCCACGGGTCATCAGCGGTGACCCGACCCGTCTGCGTCAAACGTTGCTGAGCCTGCTGGAAAACGCCCTGAAGAAAACCGATGAAGGTGAAGTGCTGATCGTCGTCGCTCTCGACGAGCGCAGCGCCAAGCCACGCCTGCGTATTGCCGTACAAGACAGCGGCGCGCCAATGGAGCAGGAAGAGCGCGATGCCCTGATGCACGCCGAACTGCACAGCAAGCACTTCCTTTCGGCCAATCGTCTGGGCGGTAATCTCGGGCTGGTGATCGCACGCCAACTGATCCGTTTGATGCAAGGCGAATTCGGTATCAAGAGCGGCGCCAATCAGGGCAGCACCTTGTGGCTGACCCTGCCACTGGACCCCGACCGTCTCGAACACCCCACCTCCGATCTCGACAGTCCGCTGCAAGGTGCGCGGGTACTGGTCGTCGACGATAACGACACCTGCCGCAAAGTACTGGTGCAGCAATGCAGCGCCTGGGGCTTGAACGTCAGCGCCGTGCCATCGGGCAAGGAGGCGCTGGCGCTGCTGCGTACCAAGGCGCACCTGCGCGATTACTTCGATGTGGTGCTACTTGATCAGAACATGCCAGGCATGACCGGCATGCAACTGGCGGCCAAGATCAAGGAAGACCCGAGCCTGAACCACGACATCCTGCTGATCATGCTCACCGGCATCAGCAATGCGCCGAGCAAGATCATTGCGCGCAACTCGGGGATCAAACGCATTCTGGCCAAACCGGTGGCGGGCTACACCCTCAAGACAACCCTGGCGGACGAACTCAACCAGCGCAACAAAGGCCAGGTGGTGTTCCAGCCGCAAGTGGTCACCCCCGCCACGGCGGCAAAAGTGCCGAGCGACTTCCGCATCCTCGTCGCCGAAGACAACACGATTTCGACCAAAGTGATTCGCGGCATGCTCGGCAAGCTCAACCTGCAACCGGACACCGCCAGCAACGGCGAAGAAGCCTTGCAAGCGATGAAAGCCCAGCGATACGACCTGGTATTGATGGATTGCGAAATGCCGATTCTCGACGGTTTCTCCGCGACGCAGCAATTGCGCGCCTGGGAAGTCAGCAACCAACGCATCCGCACGCCAATCGTCGCGCTGACGGCGCACATCCTTGCAGAGCACAAGGAACGCGCGCGCCAGGCCGGGATGGACGGGCACATGTCCAAGCCTGTCGAACTGTCGCAGTTGCGTGAATTGGTCGAACATTGGGTCGCACAGCGTGACCAGCAAAACCGGACGGCATCGACCTTCTGAGTGGCCTTGTATATCGATTCGATCAAATCTGGAGACTGCTCAGGTATTTAAGCGAGCCGGTTATCACCGACTTTTTGACCTTTTCCCGAAACTGGGCGTAGTGAAGTGTGTTGAAGGTGATGGCTGCAAATTGCTCAACGCTTTCGCAGACCAGTGATTCATCCTCGGAGTACAGGAATCCGGGCACCTGGCGCTCAATCTTGAACTGTCGAGAATAAATGCCCATCTCCACCTTGTTCGGCCCGCTCATGATGCAGGGGATCAATTGAAAGATACCGACACTGCCGTGCAGGCTGGTGGACTCGAACACATCTCGCGCCGATGCGTTTCGCTCCATCGCCACCAGCGCACGACGCATGGGCTCGGAAAACGCCTCGCCCATGAGGGTTGAGATCCGCTGCGCGCCCTGGCCGGCCATCAGATTGTTCTGCAAGGGCGGCAAGGTTTGTGGCTTCGGCACATCCCAACCGACAAACTTGAGTACGTTGCGGTAGTACTCGAACCAGTCCCCCGATAACCCATCTTCAAACGCCGCGCGCGTAGCCCTTTGTGCATAAGCGGTGCTCATGCAGATGTCATCTCGGTGTGACGCGGGCAGGCCACCGGCAAATGACACAACGCTACCACCCACCACCGCTGCTTGCGGTGTCATCGGATCCGTCATGATTCAATCTCCGTTGGCAGGGTCAACGTCGCAACATTGCCCGCGACCTTGCCGCTGACTTTCAAGGCAATCGCATCACGCGCAGGGCCGTAAAGGGTTTCGGAAAGATTTGCCCGAGCGTGATGCACGTAAACCAAACCTTGCAGATCACAAGTGGGGTATGGCTGCTGGAATGGATTGGGGCCTAATACTCGTCGAGTTTTGAACTCGACATACGCACTGGTGATCGAGGTGGGAGATTTCGCGCATATCACCAGCAAACGTACATCCGCCAGCGGCGCTGGCTCTGCGCTCGACTCGGGCTCAACTGATGCCTGCATGCAACGGCGCAGCAGTTGGAGCGCGGGATCGTCGCCCGGCAACGTTGCGATTCGCGCTAGAACCGTGGCGATTGTATGGGTTTCACCCAAAGCACCGTTAGTCAACATGGCAGTAAACACGTCGGGCGCGAGTTCTTCGGCGTCAAGACTGAACTCCCATGTCTGTTTCGTCTTTTTCTGGCGCAACCAGAAGTCATCGAGAACACCTACATAAGCGTCATACCAGTTTATCCCGGTGGATTTTTCGACCTTTTTATTAGCCACCAATTGCGCCAGCAAGGTCGAGTTGAGCAGATCGTCGTAAGCCGCCACACCATCAGCCTCAGGCACAAGCACAATGGAATTACCAACAACCACCGTTAAATATTCGTCGACCATATCATCCCCTTGAATATAAAAACGGGCAGTCGACATTCGACTGCCCTGCGTTACTTATTAAATCTCGAACTCTTCGATTTTAGTAAGCGCATTCAGACCCAATGCATTACGGATATACTCGCGCGTTGCGTTGGCGACATCATTATTCTTTTCAAATACTGTTTCGCCGCGGTACATTTTTACGTTGCGAATATCCACATCGACAAACAACACTTTGTCCGATGTGTTCCTGCGCAGAAAACGAACGGCACCGACAGCCATTTTGGGTACGCCGTTTACTTCGGTACAGGCACCGGTGGAGATACCACCTACGCCGTTATTCAGAAGGTTTCGTTCATACAGCGTTAACGCCGTCTCACGTTTGCTGAGGGCCGCAACGGCATCAGTTGCCACTTTCAGCATCAATGCGCTGGTCGGACCGGGCACTGCGACACCCGCGAGAACAGAGCCCAGAATCTCCAACACCAGTTTGTCCATGCGGACACTGGTGCCGCCGACTTCAAGATCACTGTAGTAGATACTGGTAGGCGTCCAGCCCGTGGAGGTCATGGCCTTACGGAAATGAAGATACCAATCCTGGCCTTGATCTTCCTGAGGATACTTTTTGTTCGCCGCCAGGCTGGCGAAAAGAAAGGCATTTTGCGCATCGGTTCGATTTACCTCACTGAGGTTACCCGTAAAGGACAAGATACCTTCACCCACGATAGAGCCTTTACCCGGTACTTCAACAGCATCCCCTGCGGTAATACCCGAGGTAAAACTGCGACTATGAATAGCAGGCACTTGATCGACCTCATACTGCTGAATATCTTTTAAGCAGCTAGCAATAAACCCTTGTTGCATTACTTGGTTACTCATAACGAATTCCTTATCATCATTTAAACAAGTCCTCATGAACTTGCGAAAACAACAATAACCAACCCACCAAGAACGCACAAACTTAAACATGTAACACCAATTACCAAAACAAAAAAACAGCAACTAACAAGCAAACAAACAAACAACTATGCATAACACTCTAAAAGACAATACCCACAAGTCCTTGAACGACTGATAGACTTCTCCCTACACTCTACTGCTGCGAGCCAAGACCATGCTCCACGTGTTATTCAGCGTTTACCTGAAAATGCTGGTTCTCTACAGCCCGTTCTTCGTGCTGTCCTGTTTCATCAGCCTGACCCGTGGCTATTCGCGCAAGGAGCAACGCCGCCTGGCCTGGAAAGTGGCCGTCGCCACGCTGGTCTCCAGCGTTCTGCTGTACTTGTTCGGACGGGTGATTTTCGATGTGTTCGGCATTACTGTGGATGCGTTCCGCATCGGCGCCGGCAGCGTGCTGTTCATTTCGGCACTGGGCATGGCACAGGGCAAACCCGCAGTGCAGGCCGACAATGTGCAGCAGGATGTGACTATCGTCCCCCTGACCATTCCATTGACTGTCGGCCCCGGCACCATCGGTGCCTTGTTGGTGATGGGCGTCAGCCAGCCGCACTGGGACGATAAACTCACGGCGATCATGAGTATTGCGCTGGCCAGTTTTACCGTTGGCGTGGTGCTTTATCTGTCCAACCGTATCGAACGGATTCTCGGCGATCAGGGTTTGCAGATCGTCAGTCGCTTGATGGGATTGTTTGTTTGCGCACTGGCAGCGCAGATTATCTTTACCGGCGTTAAAGGGTATCTGGTGCACTGAGCAGGGTTATCGACAACGTCTACCCAGCGAACGCCGAGCCCGCCAGTGGGCCCATTCCTGCCCGGCATCAAAATTAAAAAGGTCGCGAACTGTTTGTTCACGACCTTTTATTTTTAGTCTGGCTCGATGTTTCAGACGATCTTTTGAATGACCTTTTCAAGGGTCGCAACCCCTTGATCGACTCTGGCTTGCGACAAGGCTTTCAGCCAATGTTCGACCCCATGCATGTGGTGCTGACCATCGATCCGGACACTTATCTGCACTGGCACACCCGGCTCACCCTCATCGGATTTCACGTCTCGCACAATCAGGCTGTGAGCATTGTACGGATCGGTGAACACCAGTTGCCCATCGACCAGCGACATCATCAGCCGCTCGCTGGCGGCCATGTCCAGAACCAGTGTGCAAGCGCTTGGCATTTGATCTCCTGAAGAACGCCGACTATCGACCACGATGCAGCTCAACCGCTGCCACGCCTGTTCCGACACCCGATAGCTCGACACCTGCGAACCGAAAGCCAGAATCAACGTGTCGACGCCGTCGGGTAACAGCTCCATAACCTGCGCGATCTCACCGCTCAACTCGAGCGACAGGACGTCCTCCTCACGATGCGCATAGTTACCGGGCCCCCACGAACGATCGGCAGCGTCAGGGCTGAAGATCAGGCCGTCAATCGGGTCAAACAGCATCGGTATCGACGCCTGGCGAGTACCGAGAAACACCGCCCACTGCCCGTCGGCCCGTCCTGTAACAGCGAACAGGCGATCCAGGTCCGGCACGTAATACTGATAGCGATCCGCAGACTGCTCGACTTGCAGTACCGAGGCGTGGGATTGCCCATCCAGCAGCGCCTTCAAACGCGCCTGCAACTGTGCAGGCGTCTGCCCCTGAACCTGCGACCACTGATTCTCGACACTGACGATGCGAGCAGGCTGCTGGTCGAGCAGTTCCAGATTGATACCTTCGCGGGTGCGCCCCAACAGACCCTGCCCATGTTTGAGCACCTGGACGAACGCCCATTGCGGCCAGACTTTTTGTACCAACGGCAGTTGCTCGGCAGACACCAGCCGCGTGCCATCGGCAAAAGCCTGGCGCAACGTCTCGAACGTGACCAACGCCTGCCGGTAAAGCTGCCCCACAGAAACATCCAGCAGCCAGACGGCCTGTTTGTCAGGCGTCAGCCCCAGCAGTTCCAGCTCCTTGCCATCGGCGTTGTCGACCAGCACTCCCTGCCCGTCAATGCACCACACAGCCACGAAGCCACTGCCGGACACGTTGCTTAACCCGATGATCGGGAAAGGTGCGCCTTTGTACGATTCGGCCAGCGCAGGTAGCGCGGTCAGCCAGTCCGGGTGCCTTTTCAGCCATTGCTGGCCGAGGCCGACAAACTCAAGAGCACCGTGTTTATCGATCTCCAATAGCCGGCCATCGGCCTTGGTGGCGATGTAGCGTTTACCAGCCTGCGTGACCGCGATGACGTCACGCTCAAGCACTTCGTTTCGATAAAAACCACCCGCCACTCCAGGCGCCACGCCTCGGCTGATCAGCCGGCTTTGCTTGCTGTAAAAGAGCATCGCGAAGTCATCAGGCTCATGCGGCATCAGCATTACCATGTCCCGGTCACTGCCCAGTTCGGCGCGAAAGTACTTGCCGGTGCCACCCTCGCCAAGCCAGGCCTGATCGTGCAGACCTTCAAGAATGTAGGCCCGGGCGTGAACGAACAAGGCGGATTGCCAGGTGCTTGTCCCGGCCATCATGCCCGGTGTTTCATCCCTGAAAGGACGTGGCGTCGCGAAGTGATTGATAAGGGAAGCCCAGTACACGGCGCCTGGCTTGTTGACATAGTCGCGCGCAAGAGACGAAGTCTTGATCCCCGTCAGCACCACGTTCCAATCCGCGATCCGGTAATGCAACGTGACCTCGACCTCCGTCTGCTCAAGCATGCGTTGCGATACCCGCAGCGTACCGTCGTCATCCTGTAGGCAGCCGATGATCTTCGAGCCACTCGCCGGGTTCATCAAACGAAAACGGTGAACGACTGTGCCGGTGACCGCGTCGACACACCACACCGTCGCGTGATCAGGGTGGTAGAACCAGGCATGGTCGACGCTGGCACCACCGAGCACGATCCCCTCCCTGACAACAACCGGCAGATTGCGGGCATACAACATTCGATCCCGCAGCACATCATAGAAAGCGGTGGTGAACACCGATCGCTCACCCGGAGTGAAAGGCACCTTGAACGCGTAAAGAGGCACATACCCGGTCACCCATCGCTGCTCGTTTACCCGTTTACGCAGATGTGCCAGAACCTGCGCCATGCTGCGGCTGGCATCAAGCGTGATCGAGACCAGATGCAATCTGAGGTCATTCCAGTCGATCCGGAATAACTCGCCCCCGGCCAGCTCAATAAACCCGTCGAAGGCATTGAGCACAATGCCGTCGACCTTCAGTTGGGGATCGTCGAAGGTCACGCGTTCGAGGCTGGCCCAAGGCGCGCGAACCACCCATTGAGCGCGCCCTTGCGGGAGCGTCACGGCGACAATCCCTGGTGTGAGCCAGAAATGGTAGAGCCCGGTTTGAGCGGTGATTTCATAGGAAACCAGATTTTTCCACTCCGCCGGCAGCTCCGGCACCACCAACTGACGCACATGCTCGTCCAGTTGCACCTCGATCGTCGTCGGCTTATAGACCGGGTGCAGTTTGTAGAGAATGTGCGGAAACGGTGTGTTGACCGTGAAATAGAAACGCTGATGACCATGCTCGTCGTACTCCAGCTTTTCTACTGCGCTGTTACGCAAATCCGGGTACCAGGTTTCAATGCTACCGCTGGCGTAATCCAGCAATGCCAGGCCAGGCACAACGTACGAGGCGAAGGATGTCGGGACCTCGCTGCTGGCCCGTGGTTCGTGCCATTCTCCGGGCATTGGCGTGTAGGCAAAACCCGGCGTTCCGAGTTGGTATTCATAACCGTAATAACAGGTCGGCGTACACGGCAGCACGACCGTCTGGATATCGTCGGGCACGACCCTGACCAGATCGATTCGCCCGGGCAGTCCCAGCGCCTGACGGATATCGATGGCTTGATGAATTCGCTTCGGATCATCGTTGTACTGCGGTAACTCCAACCCTGCGCGATCCATGGGGTAGAACTTCTGGCTGTCAAAATAAACCTGGCTATTTTGCAGATCCAAGCGCGTGACGACCGCCTCCGGTTCGAGGCGCAGCACACGGCCCTTGCGCGTGTAACCGGCCGTTCCGTAAGCATTCTGAATCTTGCGCAAATGGGCACCCACGGCCCGGGCCTTGTCGCTGATCTGCCCCAGGTTACTGGCGATGGCCGATACACCGATGCCAACACCGAGCAACGGCACTGACACAATAGCGGCGGCAGCGCCGACGGTTCCACCCGCGGCCAGTGCGACGATATCCAGCCCCAGCGCTGACGCATCGAACACCAGTTGCGTGGCCAGCCGCGAGCGCTGCTCCTGGTGGGTGGCAACCGCCAGGCCGTAAATGTCGAAGCCGATATTGGCCACGGAAAAAACAGTTCCGACGCCTGTGGCTGCACGCCCCAGAAGCCGTCCGGACAATGACGATTGGCGTAGCGCCAGACTCTGCTCACTGGCCGCCACCTGACGCACCAGGCGGATTGTCTGTAGCGAATCGCTCAACACGCCATACCCCAACTGGGCGTAACTGACATACACCTGCACCTGCAGGGCTATCGACAATGCCGGTACCTGCCCGTGCCCGGCCTGATAGTCGCGATGACGCATTTCGGTGATCAGCGTCTGGATCGCAAAGGCAAAACTCAAACGACTGCCGCCATCGGCTTCACCCGATGCGCGGTCAGCGCCTGCCAGGCTTTTCACCAGACGCTGCACATGTTTTTTGACGTTGCTTAGCCGCGAATCGAGGGTGGTGATATTCAAGGTCTTTTGCGGGTTGCGCGCATCCACCAGCGTCACGCTGTAACGGCTATCGGAATCTTCCCGAACCGTTTCCAGCAGGGGTAAGTACTCACGCCCCACTTTGTGTTCAGTGCGCAAGGCATGAGTGGCCTGTTCAAGCTCACCTGCCCAGTACCGAGCATCGAGTTGCGCCAGACTGGCCCCCATCCGGCTGTTGTCGTTTAACGAGCGTGTACGCGCGATGGCTTGTTTGTCCCACACCGTGACGGTTTGCGTGTCAACAACGGCGGAGTTTTGCACAAAGCCGTCCAGCAGCAGATTCACCGACGCAACCTTTTGCGCAATCGCCGCGGTATTCAACTCGATGACGTTGAATTGCGGATGAACGCCGTCACCCAGACCGTACAACCTGGCCAAGGCGCCGTTCTCGGCACTCAGGTAATGCGCCACGCCGTGCTTCAGTTCCTGTACACCTGCAAACCCATAGATCGCAAAGTTCGGCTCATAAAAACGATAGACGCTCTGATCACCCACTCTGGTTTTCGCCACCAGCAGGGCGTGATTACCGGTATCGAGCAGCATGACGACGGGCGCCGTTTTCGCCTCAAGCGCCTGTGCGATGTGTTCCAGGCTTTGGCTGCCCAACGGTTTGCCGACATCACTCAGAGGCAAGTCATGCAATTCATCCAGCGCCTGCAGCAAGGTCCGGGCGTCTGCGTCTTCAGGGGTCTGGCTGGCGTTGGCCACCCTGCCGATCAACGCCCGCTCCGCTGACTCGCCACGAGGCAGTGCCGCCGCCATCAACAGTGCCAGCGGATAACACCTGCGGCCGGGGTCACCGGTTGTCTGCATCAGCAGGTCTTGCGGCACCTGCCGGGAAGAAACGGCGCCTGCCTTGACAAATGCCTCACGAACCTGGGCACCGCGATTGAGGATGCGCAGGTGATAGTGACGTTGCGCGGTGTTGTTGATTTGCCCGAGGCGCTCGCCCCATTGACTCAGAGTCAGCGGTTCGTTGAGCGCGAGCACTTTGAGTTCGCGCGCCGTGTGTTTGCCGGATACGCCACCGCGCGCAAGGCCTGCCTGAAATGCCGGTGACGGACGCTGGCGCAAGGCTTTTTCAATGGCATTGAAACGGGCAAACACTCCCCCTTCAGAGGTTTCGCGAGCGATAGTCAGCACCTCTTGCCATGCGCCGGCAAACCCGTTGGCATCCAGGTGCATGGCACCGAAAATACCGCCCAGCATGACCCGCTGCAGCGGGCTCAACTGCTCAAGCGTCAGTGAACCGTGAGCAACATGGGAGAACAGCTCGTTCAAGTTTGTGGTGGACTGCGCCCCATGAGAAACGGGTAAGTCACTGTTAGGCTGCGCGAGGATTTCCTGGCGTGCGTCGAATCCGATGGAAACGTTTTTGTTGAAGGTGATGTCACCACTCAACTTGTCCTTCATTGCACGATTGAACGGTTCGCCCAACTCATCCATCAGTTGTTGCAATACCGAGGTCAACAGCACCGGCTTGCCTTCAATCACCGGCCAGCCTTGTTTGAACGTCAGGGTCTGCTGATTCAGCAACTCTGCCAGATTGCCGGCAAAACGTGATTTGAGTTTGCCGGTTTGCCATTTTTCCTGCTCTTTCGCCAACCACGCTTCAGGCTGGGCATTGACGGTCCAGCCGGAGATCGTTTCCTCTTCGGTATTGAAGTTATAGCCTTCACTCAGCGCCAGTCTGTTCATGATGCCGACGTAGTCGGTTTGAAGATGAGTTTCGATATATCCCCGCAAACCTATGTTGGCGGCACCGGGGCCCGTCAGGTTTATTGTGCCGCGAGCGTCGATGCGAATACCGTCCTGGTAGTAACTTAAAATGGACTGAGCCAAATGACTCAGAAAATCTTCGACTGATGGCGTGAGCTTTCCTTCTGCTCTTTTTTCGTTCATGACGTTTTCAATCAGACCCGACAACTTGTCGATTTCCGACCAGTTGATACCCGCCTCGGCAGCCCTGCGTTCAACGGTTTGCAAAGCGTCATAATTGAAGCGAATCAACTGCATGATCGACAGGGTCATACCACTACGAGGATGTGCCAGGAAGTGCGCATTCATTTGTCGGTCGAATTGAATGCCCATGCGAAATCCATTCTCGGGCACTCGCGCATCGGCCGATGGAACAAATATGTCACGGGCATCCGGCTTGCCGCGCGCGAAAGCGAGCAGCGACGCCTTGTGACTGGCAGGAATTTTGTCGGTTTTATCCGCATAACGTGCGCGATCCCGTCCCGGCATCAGTGCCTCGTTGTGATTGAGTAACAACTGCAAGACACCCAACCGCTGTACATCATCGAAACCACTGATATCCACCCCACCCAACTTATCGGCCAGCGGTGGCAAGTAATCCATATCGCTGTAACGACCACCCTCCAAATACTCGGCCTGCAACCGCACAACATCACTGGCCGCGGCAAAATTGCCACGCAGGGCGACTTCTCGCTGGTAGACATCCTGTAAAAAGTGGTCGGCGAACTCATGCCTGACGTCACGCAACTGCAGATCCTGGCCGGCCATTGCCAGATGCGTCTCAAGGCAGCGCTGGCGAAAGGCGTCGAGGGTTGCACGGTCCTTGCCGTAAGCGCGGACCATCAGGTCAATGCGTGCCGCGTCCGCTTGACCGCGCCATTGCGGTTGTTCGAGATACTCGAACATCTGGTGTTTCAACACCCGTGCGCGATCCTCGATCATCCGTGCCAGGTAGTTGGGGTGGGTGACCTTGTCGCCTCCCGCCTCCATGGCATGCGCTCTTGCACTGTCGAGAATCACCCGGTTCATCTCAAACGCCAACAATGCATCACTGTCGAACCAGAGATTGAACCGATACCCCTCAGGCTCCAGTACTGCGCGCCAGATGTTCATGTAATCACGCTGGATGTCACCGACTTCACTGCCACCAACCCAGACGAAGTGCATGATCTTCGGCACTGGCCGGGCGACGCCATGAAGCATGTCCACCGTCGCCGACAGCCTCGCCTCCGACTGACTCAGCCAGTTTTTAATCCGATTGATCTCCACAGGCACGGGTGTCTTCTTGCGGTCCAGCAATGTTGTCAGCGACTCTTGGAAAAGTTTCAGCGACAGCCATTGTTCGGCTTCATTGTGCGTTTGATTGAACAATTGATAGTACGTGGCCAGTGCCGTGTATTCGGCGGAACCGGCAAACTCGCTCAATGCCATTTGAAGTGCTGAATAATCTTCAGCCGATATGAACCTGTAGTCATCCGTATTCTTTTTCATCGCTCTCATCCTTGAATCAACTATTCAAAAGTCGGACAAAACTAAGGCGTAAACACGGAGCACTCAAAAGTGAAGAAACGCAAGTAATGTCAAACGAAACATTGAACAACATTCAGCGTCGACAACGGCATAATTCGGCAACAACTGCGCCGGGGCATTTCAAACCAATAAACGCACAAGGCCGCGAACCCGGAAGGTTCGCGGCCTTGTTTATACGCACTGACTTTAAACGCGAAAAGTATTAACCCGATGTCACGTCGACTTGAAGTTGCTTACAACATTCTCGACGCTGCAACGATGGTTTTTTTCAAGAAACCGGTTTTTCCCCATACCAGCGTGGCGTATAGACCCAATCTCCACCGCCGGCACGGGCAAAAGTGCAAGTGGTGGAAGAACCAATCAACACCATGGTGCGCATGTCCACCTGATCGGGGGTCAAGGCGCCGAGGGTCGTCGTACGCAAGGTCTGCCCCGGACGCCCGATGTCTCGCCCCAGTACCACGGGCGTTTCGGCGCTGCGATGTTGCGCCACGATTTCCAGCGCGCGGCCCAATTGCCATGGGCGCGCACGGGAGATCGGGTTGTAGAAGGCCAGTGCCAGGTCCGCTTCGCCGGCCAGATCCAGACGTTTTTCGATAATCGACCAGGGTTTGAGGTTGTCCGACAGCGACATCACACAGAAATCATGCCCCAGCGGCGCGCCGGCCTGAGCGGCGGTGGCAAGTGAAGCAGAGACGCCCGGAAGAATGTCCAGATCAACGTTGTGCCAGGCCGGGTCATCGGACTCGTGCAGCGCTTCGAGCACTGCCGCAGCCATGGCGAACACCCCCGGATCACCGGATGACACCACAATCACCGAACGCCCGGCAGCCGCCAGCCTGAAGGCGTGGCGGGCACGTTGCATCTCTTCACGGTTGTCGGTGCAATGCTGCACCTGATCGTCACGGAACGGGCCGGCCATACGCACATAGGTTTCGTAGCCGAGCACGTCGGTGGCGCGGGCCAGTTCGGCTTTCACCGCTGGCACCATCAGTTCGGCAGCGCCGGGGCCGAGGCCGATGACGGCGAGACGACCGCGCGCACGCCCAACTTGCGCGATGTCCAACGGTTGCTCAGCGAGAGCCAAAGTGATGCCGTGTACAGATTCAATCATCGACACGCCCGGCAATGCCGGGAGTTCGTCCGTTGCGCCAATAAACCGCAGCGGCACGCCCAGTTCCAACGCCGCTTCACGCAGATTCGCCGAAGCCATCTGCGTGTCGATCGCCACCAGACACGCCAACGATTGCACCGCCACTTTCGCGTCGTGCAACGCTGTACGCAGGGTGTTTGGCAGATCGGCGACGTCGGCGCTGACCAGCGCCGCCACACTGCGCGGATAGATCAGCAGCTCATTGGCGCTGGCTTCGCGCTCGGCACTGCTCACATGAATTGAACGCTGCGCCTGCGGATCTTCCGGCAACTGTGCCTGCGCCAGCCACGGCGCGGCGCCTTCGATGCGCACGCTGTGCCCGGCCAGCAGATCGGAGACAAAACGCTTGCCCAGCTCCAGATCCGCCAGTGCGTAGCCGCTCGGGGGATTGAGCAGGCAGGTGCCAAAACGCAGCTCGCCGCTGGTCGTAATGGCCGGGGCGACTTGCAGCCCGGCGGCGATTTCCCGCGCCATGACGTTCACGCCGCCGAGGCCACCAAGCAGCGGCACCACGGCGCTGCCGTCTTCGGCGACGGCGAGAACCGCAGGCTCGGCGCCCTTCTCCAGCAACAGCGGCGCCAGCGTGCGAATGACAATCCCGGCCGCACACAGGGCAATGATCGGCGTGTCCTGCTGATACAAGTCACGCAGCGTGGCGCCGAACTCCGGATAGGTGCAGTCAGCGCCTTCGACCCGACCGGCCAGGCCATGGATCTGCGCAGCGGGGTATACCTGCTGAATACGGCGGGCGGTGGCCAGGCTGCCCTGACCGAGAATGACGATGGCGGGTGTGGAGTGAGTCATCAGCCTTGCCACCGCTCGCCAGGCACGATGATCAGCGAGAAGTACGGCGAGGACATCGGCTCGACCTGATCCATCGGCACGATTTTCTGATTGGCCATGGTCGCGCGCTCGACATACAGCGCGCGCTCAGCCAGACCGAGCTCTTCGAGCACCTGACGCACTTTGGGGAAATTGCGCCCCAGCTTCATGATCACCGCCGCATCGGCATCGGCCAGGCGTCGTTTCAACTCTTCATGGGGCAAGACCCCGGACAGCACCGACAGGCTCTGATTGCGATACACCAACGGCGCGCCGAGTACCGAAGCGCCGCCGAGCATCGAGCACACGCCCGGCACCACTTGCGCCTCGTAACGGCTGGCGAGGCGATCGTGCAAATACATGTAGGAGCCGTAGAAGAACGGATCCCCTTCACAGATCACCGCGACGTCGCGACCAGCATCCAGATGCGCGGCCACCGTTTGGGCCGCTTCATCGTAGAAATCACTGATGACCTGTTCATAGGAAAGCGGTGCCGGCAGCGCTTCGGTGGTCACCGGGTAAACCAATGGCAGCAGGTTCTGTGCTGCTTGCAGGTGCGCTTCGATGATGCCGAATGCGTTGCCCTTTTTGCCCTTGGCCACGAAGTACGCCACCACGGGCGACTCGCGCAGCAGGCGCAGCGCCTTGACGGTAATCAGTTCCGGGTCACCGGGGCCGACGCCCAGGCCAATCAAACGACCTTTTGCCTGCATCATTCGATCTCCGTGGCGAGGGCGTTGACGGCGGCGGCGGCCATCGCGCTGCCACCGAGCCGGCCTTGCATGATCACGAACGGCACGCCTCGGCTGTCGGCCGCCAGCGCGGCTTTCGATTCAGCGGCGCCGACGAAGCCCACCGGGAAGCCGAGGATCAGCGCCGGTTTCGGCGCCCCGGCGTCGAGCATTTCCAGCAGATAGAACAGCGCGGTCGGCGCGTTGCCGATTACCACCACACTGCCTTCCAGATGCGGCCGCCACAGTTCCAGCGCGGCGGCAGAACGGGTGTTGCCCAACTCACGCGCCAGCACCGGCACGCTCTCATCGCGCAGGGTGCAGATCACTTCATTGTTGGCCGGCAGACGCGCGCGGGTCACGCCTTCGCAGACCATGCGTGCATCACAGAGGATCGGCGCACCGGCAGCGAGCGCATCGCGCCCGGCCTTGCCGGCCCCTGCCGAGAATTGCAGACCGTCGACAGCCTCGACCATGCCGCAGGCGTGGATCACCCGCACCGCGAGTTTTTCCAGGTCGGCCGGGATGCGCGCCAGATTGGCCTCGCGGCGAATGATCGCGAAGGAGTTGCGATAGATCTCCTGACCGTCGCGGATGTAATCAAGCATCAAGGGAGCTCCGAGAGCGGGCGTCGAGCAGGGTCGCGGCCGCTTCAATAGTAAGGTTGCTTGCGCGCAACGCGCCGAATCCCGGCAGCAAAGCATCGCGAAAATAGAGGTCGTAATGACCGGGACTGACGGCCAGCAAGGTCACCGGGGCACAGTGGGCGGCGGCGCACGAACGCGGGCAGCCGCACAGGTGCGCACTCACACCCGGGGGCAGCAGTGGCGCCAGCAGGCGGGCATCCTGTTTGGTGTCGGCCAGACCTTTGCCACAGCCGTCAGAACCGGTACAGGCGATCAGTCGCGCCAACGGTTCGAGGGGCTGCGTCAACAGGTTCAGGTGTTGCAGGCTGCGCAGCACCTGCGCCGCGTCACACGGTTTCACGTTGGGCAGCAACAGACTTTGCCAGGGTGTGAAACGCAGGCTGCCATCACCGAACTGACGCGCCAGTTGTGCCGCGCCACGCAGCATGACCGGGTCGAGACGCCCCAGTGGCGGCACGGCACCGACATAGACCCGGTTATCGGTGTGCTGCGGATGAACGCCGATGTGCAAATCATCCGCCGCTGATGCGCGCTGCCAGCCCATGACCGATTTAACCGGCACACGCTCTCGCAACCGCTCAAGAAAGGCCCGCATGGGCAACTCTTCGAGCAAATGACGCATGCGCGTCTGCTCTGGTCGGGCCAGGTCAAGGAACAACGTCAGCACCGCCACGACCAGCGCATGGCCGTTTTCCAGCGACACGGCGCCGACTGCCCGGTCCGTCGGGCATCCGGCAAACCCGAACGCCAACAGCACTTCGCCGTCGTGTTCGAACGCCGACAGCCACAGATCATGCGGATGTTCGAGCATTGCCAGCGCTTCCCCGCCGTCCAGTTGCACGGCGAACTTGGCGCTCAGCTCAGAGAAGCGTGGGTGGCTTTGCAAGGTGTCGAGAATCTGCGCGGCGAGTGCGCGGGTATCGACACGCATCTGCCGGTCGATACCGGCGGCAGGGCTGAGCATGAGGTTGCGTACATCGTCGCCGGCAGCACTTCGCGGCCCTAGACCGGCGGCCAGCAGACTGTCGATCAGGGCGGCGCTGTGCGGGCCGATCCCGCGAATTTGCAGGTTGGCGCGGTTGGTCGCCTCGATCACGCCGCCAGCAAACCGCTGGGCAGCCTGCGCCACGGCATCGGCCTGATCCGCGGTGATCGAGCCGCCATTGAGCTTGATCCGGCAGATGCCACCGTCCAATGCCTGGACGATACGCAGCAACCCCGGGCAGGCCGAGGGGCGTATGGCGGTGGACATCGGGCGTTCGTTCAAGGGGCTGACCGGCTGCGTGGGAAAGGCGCTTCGTGGACGAAGGCGCGGTATTATGCCTGCTTTGTCCGGTGGCATGAAAAGTCTGCCCGTCGGATCGACATGTTTAGAGGAATATAGATGTCACCCTGGCTGACGGTTGTGGGAATCGGTGAAGACGGCTTCAAGGGCTTGGGCAAAAACGCCCGGCGAGCCCTGATGGGCGCCTCGCGGATCGTCGGTGGCCAGCGGCAACTGGATTTACTGCCAGTGTGCATTCGCGGCGAGCGGGCGTTGTGGCCGAGCCCGTTTTCCCTCGCGCCGGTGCTGGAACAACGCGGCGCGGCCGTCTGCGTGCTGGCCAGCGGTGACCCGATGTTCTACGGCGTTGGCGCCAGCCTCGCGCGTCAGGTGCCGAGCAACGAGATGCTGATTCTGCCCGCGCCGTCCTCCTGTTCGCTGGCCGCTGCCCGCCTCGGCTGGCCATTGCAGGACGTGGTGACACTGTCACTGGTCGCCCGGCCGCTGGCGGCGCTCAATGCCCAATTGTTCAGCGGCGTGCGCCTGTTGCTGTTGAGCAACGACGGGCAGAGCCCGGCGGCTGTGGCGGCGCTGTTGCGTGATCGTGGTTTTGGCGCGAGCCGGATGAGCGTTCTGGAGCATCTGGGCGGTGCGGCCGAGCGGCGGCTCGACAGCAGCGCCAATGACTGGAACAACGCGCCGACGGCCGATCTCAATGTGATTGCCATCGAATGCCTGGCCGACAGCCACACTCCGCGTCTGTCGCGCCTCGCCGGCCTGCCCGACTCGGCCTTCCGGCATGACGGTCAACTGACCAAGCGCGACGTGCGCGCCATCACCCTCGCCCGCCTCGCCCCGACGCCGGGCGAATTGCTCTGGGATGTCGGCGCCGGCAGCGGCTCGATCGGCATCGAATGGATGCGCACCCACCCGGGCTGCCGGGCGCTGGCCATCGAAGCCGATGAGGGCCGTCAGCAATTGATCGAACACAATCGCGAGGCGCTGGGTGTGCCGGGGCTGCAACTGATCCGTGGTCGTGCGCCGCAGGCTCTCGCCGGTCTGGAGCGCCCGGACGCGATTTTCATCGGTGGCGGCGTAACCCGCGAAGGTGTCTTCGAGGCGTGCTGGGAGCAGCTCAAACCCGGTGGCCGTCTGGTCGCCAACGCGGTGACCCTGCAAAGCGAAATCACCTTGATGAACTGGCGCGAACGTTACGGCGGCGAGCTGACGCGCATCCACGTCGCCCAGGCGCAACCCCTGGGCGAGTTCGACACCTGGCGTCAGGCGCTGCCGATCACCTTGCTCGATCTGGTCAAACCTCTCGATGCGTGACGAAACCGCCGAACAACCCGCACCACTGCGCAGCGGCCTGACCACCGGCAGTTGCGCCACGGCCACCAGCCTCGCCGCCGCACGCCTGTTGCTCGGCGGCACTGCAGCCGACGCCGTGCAAATCGTGCTGCCCAAAGGTAAACAGGTGCAGATGCGTCTGGAGTTCTGTCGACTGACCGACAACGGCGCGGAAGCCGGGACGATCAAGGACGCCGGCGACGATCCGGACGTGACCCACGGCGCGCTGCTCTACTCGCAGGTGCAACTGATGACCGAGCCAGGCGTTCGCTTCATGGCCGGCAAGGGCGTTGGCACCGTGACACGCCCGGGGCTGGTGCTGGCCGTGGGCGAACCGGCGATCAACCCGGTGCCACGCAAGATGATCAGCGACCACCTGAGCCTGCTCGCCGCCGAGACCGGATACGCTGGCGGCTTCGAGGTCACGGTGAATGTCGAGGGCGGTGAAGCGCTGGCGCTGAAAACCATGAACCCGCGCCTGGGCATTCTCGGCGGGCTGTCGATCCTCGGCACCAGCGGCATCGTCCGGCCGTTTTCCTGCGCGGCGTACATTGCATCGATCCATCAAGGCATCGACGTCGCCAAGACCAACGGTTTTCTGCACATCGCGGCCTGCACTGGCAACGCCAGCGAAGACACCATGCGCCGGGTCTACGACCTGCCGGAAATCGCCCTGATCGAAATGGGTGACTTCGCAGGTGCCGTGCTCAAGCATCTGCGCAAGGTGCCTGTGGATAAACTCAGCCTGTGCGGTGGCTTCGGCAAGATCAGTAAATTGGCGGCCGGGCATATGGATCTGCACTCGCGACATTCCAGCATCGACTTGCCGCAACTGGCCGAATGGGCCGCCGCCATCGGTGCCGATGAAGGTTTGCAGCGCGACATTCGTGCAGCGAACACCAGCCAGCAGGCATTGGCCATGGCCAGTGCGGTGGGGATCGCGCTGGGCGATGAGGTGTGTCGCCACGCGCTGAATTTCGCCCGCAGCGTGGTGCCGGCGCAGGTACAGGTCGAAGTGTTTGCGATTGACCGTCAGGGCGGCATCGTCGGTCACGCAGGAGGGTTTGCATGAAGCGCATTTTGCTACTGGGCGGCGTGACCGAAGCACTGGCCATCGCCCGGACTTTAGGGCCTTCGCACATTTACAGCCTGGCCGGGGTGGGCCGTGTGCCCACCGACCTGACCTGCCAGGTGCGCATCGGCGGCTACGGTGGCGCCCAAGGGCTGGCGCAATTCATCCGTGACGAAGGCATTGATCTGCTGTTCGACGCCACCCACCCCTATGCCGCGCAAATCAGCCAGAACGCCGCCACCGCCGCGCAACTGACCGGCATCCCCTGCTGGGCCCTGCGCCGCCCCGCATGGCAGCCGCATCCGGGTGACGATTGGCGCGAAGTCAGCGACTGGACCGAATTGATCAGCGCTCTGGCGCCGTTTCGCCGCCCACTGTTCACCCTCGGTCGCGAACCGTTGCAGCATCTGGACGAAATCCCGGCGGATCAATTCTGGACCCTGCGCGCCCTCGATGTTTATCCCGGCAACGAACGCTGCGAAGTCATCGGCGCGCGCGGGCCGTTTCTGCTGGAGGATGAACGGACGTTGTTCGAGCGACGGCAAATCGATGTGCTGATCAGCAAGAACAGTGGCAGCACCGCGACCGAGCCGAAGCTTGCAGTGGCGCGCGAGCGTGGGGTGCCGGTTCTGGTGTTGAAGCGGCCGGGGTTGCCGGGGGCTGATCGGGAGTTTCTGTCGCTTCAAGAAACACTTGCTGCGTTGGAGGCAATCGACCTGTAGGGCAAGATCCATAGCTTGCGTGATAAGTAACCTATTCGTTACCTTCTGAGCCAGCCGTGATCACACTCGAAGAATATCTGCAGGAAGATGAATCAAGCCCGTTTGGCCGGTGGATTTCCACGCTGAACGTACAGGCGCCAATCAAGGTTTCTAATGCAATGATTCGATTGGAAATGGGCAACACTTCCAACATCAAATGGTTCGACGGTCTAGGCGAATACTGAATCAATTGGGGACCAGGGTACAGAATCTATCTCGTACAAGAAGGAAAACGGCTGATCATTTTGTTCGGAGGAGGAGACAAATCCACACAAAAAAAGACATCAAACAGGCGAAAGCGTTGATAGCCGAATTTCGAACTCGAAAAAAAGCTGAACAGGACCGGAGGTAATTTGATGGTTCTCACTCGAAGCTACAAACGTTCAATTGCAGAACGTGCCCAACGAGACCCGGAGTTTGCTCAAGCATTGCTGGATGAGGCCGCTACGCTGTTCCTGAATGGCGAACCAGAATTGGCGAGGATCATTTTGCGCGATCTTGTTAACGCGACGGTCGGCTTCGAAGAGCTTGCAAGGGAGACCCAAAAACCCAGTAAAAGCCTGCATCGAATGCTGTCAGCCAACGGTAATCCGAGCATGGACAACCTGGCCAGAATATTTTCGGTAATCCGCGCTACGCTTGGTGTCGATATGCAGGTTCATGCCGTACCAGTGAACTGAGCAAGTAATTGAAGAGAGCGCTGCGACACCAAACCGCACGACGCTTTTTTACTTATCGGCCCCGATCAGGCTAAATAGCCGCGCCTGATCGCCCACCCAACGGATCTGTCCCATGAACCGACAACGGCTAGCCATTGCCTGGATCGCCTGCTTTGCAGTGCTGTTCAACATGCTCGCCATGCCGATGACGGGGGCGATGGCGCAAGCGGCCAATTCACCGGCCGAACAACTGCTGTGGAGCAGTTTCTGCACCGGCAGCGGGACGAAAATGGTGGCGATCGACATCGGCGCCACGGATCAGCAAGCCCCGCCCAGCGACAGCCATTCCAACATGCAGCATTGCTGGTGTTGCTCCGGGTCGGCGCCTTTGGTGGCGCTGCCGAGGCATGCGCCGCAGCTGTATTTCGCCCGTTACGAAAGCCATCGCAGCGTCGCCCCGGTTTCACTGCAAACACCCACACCGCGCCAGCAATGGCCGAGCCTCAATCCCCGCGCTTCCCCTCTGGTTTGATTTGTTCGCGCAATTGACCTGCGTTTCAAATCGTTCTGGAGAACTGCCATGTTGAAAAAAATCATCGTCCTCGCTGCGTTACTGTTGCCTGCGTGTTTTGCCCATGCCCATGAATACAAGGCCGGGGAACTGGAAATCACCCACCCGTGGTCGCAGGAACTGCCGCCCAACGCACCCACCGTCGCGGCGTATTTCGTGATTCACAACGCCGGCAAGACGGCCGATCGACTCCTCAGTGTCGACTCGCCCATCGCCCCCCAAGCGCAATTGCACGAGCATGTGATGCAGGGCGATCTGATGAAGATGCAGCAAGTGCCGAGCGTAGACATTCCGGCCGGCGGCAAGGTGACGTTCGCGCCGATGGCCTATCACGTCATGCTGCTCAACCCGACCGATCGCAGCCTGCTCAGCGACGGCCAACGTTTTCCGCTGACGATGCATTTCGAGAAGGCCGGGGACGTCACCGTCGAAGTCGCCGTGCAGAAGAAACCGCCGCACGACATGCCGGAACACGCGCACGCCCAATAACCGATACGGTTAACGACGCCCATGCGCCCGCTGAGCGCCAGGCCATCCCTGCAACGCCGTCAGACTGAACACCTGACCTGCGGCAGCTGGATTGCCCTGTTCGCCATGTTGATGATTTTCATCGGCCCACTGATTTCTCAGTCGATGCCGATGGATCAACACGCCTCGACCTCCATGCCGATGAGCATGGAGATGTCGATGGACATGCCGGGCATGGATCATGCCCGGCACGATGCCAAACCCAGCGCTGAACACTGCCCGCCGCAATCCTCGCATCATGCGCTGTGGGAAAAGTGCGGTTATTGCAGCCTGCTGTTCAATTGCCCGGCGCTGACCGGCGGCGGCACGTTTACCGCGTTCAGCATCGCCCACACCAACACGTTCACCCCGCCCTCCCCGCGCCTGGGCCATGCCCGGCCAACCTTCTTCCCCGGCGCCCGCCCCCGCGCCCCGCCCGTCGCCGCGTAAACACCCCCTCTGATTGCACACGGTTGAGAAGACAGCTTCAGGCTGCCGGCTGTGTCGTTTACGACTGTTTGATGGAAATTGTCATGTCCAGGTTTTCTGCTGTTCCACGCTCGGGCGCTGCCCAGGCGTCCTTCGCTTTGAACGAATCGCGTATTCGTTTCAGGCACGCGACCGCCGTCCTTTGCGGCGTCCTGCTGTCCCCACTGGTGCTGGCCGATGATCACGCCGCACACGCGGATGAACTGAGCCCGACGGTGATCACCGCCATTGCACCGAGTTCGCCACTGACCGTTGTCACCAACCCCCAGGACCCGCGCCAACCGGTGCCGGCCAGTGATGGCGGCGATTACCTGAAGACCATTCCGGGCTTCGCCCTGGTGCGCAACGGCGGCACCAACGGCGATCCGGTGCTGCGCGGCATGTTCGGTTCGCGGCTCAACATCCTCACCAACGGCAGCATGATGCTCGGCGCCTGCCCTGGCCGGATGGACGCGCCAACGTCGTACATCTCGCCGCAAACCTACGACAAGCTCACGGTGATCAAAGGCCCGCAAACCGTGCTTTATGGCCCCGGTGCATCGGCCGGCACGGTGCTGTTCGACCGTGAACCGGAAAGCTTCGGCGAACTCGGCACGCGGGTGAATGCCAGCATCCTGGCCGGCTCCCACGGGCGCTTCGACAAGGTCATCGACGCCGCTGCCGGCGGGCCGTTGGGTTATGTAAGGGTGATCGGCAACACCGCGCATTCGGACGACTATCGCGACGGCAACAATGACACTGTCGCTTCACGCTACGACAAGTGGAACGGCGACGTGGCGCTCGGCTGGACCCCAGACGCCGACACCTTGATCGAGCTGACTGCCGGCAAGGGCGACGGCGAAGCCCGCTACGCCGGTCGCGGCATGGACGGTTCGCAGTTCCTGCGCGAAAGCCTCGGCCTGCGTTTCGAAAAGTCCAACATCAGCGATGTGCTGGAGAAACTCGAAGCACAGGTCTACTACAACTACGCCGACCATGTGATGGACAACTACACCCTGCGCACGCCGTCCGGTACGGGGATGATGGCCGGCCCCATGGCCTCCAACGTTGATCGCCGGACCCTCGGCGCACGCATCAAAGCGACCTGGCGCTGGGCCGATATCCAACTGATCACCGGGCTGGATGCACAGACCAACGAACACCGTCAGCGCAGTTCGATGGGCATCGATACCTACAAGGATCTGCCGTATACCAAGGACGCCGACTTCCATAACTATGGCGTGTTCAGCGAGATGACCTGGTACGCCGCGGACCGTGACCGGTTGATCACCGGCGCTCGGGTCGACCGGGCGTCAGCCAAGGATTATCGGCAGAGCACCGGTTCGGGAATGATGTCGCGCCCCAATCCAACCGCCGACAACACCCGTGCCGACACACTGCCAAGCGGCTTCGTGCGTTACGAGCATGACCTGGCCGACAGCCCGGCCACGCTCTTCGCCGGCCTCGGCCATGTGCAGCGCTTCCCGGATTACTGGGAACTGTTTTCGCCCAAGTCGGGCCCCGCAGGTTCGGTCAACGCGTTCGACTCGATCAAACCGGAAAAGACCACCCAGTTCGATTTCGGCGTGAACTACAAGAGCGCCGAACTCGAAGCCTGGGCGTCGGGCTACATCGGCGTGGTGCGCGATTACATCCTGTTCGATTACACCCCCGGGATGATGGGCACGACCTCCCGCGCCGAGAACATCGACGCGCGAATCATGGGCGGTGAACTCGGAACGGCTTACAAACTCACCGATCACTGGAAAGCCGATGCAACCCTGGCCTACGCCTGGGGCAAGAACAGCAGCGACGGCAAAGCCCTGCCGCAGATGCCGCCGCTCGACGCACGTTTGGGCCTGACTTACAGCGAAGACAACTGGAGCGCCGGTGCACTGTGGAGAGTGGTGGCCAAGCAAAACCGTATCGACCAGAACAAGGGCAACGTGGTCGGCAAGGACTACGACAAGAGTTCGGGCTTCGGTGTGTTCTCGCTCAACGGTGCCTACCGGATCAACAAGCACTGGAAGGTCAGTACCGGCGTCGACAACCTGTTCGGCAAGGCTTACGCCGAACACCTGAACCTGGCGGGCAACGCCGGTTTCGGCTACCCGGCCAACGACCCGCAAGCCATCAATGAACCGGGGCGCACGCTCTGGACCAAGGTGGACATGAGTTTCTAACGAAGCTGCCCCCTCCCCTGTGGGGGCGGGCTTGCTCGCGAAAGCGGTGTATCAGGCGCCAGCAATGTTGGCTGTGCCGCCATCTTCGCGAGCAAGTCCGCTGCCACAGGGGTAATGCGGTGTTCCACCCAATGCAGAACAACTAAAAGATCCAAGCCAAGCGGAGCAAACGTGATGCAAAAGCCCAAACCGAATTTCTACAACCTGGCCTGGCGTTGGCATTTCTATGCCGGTCTGTTCGTCGCGCCCTTCATGGTGATGCTGGCCCTGACCGGCATCGTTTACCTGTTCAAACCGCAGCTCGATTCGCTGATGTACAGCAGCCTGCTCAACGTCCCGGCCGGGCACCACACCGTTGCGGCCGACGATTTGCTACAACGGGTGAAAAGCGCCTACCCACAAGGCCAGGTCACGCAATACCTGCCACCGTTGAACGCCGAGCGCAGTGCGCAATTTGTCGTCAAGAACGCCGGGCACGAACTGAATGTGTTCGTCGACCCGTACCACGGCGACATCCTCGGCGAGCAGGATGCCAAGCAGAACCTGCAAGCCATCGCCCGGGCGATCCATGGCGAATTGATGATCGGCACTGTCGGTGACCGTCTCATCGAAATGGCCGCCGGATGGGGCGTGGTGCTGGTGGTGTCGGGGCTTTTCCTGTGGTGGCCGCGCGGTCAGGCAGCGGGGATTCTCTGGCCGCGCTTGAACAGTCGCGGCCGCGTGTTGTGGCGTGACCTGCACGCCGTCACCGGGTTCTGGGGCGCGACCCTGTTGCTGGTGATGCTGCTCAGTGGCATGACCTGGACCGGCTTCTGGGGCAAACAATACGCACAGGTGTGGAACGTGTTCCCGGCCGCCATGTGGGACAACGTGCCGACCTCTGACGTCGAGGCCCGCAGCCTTAACAGCGCCACCCGCCAGACCGTGCCATGGGCGATGGAAAACACGCCGATGCCGATGTCCGGCGACCACGCCGAGCACATGGCCCACGGTGACGCCCACGCGGGCCCCGCGGCGCCTGCCATCAGCCTGCAAGCGGTGCAGGACATCGCCAACCAACGTAAGGTCGAGCCGGGTTACAGCATCACCCTGCCAACCACCGCGACCGGCGTATTCACCATCGCCGTGTTCGCCGACGACCCTCGCAACGACGCCACCCTGCATGTCGATCAGTACACCGGCAAGGTCCTCGCCGATGTGCGTTTCGAGCAGTACGGCGCGGTGGCCCGCGCCACCGAAATCGGCGTGATGCTCCACGAAGGCAAAATGTTCGGCACTTTCAATCAGATCGTCGTGCTACTGATCTGCCTGATGATTTTGCTCAGCGCCGTCAGTGGTGTGGTGATCTGGTGGAAACGTCGGCCACAGGGCAAGTTGGGTGTGCCGCCGCTGCGTCATGATTTGCCGAAATGGAAAACCGGGGTGGTGATCATGCTCGCGCTGGCGGTGATTTTCCCGCTGGTGGGCGCTTCGTTGGTGGTGGTGTGGTTGCTGGATCGCCTGCTGTTGTCGCGCCTGGGCCGCCAAGCTGAATCTGCCTCAACTTCATCGTGAAGCAGGCGAGATGCGCGGTTTAGACAGATCTATAAACTGCTGGGGCTTAAACTCCGGTATTTTTTAGTGTTACTGTATAACGCAAATATGCCGCTCTGCCCGCAACCAAAAGTTGCGGGCTTTCTTTTGAAGAAGTGATTCACCACCCCGATGAACAAGTACCTCTTGTCCAGCCTCTGTCTGTTCGGCCTGAACAACGCCCATGCCGACAACCAGGCGCTGACACTGCCCACCGGCACCATCAGCGCACCGGTCATCGACGACGCAAGTGTCAGCCTCAACACGCCGACCACCGCCGGCTCGCGCCTGAATCTCAACGCCATGCAAACCCCTGCCAGCGTCCAAAGCCTCAGCGGCGAACAGGTTCGCGCCCGGGGCGATCGCAGCGTGCAGGACGCCGTGTCGCGCAGCACCGGCATCAGCCGCACCGGTACGCCAGGCGATGGCGGCACCTCGTTGCAGGCACGCGGGTTTACCGGGCAGAGTTCGGTGATGCAGTTGTATGACGGCAATCGAATGTACAGCGGCATGGGCACAGTGACCTTTCCGGTCGACACCTGGTCGGTGGAACGCGTCGATGTGCTGCGCGGCCCGGCCTCGGTGTTGTACGGCGAAGGCGCGACCGGCGCGGTGGTCAACGTGACCCCGAAGAAGCCGTTCGAAGGTGAAATCGAAAACCATGTGCGCGTCGGCTATGGCTCCTACGACAGCCAGCAGCAGGCCTTCGACAGCGGCGGTTCGCTGACCGACACCCTGAGCTATCGCCTCAATCTCAATCGCTTGCGCAGCAACGGCTGGATTGATCGCGGCGACTCGTCCAGCGATTTCATCAGCGCTGCCCTGCGCTGGCAGGCCACCGATGATCTGGCCTTCACCCTCGCCCACGATTACGGCGACCAGCACCCGCAAAACTACTTTGGCACACCGCTGATCAATGGCCGGTTACACGACAGCCTGCGCTACAAGAACTACAACGTGCGCGACGACCAGCAGCACTACAACGATCAGTGGACGCGCCTGACCACGGATTGGCAGATCAACGACGCGGTCAGCGCCAGCAACGAGCTGTATTACCTCAAGGCCCAGCGCCGCTGGCAGAACGCCGAGAACTACAACTTCGACACCGCCACCCAACAACTCAGCCGCAGTGGCTATTTCGGCATCGGCCACCGACAGGAGCAGGTCGGCGACCGTCAGACCTTCACCTTCAAGCACTCGCTGTTCGGCCTCGACAGCCAGACCGTGACCGGCGTCGATTACAACCGCATCCGCTTCCAGCTCGACAGCAACTCGCCGTTCAACGACGTGCTGCCCAAAGGCCAGGCGCTGGATCTGTATCACCCGCAACCGGGCTACTTCGAAAGCGCCAACCCGTACCGGGATCAGTTCGACAGCACCACCAAACAGATGTCGGTGTTTGCCGAGAACCTTACGCAACTGAGCGAGCGCTGGTCGCTGGTGACCGGCGTGCGCCGCGACTACGTGCACGTGGATCGCAACAATCTGGTCGACATTAGCCAGAGCGACAAGACCCTGACCGGCAACAACTGGAAGGCCGGGCTGGTGTTTGCGCTGACGCCGCAGACTTCGTTCTATGGCCAGGTCGCGACCAGCACCGATGGCGTCGGCGGGCTGATTTCCCTGAGCCCGAGCCAGCAGCAATACGATCTATCGACTGCCCGGCAGACGGAAATCGGCCTGAAGCAATTGTTCTGGGATCAGCGCGGCGAGTTCACGCTGGCGGCTTATCGCATCGTCAAGAAGAAGCTGCTGACCGACGATCCGGGCAACCCGACGCTCAAGCAGCAAGTCGGCCAGCAATCGTCCAATGGCCTGGAAGCCAGCCTTGACCTGCAATTGCCGCACGCCTGGCAACTGCAAGCCAACGCGGCGATTGTGAAGGCCAAGTACGACGATTTTTCCGAAGCGGTGAACGGGCAGACCCTGTCGTACAACGGCAACCGTCCGCTGGATGTACCACGTCGTACCGCCAATCTGTGGCTGAACAAAAGCATCAGCGATGACCTGCAGGCCGGTGCGGGTGTGCGTTATGTCGATGCGCGCTACGCCGATATGGCCAACCGCAATAAGCTGCCGAGTTACACCGTGGTGGATGCGACCCTGTCGTGGAAAGCCTTGCGCAACACCACGCTGGGCTTGCAGGTGAACAATCTGTTTGACCGCCAGTACGCACAAAGCCAATACAATGAGGGCCAGCAGTGGATACTCGGCGAGCCGAGGTCGTTCTTTGTCACTGCTGATTACACCTTTTGATTCACCGGCCCCTTCGCGAGCAAGCCCGCTCCCACATTGAAATACGTTCCACTGTGGGAGCGGGTTTGCTCGCGAAGGCGTCATCAGCAGCACCCGATATTTCAGAGTAGACGATGACCTCACTGACAATCGCCAACCTCGCCTGGACACCCCTGGGCCACGGCCACTGCCATCACCAGTTCCAGCTGCGTGACGCCTCCTTGCGAGTGGCCGCCGGTGAGTTCGTCGGGCTGATCGGCCCTAACGGCAGTGGCAAAACCAGCCTGCTGCGGTGCGCCTATCGATTCAGTCAGCCGGAAAGCGGTGAGGTCAGACTCGATCACCACAACGTGTGGAAGCAATCCTCGCGCTGGTGCGCAAAACGCATCGCCGTGGTCTTGCAGGAATTCCCCGATGCCTTTGGCCTGACCGTCGAAGAAGTGGTCGCCATGGGCCGCACGCCGCACAAAGGCCTGTTCGATGGCGACACGCAGGAAGATCGCAACCTGGCGACTCAAGCGCTCAAGTCCGTCGGTCTCGACGGCTTCGAAGACCACGCTTTCGCCACGCTATCGGGCGGTGAAAAACAGCGGGTAATCCTTGCCCGCGCCCTGACTCAGCAACCGCAACTGCTGATCCTCGACGAGCCGACCAACCACCTCGACCCGCGTTATCAGCTTGAGCTGCTGCAACGAGTCAAGCGCCTGCAGATCGGCACCCTCGCCAGCATCCACGACCTGAACCTGGCCGCCGCGTTCTGCGATCGACTGTACGTGATCAACCACGGCCGCATCGTCGCCAGTGGCACACCGCAAGAAGTCCTCACCACCCAACTGCTGCGTGACGTCTTCGGCGTCGAGGCATTGATCGACTCTCACCCCCTTCACGACTACCCGCGAATCACCTGGATAACCCGACCATGACTGTGCGTTCCCTGCTTTGCGTCGCTCTTGTGCTGTGCAGTGCCCAAGCCTTGGCCGAGGCCACGAAATACCCGCTGACCGTTCAAAGCTGCAACCGCGAAGTGACGTTCAAGGAAGCGCCAAAACACGCGGTCAGCCACGACATCAACATGACCCAGATGATGCTCGCCCTTGGCCTCAAACCGAGGATGGCCGGTTACAGCGGCGTCAGTGGCTGGAAGTCAGTGACGCCCCAGATGCAGTCACTGCTCGACGGTTTGCCGGAGCTGGCCGCGAAATATCCGTCGGTGGAAACCCTGCTCAACGCCAACGTCGATTTCTTCTTCGCCGGCTGGGATTACGGCATGCGCGTGGGCGGCGATCTCACGCCGCAAACCCTGCAACCGCTGGGCATCAATGTGTATGAGCTGACCGAGTCCTGCGCGTTCGTGATGAAGCGCCCGGCGGCGACGCTGGACGACACCTATAACGACCTGCGCAACCTCGGGAAGATTTTCGACGTGCAGGATCGCGCCAATGCGCTGATCGCCCGGATGCAGGCGCAAGTCGCCGACGTGCGCAAAGACCTGCCCGCCGACAAGCCGCGAGTGTTCCTCTACGACAGCGGCGAAGACCGCGCCATGACGTCCGGCCGTCTCGGCATGCCGCAAGCGCTGATTGATGCCGCCGGCGGGCGCAACATTCTCGATGACGTCGAAGCGAGCTGGACGCGGGTCAACTGGGAGACCGTGGTCGAGCACAATCCGCAGGTCATCGTGATCGTCGACTACAGCGAAATCACCGCCGATCAAAAGATCGCATTCCTGCTGAAGAACAAGGCCCTGCAATCGGTGGACGCGATCAAGAACCAGCGCTTTATCGTCATTCCGTATGTGCAGGCCACACCGGGAATCGACAACGTGCTGGCTGTTGAAACACTGGCCAAAGGTTTCCACGGCGAATGATCAACCGTCGCTACGCCCTGTTGCTGATGGCCTTCGGCGCCCTGTTGCTGGTGTCGTGTGTGGTGTCGCTCGGCTTCGGCCCGGCGCGGGTGCCGGTGGACGTGGTGTGGCGGATTATCCTGCACAAGACGCTCGGTTTCGGCGAGCTGAACTGGAGCGCCGGGCAGGAACATATCGTCTGGCTGATCCGCGTGCCGCGCATGTTGCTCGGGGCGCTGGTCGGTGCCGGCCTCGCACTGATCGGCGCGGTGCTGCAAGCGGTGACGCGCAACCCTCTGGCCGATCCGCATCTGCTCGGTGTGACATCCGGAGCGACGTTGGGCGCAGTGATTGTGGTGCTGCACGTCGGTGAAATCATCGGCCTGCTGACCTTGCCGATTGCGGCGTTCATTGGCGCGTTGCTGAGCATGCTCGTGGTGGTGGCGATTGCCAGTCGCCATGGCCGGCTCGACAGCGATCGCTTGCTGCTGTGCGGTGTGGCGGTGTCGTTCGTGATGATGGCGATCGCCAATCTGCTGCTGTTCATGGGCGATCACCGCGCCAGTTCAGCGGTGATGTTCTGGATGCTCGGCGGACTCGGGCTGGCGCGCTGGGAGTTGCTCGCGGTGCCCGCGGCCAGCGTATTGCTCGGATTGTTTTTGCTGCTGGGCATGGCGCGGCCATTGAACGCGTTGATGGCGGGCGAGCAGACCGCCGTGACCCTCGGCCTGAATGCTCGCTCGGTACGCTTGCGGGTGTTTGTCATCGCCTCGTTGATGACCGGGGTGCTGGTGTCGATCAGCGGCTCCATCGGGTTTGTCGGGCTGATGGTGCCGCACATTGCGCGGCGTCTGGTCGGCGCCGAACATCGGCGCTTGCTGCCGGTGTGCATGTTGCTCGGCAGTGTGTTTCTGATCTGGGTCGATGTGGCCGCGCGCACAATGATCGCCCCCGAAGACCTGCCCATCGGCGTCGCGACCGCTGCCATTGGCGGGCTGTTCTTCATCGGTCTGATGCGCCGTCGCTGACTCTCCACCTTTCAAAACTGTGGGAGCGGACTTGCTCGCGAAGGCGTCGTGCCAGTCACCTTATGCATTGACTGACAGACCGCTTTCGCGAGCAAGCCGCTCCCACATTTGATTTTTGTTTACCACCAGATCGCGCCCCAATCTGGCGCGGCCGCCTGCACCAACGCTCCACGAGCGTTCCTTCATGGTGCACCCAACCCACGCGCAAGCGCTCTAAACCGACATTTTCCTGCCCATCCCCGACCGGGCACAGCCCTTGCAAAACACCCTTCAGTCGTCCGCATCTGCCAACCATAAAAAACTTTAACGTTCATGGAGATCGCACAATGAAGCGTCGCAGTTTGATCAAGGCTTTCACACTCACGGCATCCATTGCCGCGATGGGCATGACCTGGACTGTCCAGGCCGCCGAGACCATCAAGGTCGGGATTCTGCATTCGTTGTCCGGCACCATGGCGATCTCCGAAACATCGCTCAAAGACATGGCGCTGATGACCATCGACGAGATCAACGCCAAGGGCGGCGTCAATGGCAAGATGCTCGAGCCCGTTGTCGTCGACCCGGCGTCGAACTGGCCGTTGTTCGCCGAAAAGGGCCGGCAGTTGCTGACCCAGGACAAGGTTGCCGTGGTGTTCGGCTGCTGGACCTCGGTGTCGCGTAAATCGGTGCTGCCGGTGTTCGAAGAACTCAACGGTCTGCTGTTCTACCCGGTGCAATACGAAGGCGAAGAGATGTCGCCGAACGTGTTCTACACCGGCGCTGCGCCCAACCAGCAAGCGATCCCGGCGGTTGAATACCTGATGAGCGAAGAAGGCGGCAGCGCCAAGCGTTTCTTCCTGCTTGGCACCGACTACGTCTACCCGCGCACCACCAACAAGATCCTGCGTTCGTTCCTGCATTCCAAAGGCGTGGCCGACAAGGACATCGAAGAGGTCTACACGCCGTTCGGTCATAGCGACTATCAAACCATCGTTGCCAACATCAAAAAATTCTCGGCCGGTGGCAAGACTGCGGTGATTTCCACGGTCAACGGCGACTCCAACGTGCCGTTCTATAAAGAGCTGGCCAACCAGGGCCTGAAAGCCACCGACGTACCGGTGGTGGCTTTCTCGGTGGGCGAAGAAGAGTTGCGCGGCATCGACACCAAACCGTTGGTGGGCAACCTCGCGGCATGGAACTACTTCGAGTCGGTGGAGAACCCGGTGAACAAGAAGTTCGTCGCGGACTGGAAAGCCTACGCGAAGAAACACAACCTGCCGGGCGCCGACAAAGCGGTGACCAATGACCCGATGGAAGCCACCTACGTCGGCATCCACATGTGGGCGCAGGCCGTGGAGAAAGCCAAGTCCACCGACGTCGACAAAGTCCGCGAAGCCCTCGCCGGCCAGACTTTTGCCGCACCGTCGGGCTACACCCTGACCATGGACAAGACCAATCACCACCTGCACAAACCGGTGATGATCGGCGAGATCCAGGCCGATGGTCAGTTCAACGTGGTCTGGCAGACCGAAGGCCCGATCCGTGCGCAGCCGTGGAGCCCGTTTATCGAAGGCAACGACAAGAAGCCGGATTATGCGGTGAAGAGCAACTGAGCCACTGGGTGTCAGGGCCCGAGCACAAAACCCGGACCTGATGCAATTCCCTGTGGGAGCGGGCTTGCTCGCGAAGACGGCGGCACATCCAACATCAATGTGACTGACCCATCGTATTCGCGAGCAAGCCCGCTCCCACATTGTCCGCGTAAGGCCAATGACATGCTGACTGCCCTTTACCGTCTATTCCTCGCTATCGCGCTCTTACTGCCGATGGCCGCGCATTCCGGCGACGCCGAAGACTTCGTCGCCGCCAACGCCATGCAACAAGCCAAACTGCTGCAAGACTGGGCCGCGCAGCCCGACCCGGCCCGTATCGAGCTGATCAACGCCCTGCAACAAGGCGAACTGACCGTCGACGGCCAAGCCAAAACCCTGCGCCTGAACAACCGCCTGCGGGGGCTGATCGACACCGCTCTGGCCAGCCACCAATTGCTCGCCGCCGACGCCAAAATCCGTCTGGCTGGCGCGCAGCAATTGCAGAAAAGCGCTAAACCCGCGCAGCTGAAATTCCTCGACCAGCAACTGGCTGGCGAAACAGATGAAAGCGTCCACGCCGCCCTGAGTCTGGCCCTGGCCAATCTGCAACTGGTCGACACTGACCCGGCCGTGCGGCTGGCCGCCGTGCGCTTGCTCGGTAAAACCGGCGATCCGCTGGCTCGCACTCGTCTTGAAGGCTTGCTTGAACCCGGTGTCGAAACCGATGTCGGCGTGCGCACTGCCGCCCAAACCAGCCTCGCTCAGGTGAAACGCAAACTGTTGATCGGCGAAATACTCGGCCAGGCGTTCAGCGGCATGTCACTCGGCTCGATCCTGCTGCTCGCGGCGCTGGGCCTGGCGATCACCTTCGGTCTGCTGGGCGTGATCAACATGGCCCACGGCGAAATGCTGATGCTGGGCGCCTACTCGACCTACGTGGTGCAACTGATGTTCCAGCGCTACGCCCCACAGGCCATCGAGTTCTATCCGCTGATCGCCCTGCCGGTGGCGTTCTTCGTCACCGCCGCCATCGGCATGGCGCTGGAGCGCACGGTGATTCGCCACTTGTATGGCCGACCGCTGGAAACCCTGCTCGCCACCTGGGGCATCAGCCTGATGCTGATTCAGCTTGTGCGTTTACTGTTCGGCGCACAAAACGTTGAAGTGGCCAACCCGGCATGGCTGTCTGGTGGCATTCAGGTGCTGCCGAATCTGGTGCTGCCGTACAACCGCATCGTCATCATCGCCTTCGCGCTGTTTGTGGTGGTGCTGACCTGGCTGCTGCTGAACAAGACGCGCCTGGGCCTCAACGTGCGCGCGGTCACCCAGAACCGCAACATGGCCGCCTGCTGCGGCGTGCCGACCGGACGCGTCGACATGCTCGCTTTCGGTCTCGGTTCCGGTATCGCCGGCCTCGGCGGTGTGGCGCTGAGCCAGATTGGCAACGTCGGCCCGGACCTCGGCCAAAGCTACATCATCGATTCGTTTCTGGTGGTGGTGCTTGGCGGCGTCGGCCAATTGGCCGGTAGCGTGCTGGCGGCGTTCGGCCTCGGTATCACCAACAAGATTCTCGAACCGCAGATCGGTGCGGTGCTCGGCAAGATCCTGATCCTCGCGCTGATAATTCTGTTCATTCAGAAACGTCCGCAAGGCCTCTTCGCACTCAAAGGACGGGTGATCGACTGATGAACCAGCCTCTATTAGTCACGGCCACGCAAAAGGCTGGCCCGAAAATCACGATTGCCGTTGGCGCGGTGATCCTCGCGCTACTGATCGCAATGCCTTTGCTGTCGCTGTTGTCGCCGGAAAACGCGCTGCATGTCTCGGCGTACACCCTGACGCTGGTCGGCAAAATCCTCTGCTACGCCATCGTCGCGCTGGCGCTGGATCTGGTCTGGGGTTACGCCGGTCTGCTGTCCCTCGGCCACGGCTTGTTCTTTGCCCTCGGCGGTTATGCGATGGGCATGTACCTGATGCGTCAGGCCGCCGGTGATGATTTGCCAGCGTTCATGACCTTCCTGTCGTGGACCGAATTGCCGTGGTACTGGGCCGGCACCAGCAGCTTTGTCTGGGCCCTGTGCCTGGTGGTGCTGGCGCCGGGGTTGCTGGCACTGGTGTTCGGCTTCTTCGCCTTCCGTTCGCGGATCAAGGGCGTGTATTTCTCGATCATGACCCAGGCCCTGACCTTCGCCGGCATGCTCCTGTTTTTCCGTAACGAGACCGGGTTTGGCGGCAACAACGGCTTCACCAATTTCCGCACGATTCTCGGTTTCGGCATCACGGAACCGGGCACCCGTGCGGTGCTGTTCCTGGCCACGGTGTTGCTGCTGGTGGCGAGTCTGTTTATCGGCTGGCGTCTGGCGCAAAGCAAGTTCGGCCGAGTGCTGACGGCGCTGCGCGATGCGGAAAACCGCCTGATGTTCTGCGGTTACGACCCGCGTGGCTTCAAGCTGTTTGTCTGGGTGTTGAGCGCAGTGTTGTGTGGCTTGGCCGGTGCGCTGTACGTGCCGCAGGTGGGGATCATCAACCCGAGCGAAATGTCGCCGACCAACTCCATCGAAGCGGCGGTCTGGGTCGCCCTCGGCGGGCGCGGCACGTTGATCGGGCCGTTGCTTGGCGCCGGCGTGGTCAACGGCATGAAGAGCTGGTTCACCGTGGCGTTCCCCGAGTACTGGCTGTTCTTCCTCGGTGCGCTGTTCATCATCGTGACCCTGTATTTGCCCAAAGGCGTGATTGGTCTGCTGAAGAAACGAGGTGAACAATGAGAGTCACGGCAAGTGCTGAATTCATGCTCGAACCGGCCTTTTTTCCCGTGGAGCCCAACAAGGATGAGGGCACCAGCCGCGACTCGATCGGCCTTGGCCAGCGCGTTGGCCCGGGGCTCGACACGCGTCACGGGACGATCCTGACCCTGGAAGAGATCAGCGTCAGCTTCGATGGCTTCCGGGCGCTGAACAACCTCAACCTGTACATCGGCGTCGGCGAATTACGCTGCATCATCGGCCCCAACGGCGCGGGCAAGACCACGCTGATGGACGTGATCACCGGCAAGACGCGCCCCAGCCACGGCAAGGCCTGGTTCGGCGAAACCCTGGACCTGACGCAGATGAGCGAAGTGCAGATCGCCCAGGCCGGCATCGGCCGCAAGTTCCAGAAGCCGACGGTGTTCGAAGCGCTGAGCGTGTTCGAAAACCTCGAACTGGCGCAAAAAACCGACAAGTCGGTGTGGGCCAGTTTGCGTGCGCGCCTCAGTGGCGAGCAGAAGGATCGCATCAGCGAAGTGCTGGAGACCATTCGCCTGACCGCCTCGGTCAATCGCCCGGCGGGCTTGCTCTCTCATGGCCAGAAGCAGTTTCTGGAAATCGGCATGTTGCTGATGCAAGACCCGCAACTGCTGCTGCTCGACGAACCGGTCGCGGGCATGACCGACGCTGAAACCGAATTCACCGCCGAGCTGTTCAAGTCGCTGGCAGGCAAGCATTCGCTGATGGTGGTGGAACACGACATGGGCTTTGTCGGCTCGATTGCCGATCACGTCACGGTGTTGCACCAGGGCAGCGTGCTGGCCGAAGGGTCGCTTGAGCAGGTGCAGGAAAACGAGCGGGTGATCGAGGTCTACCTGGGCCGCTGAACTGCAAACACCCGCTCCCACAAGGGGATTTGAGGAGACTCTGAACATGCTGCAAGTCGACAAGCTGCACCAGTACTACGGCGGTAGCCACATCCTGCGCGGCCTGAGCTTTGACGTGAAGGTCGGGGAAGTCACCTGCCTGCTCGGGCGCAACGGCGTGGGCAAGACCACCCTGCTCAAATGCCTGATGGGTCTGTTGCCGGCCAAGGAAGGCGCAGTGAATTGGGAAGGCAAACCGATCACCACGTTCAAGCCGCATCAGCGGGTGCACGCCGGGATCGCTTATGTGCCGCAGGGCCGGGAAATCTTCGGCCGCCTGACGGTGGAAGAAAACCTGCTGATGGGGCTGTCGCGATTTCCCGGCAGCGAAGCCAAAGAGGTGCCAGGTTTCATCTACGAATTGTTCCCGGTGCTGCTACAAATGAAGCAGCGGCGCGGCGGCGACTTGTCCGGTGGTCAGCAACAACAGTTGGCCATTGGTCGAGCCCTGGCCAGCCGCCCGCGTTTGCTGATCCTCGACGAGCCCACCGAAGGTATTCAGCCGTCGGTGATCAAGGAGATTGGCGCGGTGATCAAAAAGCTCGCCGCCCGAGGCGACATGGCGATTCTGCTGGTGGAGCAGTTCTACGATTTCGCCGCTGAACTGGCCGATCAGTATCTGGTGATGTCCCGGGGCGAAATTGTCCAGCAGGGACGCGGAGAAAACATGGAAGCCGAGGGTGTGCGCGGACTGGTTACGATCTAACCTGTAGCGTCCTGACGATAATCAGAAAACATGAATTTACCTTTAACGACTGCCCTGTTTACCCCGAGCTGGCACGCCGAGCTGGAGTTGGCGTACGCCCGCTTCGGCGACTGCACGCGCCCGGTTCAGCGCCGGCACCTCGGCCCGCTGCGGGTGCAGAAGCATCTGTATGCCGAAGGCCCCGAGGTCTGCCAGCACATCATCGTCCATCCGCCGGGTGGCATTGCCGGCGGTGATCGGCTGGACATCAGCGCCCGCGTCGAACCACACGCCTGGGCGCAGATCACCAGCCCCGGCGCGGCCAAGTGGTATCGCGCCGCGGGCCCGGCCTTTCAAAAGCTCGACTTGAAAGTCGCTGCCGGAGCAACGCTGGAATGGCTGCCACAGGAAACCATCGTCTACAGCGCAGCACAGGCCGAGCTGACCACCTCGATTGAGCTTGAGGGGGATGCGCGGCTGTTCTACTGGGACGTGGTGGCGCTGGGTCGTCCGGCCAGCGGCGAGCGTTTCGACCTCGGGCATTTTCAATCGCACCTGGATATTCGTCGCGACGGTCGATTGCTCTGGCATGAGCGCCAGCGCATTGTCGGCGATGACGGTTTGCTCGATTCGCCGATAGGGCTGGACGGCCAACCGGTGTTTGCCACGTTGCTGGTGACCGGTGAGATTGATGCCGAACGGCTGGAACTCTGCCGCTCGCTGGGCCATGACGTGCGCGGGGATCTGACGCAGTTGCCGGGATTGCTGGTTGCCCGTTGCCTGGCGAGCGAGGCACTGCTGGCCCGCGCCTGGCTGATCGACTTGTGGCGCTTGCTGCGCCCCGCCCTGCTAGGCCGCGACGCCCTGCCCCCAAGAATCTGGAACACCTGAAATGCATGACAACTTTTCAATCTGCCCTGATGGATATCCACAATGGACCTGACCCCACGCGAAAAAGACAAGCTGTTGATCTTCACCGCCGGCCTCGTCGCCGAGCGGCGTTTGGCGCGCGGTGTGAAGCTCAACTACCCCGAAGCCATGGCCTACATCTGCGCCGCGCTGCTCGAAGGCGCCCGTGACGGCCAGACCGTGGCCGAGCTGATGCACTACGGCACCACCCTGCTGACCCGCGAACAAGTGATGGAAGGCATCCCGGAGATGATCCCCGAGATCCAGGTCGAAGCGACGTTCCCCGACGGCACCAAACTGGTCACTGTTCACCAACCGATCGTCTGAGGCCGGGCCATGACTTACAGCATTCGCGATGCGCTGCATGCCGACCTGCCGGCGATCCGCGACATTTACAACGACGCGGTGCTCAACACCGCGGCGATCTGGAACGACGCGCCCGTCGACCTCGGCAACCGTCAGGCATGGTTCAGCGCCCGTCAGGCCCAGGCTTATCCGATTCTGGTGATCGTCGACGCCGACAACGCGGTGCTCGGCTACGCTTCTTTTGGTGACTGGCGGCCATTCGACGGTTTTCGTCATACCGTCGAGCACTCGGTTTATGTGCGCAGCGACCAACGCGGCAACGGCCTCGGCCCGCAACTGATGAGCGTGCTGATCGAGCGGGCCCGGGCCTGTGGCAAACACGTCATGGTCGCCGCCATCGAAACTGGCAACGCTGCCTCGATTGCTCTGCATGAACGCGCCGGTTTCATCACCACAGGCCAGATGCCGCAAGTCGGCACCAAGTTCGGTCGCTGGCTCGACCTGACTTTCATGCAGCTCACCCTCAACCCTGGCGCGCAGCCGCCTGACGCCAACAAGGAGTGACATCGATGAACGCCGCCCAACTGCGCCGCGTCAATGCTGAAAGCTTTGCCCACTATCGTCAGGGCCTGATCGATCTGCTGCTCGATGCAGTGGGTTATGGCGCCAGTGTCGGATTCATGGCCGACCTCGATGCGGCTCAGGCTCGCGCCTATTTCGATGAGGTTCAGGACAACATCAACAAAGGCAGCGTGTTGCTCTGGGTGGTGGTCAAGGACGAGCAAGTGCAGGCCAGCGTGCAACTGGGACTGTGCCAGAAGGCCAACGGCCTCAATCGCGCCGAAGTGCAGAAGCTGCTCGTGCGCGAACACGCCCGTCGGCGTGGCCTTGGCCAGCAATTGATGAGCGCCCTGGAGCTTGAAGCCCCAAGACACAAACGCGGCATGCTTTACCTCGACACCGAAGCCGGCTCTCCAGCCGAAGACTTCTACAGGGCGCTTGGCTACATCCGCGCAGGTGAAATCCCCGACTACGCCTGTGACCCGCACGGCACCTACCGGCCAACCGCCCTCTACTACAAGATTCTGCAAGGAGCCCAGTGATGATTCCCGGTGAATACCAGATCCAGCCCGGCGACATCGAACTCAACGTCGGCCGCCGCACGGTCAGCCTGAAAGTCGCCAACAGCGGCGACCGGCCGATTCAGGTCGGCTCGCACTATCACTTTTTCGAAACCAATGACGCCCTGACCTTTGATCGAGCGGCCAGCCGTGGCATGCGCCTGAATATTCCGGCCGGCACGGCGGTGCGCTTCGAGCCGGGACAGAGTCGCGAGGTTGAGCTGGTGGATTACGCCGGGCATCGCCGGGTGTTCGGTTTTGCCGGACGGGTGATGGGTGATCTCTAAGTAATGCGGTGTCTGCTCTGGCCCCTTCGCGAGCAAGCCCGCTCCCACATTTGGACCGCGTTCCCTTGTGGGAGCGGGCTCGCTCGCGAATCTGTGAGCGCAGCGAACAGTCTCAAACTCAACTGAATTTCAAGGCGAACGAATGAAGATCTCCCGTCAAGCCTACGCCGACATGTTCGGCCCCACCGTCGGCGACAAGGTGCGCCTGGCCGACACCGAGCTGTGGATCGAGGTCGAAAAAGACTTCACCACCTACGGCGAAGAAGTGAAATTCGGCGGCGGCAAAGTCATCCGCGACGGCCAGGGACAGAGCCAGTTGCTGGCCGCCGAGGTGGTCGACACCGTGATCACCAACGCACTGATCGTTGATCACTGGGGCATCGTCAAAGCCGACGTCGGCCTCAAGGACGGCCGCATCGCCGCCATCGGCAAGGCCGGCAACCAGGACGTGCAACCCAACGTGACCATGGCCATTGGCGCCGGCACCGAAGTGATCGCTGGCGAAGGCATGATCCTCACCGCCGGCGGCATTGACACGCACATCCACTTCATCTGCCCGCAGCAGATCGAAGAGGCGCTGATGAGCGGCGTCACCACCATGATCGGCGGCGGCACGGGACCGGCCACCGGCACCAACGCGACGACCTGCACTTCCGGCCCGTGGCATCTGGCGCGCATGCTCCAGGCCGCCGACGCCTTCGCGATGAACATCGGCCTCACCGGCAAGGGCAACGCCAGCCTGCCGGAGCCGTTGATCGAACAGGTCAAGGCCGGCGCCATTGGCCTCAAGCTGCACGAAGACTGGGGCACCACCCCGGCGAGCATCGACAACTGCCTGAGCGTTGCCGATCAATACGATGTGCAGGTGGCGATCCACACCGACACCCTCAACGAATCCGGCTTCGTCGAAACCACCCTCGGCGCGTTCAAGGGCCGCACCATCCACACCTATCACACCGAGGGTGCCGGTGGCGGCCACGCGCCGGACATCATCAAGGCCTGCGGGTTTGCCAACGTGCTGCCGAGTTCGACCAACCCGACCCGGCCGTTCACCCGCAACACCATCGACGAACACCTGGACATGCTGATGGTCTGCCACCACCTCGACCCGAGCATCGCCGAAGACGTCGCGTTCGCTGAAAGCCGCATCCGCCGCGAGACGATTGCCGCCGAAGACATCCTCCACGACCTCGGCGCCTTCTCGATGATCAGCTCCGACAGCCAGGCCATGGGCCGTGTTGGCGAAGTCATCACCCGCACCTGGCAAACCGCCGACAAGATGAAAAAGCAGCGCGGCCCGTTGCCGCAGGATGGCGAAGGCAACGACAACTTCCGCGCCAAACGCTACATCGCCAAATACACCATCAACCCGGCGATCACCCATGGCATCAGCCATGAAGTCGGTTCGATCGAAGTCGGCAAGTGGGCCGATCTGGTGCTTTGGCGTCCGGCGTTTTTTGGTGTCAAACCGACGCTGATTCTCAAGGGCGGCGCGATTGCCGCCAGCCTGATGGGCGATGCCAACGCCTCGATCCCGACCCCGCAACCGGTGCACTACCGCCCGATGTTTGCCAGTTATGGTGGCTCGCTGCACGCCACCAGCCTGACCTTCATCAGCCAGGCCGCGCAGGAGGCCGGTTTGCCCCAAGCATTGGGTTTGAAGAAGAAGATCGCCGTGGTCAAAGGTTGCCGCGAGGTGCAGAAAACCGACCTGATCCACAACGATTACCTGCCGAACATCGATGTCGATCCGCAGACGTATCAAGTCAAGGCTGACGGTGTGCTGCTGTGGTGTGAACCGGCGGAAACGCTGCCGATGGCTCAACGCTACTTTCTGTTTTAGAGCCCGCGTCCCGAGTACGGACACTCGTGTCCGTACTCGAGATCCCTGCATAGGTGACGGTGTCCCGATTTACGGCGGGACTGATGACTCACCCACAGATCAGCCACGCTCTTGAATCCGCCCCGCTCAGTGTTGTATCGGCAATGAGATTACAAACATTCCATCATGGAGCCGGAAACAACAAAGCGACCATCTCGCGAGAGTAGTGATAATTCAACCTTAGTTCCTTACCCGCCGGAATATCCGTGGTTGCAAAA
Source organism: Pseudomonas sp. RA_15y_Pfl2_54 (assembly GCF_963971015.1). Lineage (NCBI taxonomy): Bacteria > Pseudomonadati > Pseudomonadota > Gammaproteobacteria > Pseudomonadales > Pseudomonadaceae > Pseudomonas > Pseudomonas sp. RA_15y_Pfl2_54. The sequence continues at coordinate 122,445 of NZ_CAXAPN010000004.1, forward strand.
ACAGTACTCAGCTCTAATCCTCTGCGAACCACCTCTCCCCCGGATCGGTCTTCGGCGTCAACGCGAAAAGCAACGGTTTCAACGTTATACCCTCCCGGCGATTGTCGCAGTGGCCGGCCGGCCGCGTTAAATACGAAGTTGGTGTTGATTCTGGAAACAATATTGTCGCCCACCACAACGATTGAAAATTCCCGTGGCCTGCCATCCTCTATAAAAGTGCCGGTAGTTGCGTACATGGCAAATGTTTGTTCGGCCAGTGACAGGCGAGCGGCAGGTACAAGATCTCCACCATATACCCCCATGATTTCCCCTTTGCTGATGCGCCGGTTCGCCACCACCATCGATTGTCCGATCAGAGCCTTTTCGCCGGGAACGATAATGTCTGCTTCAGTAAAGGTCCGTAACTGCAGTTTTTCCTCATACAACCTGGCAACCTGTTCAAAACCACCCGCCTTCAGGTAGGGCAGAACCTGCTCCGAGGTGTATCTGTTTCCACTGGCCATGGACGCTTCTGGCTCAATGCTTCTGACATACATCGGTTTGCCATCAATTCCCCTGATCGGATATTTACCATTGTTGGCACGGTTGTATGAGCCCAGCTTGTTGTTCTCGCCCGAATAACGCACGTAGTGGCGCATGCTGCTGAGTTCTTCAGGGGTATAAGGCTTGATCGGCATCGACTCCGACGCCAGTTCAAAAACATCATCGGGAGAATCCGATCGCGTCGGCAATGATTCCAGCGCCAATTCGAACTCTTCATCGGAATGCCCGGCCTTCATTCCGCCCTTGCGACCTCGACGATGCCAGGTACCCGCCGCATCGGGAGTGGCAATGATCCCGCTGCTGAGCAGCTCGGACGGTTTTTGAGGGTCGCGTACCCGCAGCAGGTAATGCTGCCCGTCTCCCGCGTCAGGTGACCGGGCGGCGAAGTATTTGGCGCCGTTGAATTCCACTTCGTGCGCGGCCGACAGTTTCAGTTGCACGGTTTTGTCAGATGCGAATATCCGAGGGCTGGCGGATCGGCTGGCACCCGATCCGAATTCACTCAGCTCGGCCCATTGCCCACTGACAGGATCACGCTCCAGCGCAGGCCCCGACGCAAACCGTTCGCTTTCCAGTCGTGCCCGGTACAGACCGGTTTGCGGATCCGTTGCGACAGGCACGATATCTCCGCCCGACACTTCGGCATAACCACGTCCCTTGACTGACCGTAAACCGTGCGCGTCGGCCTCCGGCAGTTGGACCGACGCCCTGAACGCGTAATCTGGCAAAGTGTTTCGAGTCACCGCCCGGGCGAAGTCGGGAGGGGGGGTGACCGCGCTGATCGTGACCGTGGATGCTGGCAAAGATGTATCAGGCGTCACGCCGGCGGCGGTGCCGTCACCGCGCAGATTTCGCGCTGGCGCGATGTCAGGAGAAAGGAAATCGAAGCGGTGTAGCGTATCGCGAGGCGGCGAGACAGCGCCCGACGGTGGCGTGGGCCCTGTGTGCCCATCGACAGAGGCAGGGCCTTTGGAAGGCGGTTTTCGTACCATGAATTATTCGTCCTTGAATAGGTTTTATCAGTGACCGACATCGGTAACCGAGTAGCGTGCTGCATGATTGCTTGTTGACTGTGTAACTGCCGCGCCCGGTATCAGACAAGTACATATCCTTATGTACGACGCTATATAAACAACACAACCAAAACATCTTATAAAACGGAAAGCATGCACTTAAGATCATCTGCAACTCTTTCATGCACGATAAAAATACCAGATATCTCGCAGATAAAAACAACTAAAAATCATCAAGAAACCGCTCACAAAGAGCAGCCAATCATTCACAATTTCGAAGTTTAAATTTATGAATCAATACCAAACAGTACTATCAGTACAATAGAAACTTTCCGATACGTATCAACGGTACTGTGGCAGGGGCTACAAAGAGGTTAATATCCCGAAACAATCCAGAAGGGAACCTGCCATGCGCCTATCCGAATTCATCAGGCAACACGTTGATCGTATCGTCGATGAATGGGAGGAGTTCGCAGGCACCATTACGCCCGCCGCCGATTATCTGGACTCGACCGCGCTGCGTGATCACGCCAAGGCCATCCTGCTGGCCGCCGCACGGGACATGAACAAACCGCAGAGCCCCGACGAGCAAGCGGCCAAAGCCAAGGGTGAAGGCCTGGAAGTAACCCCCAGCCTCAATCAGGCCGGCTCCAGCCATGGCGAACTGCGCCACACCGTCGGTTTTGATCTGGTGCAGATGACCTCGGAGTTTCGCCACTTGCGCGCCTGCGTGATCCGCCGCTGGGTCGAAAGTCTGGGGACGCCGGAGATGGTGTACTTCCAGGACATGATCCGTTTCAACGAAGCCATCGACCAAGCGTTGGCCGAGTCGACTGCGGCATACGCCGAGCAGGTCGAGCGTTCGCGGGACATTTTTCTCGCCATCCTGGGGCACGATTTGCGCGTGCCGCTGCAAGCGGTGAGCATGTCCAGCGAATTGCTCTTGCGCAAAACCAGTCTGGAGGGAGATGCGCTGACCTGTGCCCTGAACATCAAGCGTGGCGCCCGGCACATGGCGTCGATGGTCAGCGACTTACTCGAACTGGTGCGCTGTCGTCTGGGAAAGAGCCTGCCGATCGAGTCAGTGCCAATGGACATGGCCGACGCTGCAAGGGCAGCGATTGCCGAGGCCCGCGCCGGCAATCCGCAGTGCCATCCAACGTTGAAAATCAGCGGCGACACTCACGGAACGTGGGACGCGGGGCGGATCGATCAGTTGCTGCAAAATCTGATCGGCAATGCCTTGCAGCATGGTTCGAATCAACGCGACGTAGCGATCGACCTCAGGGGCGAAGGCGACAGCGTGCTTGTGTCAGTGCATAACCACGGTACGCCGATTCCCGAAGAGGCGATTGGCACGATTTTCGACCCGTTGGTGCGCAGCGCCGACGAGCAACTCGGTCAGCCGTCAACCAGCCTGGGGTTGGGTTTGTTCATCGTCAAGGAAGTGGTCAGCGCCCATGGCGGGACGATTGAAGTCAGCTCGAACGAGGCTGACGGGACGCGCTTCAGCGTGGTGTTGCCCAGAAACGTTTAGTCAGGATTAGCGCGTTATCGTTCTTCGCGAGCAAGCCCGCTCCCACAGAAGTCCGCATTTCACTGCGCACCGAAGTCCGCATGCCAATTGTGGGAGCGGGCTTGCTCGCGAAGGGCCATGCCCAAACAACCGATCGACATCAGACAAGCTATTCGACCACCAAGCGTCCCAACCGCTGCTTGAGCATGCGGTTCTCGGCCCGCAGTTGGCGAACCTCCTCAAGCAGATCGAGCGCCAGCGCCACCCCTTCCCACTCCAGCTCCAGATCGCGCCGCAACTTGGCGGCGCGTTTGGCCAGGGCCAGTTCGTAGTCGGTGAAACGCCAGTCCCGGGGCTGTGCGCCCTGAGGTTCGAGGATGCCGTGTTCGACGATTTCGATCACGTAGACGTCCGATAAATCGGCTGCCTCACAGAATTCTGCCATGTCCAGTTGAACGATCAGGGGGCTGCTCATGTTGGGCTACTCCGTCGCTGGGTTCAGAAGTTCTCTCGCGGATTGAAGGCGGCTTTCTTCGCCAGTTCCTGCCACAACGCGATGACCTCATCGTCTGCGGTTTTCGGCATGACGGCCTTGAGCTGCACGAACAGGTAACCGCGCTCGCCCGCCTTGTTTTTCAGACCATGACCCTTGGCCCGCATGCGCTGACCGTTCTGGCTGCCGGCCGGCACTTTGAGGTTGATCTTGCCGGTCAGGGTCGGCACGGCCACTTCAGCCCCCAGCACCAGCTCCCACGGCGCCAGTGGCAGCGTGATGATCAGGTTGTCGCCTTCGACATCGAACTTGGGGTGCGGCGCAAAACGAATCGTCAGGTACAGATCGCCATTCGCCCCGCCACCGATGCCCGGTGCGCCCTGGCCTTTGAGGCGGATGCGCTCGCCGTCGGCCACGCCTGCCGGGATCTTCACGTTCAGGCTCTTGGTGGTGTTGCTGACGTGCTGGCCGTTAGCGTTGTATTGCGGCACCTGGAAGGTGACTTTCTTGGATTCGTTCGAAAGCGTCTCTTCAAGGAAAACCGGCAGTTCCATTTCCACGTCTTGCCCTCGGCGTCCCGTACTGCGTTGTTGCCGACCTTCGCCGCCACCGAAACCGGGGCCGCGATTGCCAAAGATCGAACTGAAGAAGTCCGAGAAATCGCCGGTGTCCTGACCGCCGCCAAAGCCGCCACGGCTCTGCCAGCCCGGCGGCCCCTGGAACGGTTGTCCGTGCTGGCCATAGCGGCGCAGTTCGTCGTATTCGGCGCGTTTGTCCGCGCTTTTCAGCGCTTCATAGGCTTCCGAGGCATCCTTGAACTTGGCCTCGGCGTCTTTTTCCTTGCTGACATCGGGGTGGTATTTGCGCGCCAGCTTGCGATAGGCCGCCTTGATGGCCTTGTCGTCTGCTGTCGGCTCCACGCCGAGTATCTTGTAATAGTCTTTGAAGTCCATTGAAGGAGTCACCATCCGTTATCGATTTCGCGCCGATGCCAGCATGCGCCTATTTGCGCGTGCCGGGTTGACCGATCTCAAACTTGTGACCGGGTGGCGCAACAGAAGTTTATCGGCAGTGGGCGGCGGTTCTTGCGACCGCCGGTATGTCTGCCTGCCCATGCCAGCAAGTTTGGGGCAAAGCTGAGACTTTCAACCCAGCGTGCTCGTGAAATAGCTGATGACCGGCCTTCGAATCTGCCGCGCACTGACATACACTGCGCGGCCGTTTTTTGACCGGAACCCGAAAGACATGAACAACGCCTCTCCAGCCCGTGCCTGCGGCATCGACTTCGGCACGTCCAACTCCACCGTCGGCTGGCTGCGCCCCGGCATGGAAACGATGATCGCGCTGGAAGACGACAAGATCACCCTGCCGTCAGTGGTCTTCTTCAACATTGAGGAGCGCCGTCCGGTGTACGGTCGCCTGGCGCTGCACGAGTACCTGGAAGGCTACGAAGGCCGGCTGATGCGCTCGCTCAAGAGCCTGCTCGGCTCCAAGTTGATCAAGCACGACACCAGCGTCCTGGGCACCGCGATGCCGTTCAAGGACTTGCTCGGTCTGTTCATCGGTCAGCTCAAGAGCCGTGCCGAAACCGCCGCCGGTCGGGAATTCGAGCAAGTGGTGCTGGGCCGTCCGGTGTTTTTCGTCGATGACGATCCGCTGGCCGACCAGGAAGCCGAAGACACGTTGGTAGAAGTCGCGCGCAAGATCGGCTTCAAGGACGTGTCATTCCAGTACGAACCCATTGCCGCGGCCTTCGACTACGAGTCGACCATCGAGAAAGAAGAGCTGGTACTGATCGTCGACATCGGCGGTGGTACGTCCGACTTCTCGCTGGTGCGTCTGTCGCCCGAGCGTCGCGGTGTGGATAACCGTCACGACGACATCCTCGCCACGGGCGGCGTGCACATCGGCGGTACCGACTTCGACAAACAACTGAGCCTGCAAGGCCTGATGCCGCTGTTCGGCTACGGCAGCCGTATGAAGAGCGGCGCCTACATGCCGACCAGCCACCACATGAACCTGGCGACCTGGCACACGATCAACTCGGTGTACTCGCAAAAATCCAGCCTGGCGCTGGGCAGCATGCGCTACGACATCGAAGACACCGGCGGCATCGATCGCCTGTTCAAACTGATCGAACAACGCGCCGGGCACTGGCTGGCGATGGAAGTGGAAGAGACCAAGATTCAGCTCACTCATACCGACAGCCGGCATGTGCCGCTGGATCGCATCGAAGCCGGGCTGAGCGTGGAACTGACCCGTGCCCTGTTCGAATCAGCCATCGACGCGCAACTGGAACGGGTTCGCGGCAGCGTCACGCAACTGTTGAACGACGCCAATGTATCGGTAGGTCAGGTGGATACGGTGTTCTTCACCGGTGGTTCCAGCGGCATTCCGGCGCTGCGCAACAGCGTCTCGGCGATGCTGCCGAATGCGCGACATGTCGAAGGCAATATCTTTGGCAGCATCGGCAGCGGTCTGGCGATTGAAGCCATGAAGCGTTATGGCGCCATGGCCTGATCCGAAATCGGCGGTGCGCCCTTCGCGAGCAAGCCCGCTCCCACACTGGATTGCATTCTAGCTGAAGGAATGCGGTCAAATGTGGGAGCGGGCCTGCTCGCGAAGAGGCCCGCTCAAACACTACAAAATCTGAATCAAACCATCCCGCCCAGCTTCAACTCACTCTTGAGATACGCGTAGTAAATCGGCCCCGCCACCACCCCCGGCAGGCCGAACGCGGCCTCGAACACCAGCATCGCCAGCAGCAACTCCCACGACTTGGCACTGATCTGCCCGCCGACAATGCGCGCGTTGAGAAAGTATTCGAGCTTGTGGATAAAAATCAGGTAGCCCAGCGCCGCCAGCGCCACCCAGATCGACAGCGACAGACCGACAATGGTAATCAGGGTGTTCGACATCAGGTTGCCGATCACCGGCAGCAGGCCGAGCAGGAAGGTCAGCACGATCAGGGTTTTGGTCAGCGGCAGTTTGATGCCGAACATCGGCAGGATCACCGCCAGGAAGATGCCGGTGAAGAAGGTGTTGAGCAGGGAAATCTTGATCTGCGCGAAGACGATGTTGCGAAACGCCTGCACCAGCAGGTGCAAGCGGTCGAACAGTGCGGCGGCCAGCGGCTTGCGCTTGGTCACGTCCGGTATGCGCTGCAGCGCGATGATTGCGCCAAGCACCATGCCGATCAGCAGCGTGACGAACATGTGCGCTGCGTCCTTGCCCACCAGTTGCAGATCGGCCAGGTGTTTGCCGGCCCATTCGCCGATCGCCACGCGAAATTCCGCCGCACTGGCCGGCAGGTAGGCGTCGATGAACGGCGGCAACTGACCGCGCGCGCGATCAATCACGCCCATGAATTTGTCGAGCGACGCCCCGGGATTTTCCGCTTCGTGCAGCAGGAAACTGATGGCGCCGGCGAAGAGCAGCGCCAGCACACTGACCACCAGCGTACCGAGCAACGCCACCGCCAGCCAACGTGCGCGGCGGCCTTCAATCAGCCGTTGCAGTTGCGGGGTGAGCATGTTGACCAATTCGAACACCAACAATCCGGCCAACAGACTGGGCAGCAAGCGCAGCGGCAACACCAGCAGCAAACCGCCGAAAATGATGATGCAACTGACCCAGAACACAACATGACGCTGAGAAAACGTTGGCATACAGCCTCAAAACGAACGGCGTAAAAGGATGGGCAGTCTGCCAGCGATCCGGGGGGAGCACTAGAAATATGCAGGGGCGAAGGGTGTGGGTGCGCTCAATGGCCCCATCGCGAGCAGGCTAGCTCCCACTGGGGTACGCATTTCAATGGGGGAGCGAGCCTGCTCGCGAAGAGGCCGGCCCGTTCGCCGCATATCCCTGCTGATTACTTTTTCTTCAGGCAATCACTCATGAAAGTCTTGCGTGCATCGCCGGTCAACGCCTTGGTTTTCGCATCAGCGTTGCAGGTTTTCATTTTCTGCTGCTGGGGCGTCATCGCCTTGCCATCGTTGGCTGCTGGCGCGGCTTTGAGGCAGGTGCTCATGAACGTTTTGCGCGCATCGCCTTTCAGGCTCTTGGCGGTCGCATCGGCATTGCAGGTGGTCATTTTGTTCTGTTGCGCGGTGGCGGCAAAACCCTGGAAGCACAGCAGCAGACCGATCATCAACAAAGGGACACGCAACATCTTCATGGAGTTTTCTCCTTGTCGCCGCACCGATGGATGCGGCCTACGCAGAAGTGTAGCCAAATCTTGTTACACCTTCCTGCCTTCCAGGTGGCTGCGCCGGTACTGCTCCGGCGTACATCCGGCCTGACGGGCGAACATGGCGATAAACGCCGAGCCACTGCTGTAACCCAGGTCGAAGGCGATTTCCTGCACGCTGCGCGACGTTTCCAGTGCATCGATCGCGGCGAGATAGCGCAGGCGCTGGCGCCACTCACCGAAACTCATCCCCAGTTCGCGCACGAACTGCCGAGCCAGCGTGCGTTCGCTGACATGCACTTGCGCCGCCCACTGTGCCAACGGCTGGTTGTTGCCCGGATAGGCCTGCAACGCGTCGAGGATCGATAGCAAACCGGGACTGCTGGCATACGGCAGGTAACACTCATGCACCGGCGCCTGTTGCAGTTGATCGACCAGCACCTGGGCCAGACGCTGATCGGCATCGTGTTCGGGGATCTTCACGTCGCGGGCGGCGAAGTCCTTGAGGATCGCCTTGAGAATGTCGCTGATCGCCAGCGTGCAAGCCCGCGCCGGCAACTCGGCACAGACCTTGGGCGCGAGACACACCGCCCGATAATTGACCGGTTGATGGCTGTAGAAACTGTGCTCGACCTGCGGCGGCACCCACACCGCGTATTGCGGCGGCGACATGAAACGGCTGCCGTCGACGTCCATGTGCAGCACGCCATGAGCCGCATACTCCAGCGTGCCCCACGGATGGCGGTGCGGCGCGGCGAATTCGTGGGCGTTGAAGTCGGCGTAACGGAAGTACACCGTCGACGGCAGTTCGCTGAAATCCAGCAGATCGATGTGTTTGCTGTTCATGCTGTCCGGTTTCAGAGGCAGGTTGTCCGGTTCGAAGTATAGGGCTGTATCCAGACAGAGGATAATCACGCTTCATTAACGTTCTGGTTTCAACGCATGCAATACGCTTTTCCCCTGCTGGCGATTTTTATCTGGGCCGGCAACACCGTGATCAACAAGCTCGCCGTCGGCGCGATCTTCCCGGCCGAAATCGGTTTCTACCGCTGGCTGCTCGCCGGCTTGCTGTTCACCCCGTTCATGCTCAAACCGGTGATTGCCCACTGGTCGAAGATCCGCCCGAACCTGGGCAAAATCTTTGTGCTCGGGGTGCTCGGCATGGCGGTGTACCAAAGCCTCGCCTATTTCGCAGCGACCCTGACCACAGCGACCAACATGGGCATCATCCTGTCGCTGATGCCCTTGATGTCGCTGGCCATGGCGATCATCAGCCTGGGCCAGCGCCTGACCGCCGGTGCATTGGTCGGTGCCGTGCTGTCGTTTGCCGGTGTGCTGGTGGTGGTGTCGTCCGGCAGCCTCGGCGCGCTGCTGCAACACGGGGTGAATCTGGGGGACGCGATGATGCTGATCGCCACCCTGGCGTACGCGGTTTACAGCACGTTGCTGAAGAAATGGCAGCTGCGTTTGCCGCCGCTGGTGTTGCTGTATTTGCAGGTGCTGGTGGCGATTGTGGTGTTGTTTCCGCTGTTTGCTGTTTCGCCGAAAACCGGCCTGACCCTGCAGAACATTCCGCTGGTGTTGTACGCGTGTCTGTTGGCTTCGATGCTGGCGCCATTGGCGTGGATGCAGGCGGTGCAGCGCCTGGGGCCGAGCCGCACCACACTGTTCTTTAACCTGCTGCCGTTGATCACGGCGCTGATTGCGGCGCTGGTGCTAAAGGAGCAATTGGCGATGTATCACTTGGTCGGCGGGTTGTTGACCTTGGGAGGGGTGATTCTTTCCGAGCGCTGGACCACCGTGCTGGGCCATAAACGCCGCGTTGCCTGATCCGGCCTCTTCGCGAGCAAGCCCACTGCCCCATTTGGCCTGCATTTTCCTGTGGGGGCGGGCTTGCTCGCGAAGAACGCTCACTTGGGCTGACCGCTAGACCCCGGCAGCCTTGAGCCGCGCCGCATGCTCGACAAACAGCCGCACCGGATCAGCCCCCTTCCCGACCAGCCCCAGCGACTGGTTGACGATGTCGAAATGATCCAGAGGAAAGTCATCGCCAATCACCGTGCCCAGATGCGAGCTGTAACGCCCGACCATGCCGTCACACTGCCCCGCTTCACGTTCGAACGTCGTGGCAAACAGCCGACAGCTGCGATGGGTGCCGTCAAACAGATTACCGCCGCGATCGGTCTTGCCCGGCTGTAACGTCCCCGACCACGAGTAATAACGCACGCCATTGACCACTTCCGGCCCGTGCCCGCCCCAGGTGTCGGGCAGCCCCTGTGGATAACGCTGATTGAACAGCGCCACGCCTGCTGTCGTCAGCGAGTGATGCGAGGCATGGATATCCACCGGCAGTTTCGGCCCGTGATAACCGGTGTCGAGTAACGCCATCATCCAGCCGATAGCGCGTAGCAACGCATCAAGAACGCGCCCTTTGGCACTGTCCGCGGGGTAGTGCTTGAGCAGGTAATCGGCCAGCTCCGAACCGTGATTGGGCCCGGCGACCGAGGTCACCGAAGCCACCAGATCCGGACGTTTGGCCGCCGCATAACGCGCCGTCAGCGAGCCTTGGCTGTGACCGAACAGGTTGACCTTGGCCGCGCCGGTCTCGCGCAAAATCTCCTCGATGCGCCGCAGCAACTGCTCACCGCGCACCTCGGTCGAGTTGAGCGGCGACACCTGCACGGCAATCACCGTCGCACCACCACGGCGCAACGCCTTGATGATCCCGAACCAATACGGATAAAACACCAGCCGGATAAACCCGAGCATGCCCGGCACCAGCACCAGTGGATAACGCGTCGACATGGGCAAACATCCTTGTGGTCGGTGAGTGGATGCAAGGCGTGCAAAACGCCCGCCAAGCATCCGCCCTGAACATGACAACTCGATGAGCAGCCTGCCCCCCCCGCCACCATCAGCCCCACCGGTAAGCATTTGGATGACGGGCGTCAAGACCGCAAAAAATCCCATAAAACTTTTTGCGTCGCTCAAGACTCACAACCTGGGTAGGCGATCACGACTGTAGAACGTGGCGCCAATCGGATTAGCCTCCAGGAGACTGAAATGAGCGACCTGCATTTGTCTGATGTTCAAACCCTGCGCGAGCGCGCACGGCAACACGTTGAAAACGGTGCCGTCACCGAAAGCTACAGCGCCAACCGTGAAGAGGTGCTGCGCTTGCTCAACGAATCGCTGGCCACCGAACTGGTCTGCGTCTTGCGCTACAAGCGCCACTACTTCATGGCCAACGGTTTGAAAGCCAGCGTGGCCGCCGACGAATTCCTCGAACACGCCATTCAGGAAGCGCAGCACGCTGACCGCCTGGCTGAACGCATTGTGCAATTGGGCGGCGAGCCTGAGTTCAACCCCGACCTGTTGTCCAAGATGTCCCACGCCCAGTACGTGGCCGGCAACACCTTGAAGGAAATGGTCTACGAAGACCTCGTGGCCGAACGGATCGCTATCGACAGCTACCGCGAGATCATTCAGTACATCGGTGATAAAGACCCGACCACCCGGCGTATCTTCGAAGATATTCTGGCTCAGGAAGAAGAACATGCCGATGACATGGCGGACATTCTGAACGACCTCTAAACCTTCGAAATTGCCATCGCGGGCAAACCCGCGATGGCGTCCTGACAGGCGCTGTAGATTTACTTGCTTGGCTTGACGGTCACCGGCGCCTTGCCCGCCTTCATCTGCTCAAGCAGCGGCGCACACTGATTCGGCTCTGCGCCACTGGGCGCCACCAACGCCAGCAGCCCTGCCGCCGGTGCAGCAATCACCCCCAACGCCACCATCCCCGCCCCGCGCAGCAACAGCGGCACCGCTTTGACCCCGGCATCGGGCTTGATGAACTTGCCACGCACATACAGCGGCGAGCGCAGCGAGATCAGACGCCAGCCCTTGGATTCGGGGGTCACCGTCAGGTCCAGTTGCTCGGTGGCCATGTTCGCTGTGCCGTCGACGTAAATGATCGCGTTCTCGGTATCAAAGACAAACAGTCGCGTGGTCGCCAAACCGGTCTTGATGTCGAAGTCCGCCGCCGCGCAGTTGATCTTCACTTCCTTGTCGCCAAAGATCTTGCCGACCACGTAGTTGCCGACGTTGAGACCGGCCAGCTCCATCAACTCACGACTGATCGCGCCGTCGTTGATCAGCATCTTCAGGCTGCCGTTGGCGCCGCCCAGCAACTTGGCAACCGAGTTGCCGCGACCACTGATATCGGCATCGCCATTGAGCTCACCAAAACTGGTCTTCATGGGCTCAAACGTCGGGAACAGTTCCTTGAGTTTGAACTTGCGCGCAGTCAATCTGGCCCGGCCTTCCAAAGGTTCGGTGCGCCCGTTGAGGCGGATCTGTGCGTCGAGATTGCCGCCCGCGACGCCGAAGCGCAGCGGTTCCAGGCTGAGCTCACCGTCATCGAGTTTCAGATGGGTATAGAGGTCGGTGAGCGGCAGTTTTTCACTGTGGACGATGCGCTTGCCGGTGAATTCAACATCCGCGTCCATCGCCCGCCAGCGGTCGGTCTTGAATGCCTCGACCGGCAGCACTTTATCGGCCGGTTGCTTGCTCTCGCCGCCCCGGGCCTTTTGCTTGTCATTGGCGTCAGCACCGATCAACGGCGCGAGGTCAGCGAACAGCAATTGATTGGATACCAGCGCGCCGCTGAGTTTTGGCCGTGGCTGGCTGGCGATGTAGGTCAGGTCGCCATGGATGTCGCTGCCGCCGATCTTGCCGTTGAATTGCTCATAGGTGAATGTCGCGCCCGCCGCGTCATGCAGCTTGGCGATCAGATGGCCGTCGGTTGCATACGGGGGCGTATCCGGCAGGGTCACGCCGGTCAGCGGGTAGAGGTTGCCGAGGCTGGCACCGGCCAGTTTCAGGCGCAGGTCGAGGGCGCCGAGGTTGAGCGGGTCGGTCAGGGTGCCGGCCGATTCAATGCGGGTGTCGCCGATTTTCGCCTGGGCTTGCAGCGGGAACGGTTTGCTCGCGTCCTGCAACGCCAACAACCCGCCGATCTTGCCTTGGCCGGTGAGGTTCTGGCCGTGATATTGGCCGTTGACCTTCAACGCGAACGCGTAGTCTTGTGGCGCGCCGCCCTTGTCCTGTGCGGTTTTGGCGGCTTTATCACCGACGATTTCGCTGAACGGAATCGGCTTGCCCAGCGGATCGATCAGCACATCCAGCTTGGTCTTGAGGGTTTGATCATCAAGCGTCACATGGCCCTTGTCGAAACCGATGGCGCCGATATCGACCACCCAGTTCGACGGTTCGGCATTCGGGTCCTTGGGATCAAACGTGAACGTCCAGTTGGCCCGGCCATCGGCCAGGCGTTGCAGCTCAGCGTTGGGCTCGGTCAGGTCGATGCGCGGGATGACCACACGTTGCGCCAACAACGCCAGAGGCGAGATGCGCAGCTCAACGCGCTTGAGCGTGACCATCTGCGGCGTCTTCGACCAGCCCGGATTGCCCAGGCTCAAGTCCTCGGCGACCACATGCGGCCAGGGTATCCAGGCACGCCAGCCCCCTTCATCCGGTTCACGCTGCCAGATCACCGCCAGGTTGCCGTTAATGGCAAATGGTCGATGCAGTTCTTGCGAGACTTTGGCATTGAGCGGCGGTTTGATCCGGTTCCAGTCGAAGAACACGATGATCAGGACCAGCACGGCCAAGAGCAGCACAAGGGTGGCGAAGGTCCAACTGAAGATTTTTCCGGTGCGCGTCATGCACAAAGCTCCTGATGACGACCGCACGCCCACATCACGGCGAACGGCTGAAACGGCGGGCCAAAGCGGCCCTCATGAATTCTGTGACTGGCAAAAGGCCCGCAGGTTTAATCGAAAGCCGGATCTGGGCGGAAAAAGCCACGCAAATCTGACCGATTGGTCGAACAGCGTTACCGCCCCCCGCACTTTTGTGAGGCGCGAGTGGGTCGAAAATACCCACCAAGGTGCAAAACCGTCACCCTGAAAGGCCCGTTCTAGAGCCTCCCGTCAGAACAATCAATTCTGTTGATTATTACCATTGCGTTTATGAACTTTTATATCGACTTATCGAGAGTAGCATTGCCCTCGTACCCACTTTATCGCCCTCCCAAGGAGCAACCCATCATGAAACGCCAATTACTGCTCAGCCTTACCCTGTCGATGCTAGCCAGCACTGCTTTCGCCCTGCCCGCTGCCGAACAGGCGACTCCACAAGTCAAAACCAGCTACTCCGTGTTCAGCCAGACCGTTGCTGCTGACGGTTCCGACCGCACGCCACAAGGCCAGACCCTGGCTGAAGATGGCTACGACAAAACTCCACAAGGCCAGGCGCTCGCCGAAAACGGTCGCAACCGCCTCGAACAAAAAGGCCTGGTTGAAGACGGTTACGACAAAACCCCACAAGGCCAGGCGCTCGCCGAAGGTGGTGGTGACCGTGTGATCGAACGCAACGCCGCTTTAAGCTAAGCCCGTGGTGGCCTGGAAAAAAAGCCCAATTCCCCGATTGGGCTTTTGACTTTTCAGCCACAGCGTTAAAGAAGTCGCGATTTCCCTCCGTTGCATCCCCGCTGCCGTTCGACGCCGATAAAGCCGATTTGCTAGAGTGCGGCGCTTGTCCTGCCAAAGAACACGTCCTGCGATGCTGCCCCGCGCCGAACAGAAACAACAGACCCGCAACGCCCTGATGGACGCTGCCCGCCACTTGATGGAAAGCGGCCGAGGATTCGGCAGCCTGAGCCTGCGCGAAGTGACGAAAACCGCCGGAATCGTGCCCACCGGTTTCTATCGGCATTTTGCCGATATGGACGAATTGGGCTTGGTGCTGGTGAGTGAAGTCGGCCAGACCTTCCGCGAGACCATCCGCTTGGTGCGCCACAACGAATTCGTCATGGGCGGCATTATCGATGCGTCGGTGCGCATCTTTCTTGATGTGGTCAGCGCCAACCGTTCGCAATTTCTGTTTCTGGCCCGTGAGCAGTACGGCGGCTCGCAACCGGTGCGACAGGCGATTGGCCGCTTGCGCGAAAACATCAGCGCAGACCTGGCGGCTGACCTTGGGCTGATGCCCAAGCTTCAGCACCTGGACGCAGCCGGCCTGAGCGTGATGGCCGACCTGATCGTCAAATCCGTTTTCGCCACCCTGCCGGACATCATCGACCCGCCCGCCGAAGCCTTGCCGGAGCATCTGACGCCTCAGGCGAAGATCACCCAGCAATTGCGCTTCATCTTTATCGGTCTCAAGCACTGGCAAGGGCTGGGCAGTACCGAATAACCCTCCTCCCTCCAAATAGTCATACATCTCCTGTGGGAGGGGGCTTGCTCCCGAATGCAGTGTGCCCGTCGAAACATGCCTGCCTGACACACCGCTTTCGGGAGCAAGCCCCCTCCCACAATTGGATCAGCGTCTCGGCCTCCATTTGGTGCATGTAAAAATCTTCATGCACCAAAACCTCTCAAACTCCCGCAACATCTTGAAACATTCACTACGCTCCGACAGGGATTTCCTACATCTCGTCCGATTGGCAAGCCCCTTGCTCTAGCCTGAGTATTGTCCACTGCTGGAAGCTTTCCGATGCTGGTGATTCATCGCAGAATCGACCCTCAACCCCTCTGGGCCGCCGAGTTGCACCTGACCTTCGAAGCACGGAGCAAAAGCCGTTTGCGCTGTTTCAGTGCCGAAGGTGAAGACGTCGGGTTGTTTTTGGAGCGCGGTCAGGCACCGCTGTATGACGGCGAATGCCTACAGGCTGAAGACGGACGCATCGTTCGAGTTTGCGCCCGCCCCGAACAACTGCTGCACGTCACCTGCGCCAATGCCTTTGAACTGACCCGCGCCGCTTACCACTTGGGCAATCGCCACGTTGCCCTGCAAGTCGGCGAGGGCTGGCTGCGTTTGCTCGATGATTACGTGCTCAAGGCGATGCTCGAGCAACTCGGCGCGCAGGTCGAAGCCATCGAAGCGCCGTTCCAGCCGGAGCACGGTGCCTACGGCGGCGGCCATCACCATTCGCGCCACGGCGACGAAGACTTCAACTACGCGCCCAAACTCCACCAGTTCGGCGTGCGTCTGTGAATCCGGCCTGGGCGCTGTTGCGCCTGGCCAGTCCGCAATTGCCGATTGGCGGCTACAGCTATTCCCAAGGCCTGGAAATGGCGGTGGATAACGGCCGGGTCAACAACCCGGACAGCGCTCGCCGCTGGATCAGTGATCAGTTGCTGCTCAACCTCGCCCGATTCGAAGCGCCGCTGCTGCTCGCCCATTGTCAGGCCGCGGCGGATGAAAACTGGGGCGAACTGCTGCAGATCTGCGAAACCCACCGCGCCAGCCGTGAGACCCGCGAGTTGCATCTGGAGAGCCGGCAGATGGGTTACTCGTTGCAGCAACTGCTCAACGGCTTGCCGGAACTGGACGCACCCGCACGCGATTTTCTTGAGCAGTGCACCGAACCGCATCTGGCCCTCGGCTGGGCGCTGGCCGCCCGTGCCTGGGGCATCAGCCCGCAGGACGCCCTCGCCGCGTGGCTGTGGAGCTGGCTGGAAAACCAGCTGGCCGTTCTGATGAAAACCCTGCCGCTGGGCCAGCAAGCCGCCCAGCGCCTGACCAGCGAACTGCTGCCGCTGCTACAACAGGCACAGCAGGACGCCACCCGAATCAACCCCGAACACATCGGCAGCGCCGCGTTCGGTCTGTCCCTGGCGTGCATGGCCCATGAGCGCCAGTACAGCCGCCTGTTCCGTTCCTAGGGCCCGTTATTTTGGAGAAGCATATGAACACACAACCTCTGCGCGTCGGCATCGGCGGCCCGGTCGGTTCCGGCAAAACCGCATTGACCCTGGCCCTGTGTCTGGCACTGCGCGAGCGCTACAACCTCGCCGTGGTCACCAATGACATCTATACCCGCGAAGACGCCGATTTTCTGGTGCGCAATGAAGCCCTGGCACCGGAGCGGATCATCGGCGTGGAAACCGGTGGCTGCCCGCACACGGCGATCCGCGAGGACGCCTCGATCAACCTCGAAGCGGTCGATCAACTGAACCGACGCTTCCCGGGGCTGGATCTGATTCTGGTGGAGTCCGGCGGCGACAATCTTTCGGCGACGTTCAGCCCGGAACTGTCCGACCTGACGATCTACGTGATCGATGTTTCGGCCGGCGACAAGCTGCCGCGCAAGGGCGGGCCGGGTATTTGCAAGTCCGACCTGCTGGTGATCAACAAGATCGATCTCGCCCCGCTGGTCGGCGCCTCGCTGGACATGATGGACAGCGACACAAAACGCATGCGCAACGGCAAGCCGTTTGTGTTCAGCAACCAGAAAACCGGTCAGGGCCTGGAAGCGATCATCGCCTTCATCGAACGCCAGGGCCTGCTGACCGCAGCCTGATTCACTTATCAACAAGGAAGCTTATCCATGACATTCAAACGTATTCTGGGCGCCCTGGCGCTGCTGCTGACCCCGGCGCTGGCCTTTGCTCACCCAGGGCATGGCGACAGTGGCTTGATCGCGGGTATCAGCCATCCGATGGGCGGCCTCGATCATTTGCTGGCGATGATTGCCGTCGGTTTGTGGGCGGCTCAGCAGCAAGGCGCGGCGCGTTGGGCGCTGCCGTGCACCTTCGTCGGCACCATGTTGATCGGCGGCATGCTCGGTTTTGAAGGGCTGGAGTTGCCGGCACTGGAAAGCGGGATTGCGGCGTCGGTGCTGGCGCTGGGCCTGGCGGTTGCGCTGGCGGTGCGTCCGCCATTGGTGATGGCGGTGGCGGCGACGGCGTTGTTTGCGCTGTTCCATGGTGTCGCGCATGGCCTGGAGTTGCCGGACATGTCGAGTCCCTGGGCGTATGCGACAGGATTTGTGGCGGCGACCGCTGCGCTGCATGCCGCTGGTTATGCGGTGGTTCGCTTTCTGCCTCAGGCTGCTGCGCCGCTGGTGCGCCTGGCGGGTGCTGCTTCGGCGGTGACGGGTGCGTGGTTGCTGGCGGGCTGATCTCTATCGCCTGATCGGCCCCTTCGCGAGCAAGCCCGCTCCCACAATGGATTGATGGTCCATACAAAACCTGTGGGGAGCAGGCTTGCTCGCGAAGACGGCCGATCAGACACCGCATCGCTCCCCCCATGCTGTCTGCTACCATGTCGCGCAATCGCCCCAGCCGTGACGACGTCCGCCCATGCCCCTCGCTTCCCGCTCCAAGTCCCTGCCTGAATTGACCGCCCTGTTCAGCGACGTGCAACAGCATTTCGTCAACGTGATCGTGCCCCTCTGGCAAGGCCCGGGCTGGAACGCCGACATGGCGCTGCCTTACGAGGCGCTGGACGCCGCGCATCAGCCGCTGCCACCGCAACGCTATCGGGCGATGGCCTGCGCGCGACAGCTATATCTGTTTTCCAGCCTGATCGGGGTTGTGGATAACGCCGAAGATCGCGCGGCCGCGCTGTTTCGCTCGCTGCAACGACACTTCCACGATGGCGAACATGGCGGCTGGTTCTACAGCATTGATCCACAGGGCAAACCGCTGGATCAGCGCAAGGATCTCTATACCCACGCCTTTATCCTGTTCGCCTGCGCACATTACTGGGACAAGTCCCGTGAGCCGCTGGTGGAGTCGACGCTCAATGCCGCACTGGAAATCATCGGCCGCCGTTTTGCGACCGGTGACGGCTTGTACGAAGCGTGCCTTGAGCGCGACTGGATCACCCTGCAAACCGGCCCGTTGCAGAACCCGCTGATGCACTTGGCCGAAGCCTTTCTCGCGACCTTGTCAGTGCGTGAAGACGCGGCAACGCAACAAGCGCTCGTTGAGTTATGCACAGCCATGCACAAGCGGTTCATCGATCCACAACATGGCGTGTTGATGGAGAAACCGCTCGGGGCTGTGGATAACTGGTACGAGCCGGGGCACCAGTTCGAGTGGTACTTCCTGCTGCAATCCTCGGCGCTGTTGCGCGGCTCGAAACTGCATTCGGCGCTGGACAAGGCGTTCGCGTTTACCGAGCAATTCGGTGTGCAGCAGCCGTGCGGCGCCGTGCGGGCGATGCTTGATCTGGAACTGGACGGACGCCCGAAAGATTCGACTCAACGGATCTGGGCGCAGGCCGAATATCTGCGGGCGCTGACCTTACGCCCCGACAGCGAGGCTGTGGTGCTGCATCAATTGCAAGCATTGCAACAGCGCTTTCTGCATGCCGGTGGCTGGCATGAGTGCCGCGATGAACAAGGTGACGTCAGCCGCAAGGACATGCCTTCGACCACGCCCTATCACCTTGCGACCTGCTACAGCGGACTGGCGGCCTATCTTCGTTGATGGGCTGCCTGTGACCTGTGCCAAGCGTGCTCGCTCGGCACAGGCTGCTGGCTCTAAACCTTGTTGCGCTCGATGGCAAAACCCGCCCAGGTCTGGCTCACCGGCATCAGCTCAAGGCTGTTGATGTTGATGTGCGCCGGCGCATTCATGACCCAGAAAATCGTCTCGGCGATGTCCTGCGGCTGGATCGGCTCGGCACCGGCGTAGGTCGCGTTGTAACGCTCCTGATCGCCGGCAAAACGCACCAGCGAAAACTCGCTTTCACACAGCCCCGGCTCAATGTTGCTGACCCGCACACCCGTGCCCTGCAAGTCGCAACGCAGGTTCAGCGAGAACTGCTTAACGAACGCCTTGGTCGCGCCGTACACATGGCTGCCCGGATACGGATAGTTGCCGGCGATAGAACCAAGATTGACGATGCCAGCGCCACGACCGTGGGCGATCAGGCGCGGCAGCAGCAAACGCGTGGCGTACATCAGGCCTTTGACGTTGGTGTCGACCATCGTGTCCCAGTCATCCAGATCGCATTTCGGCGCAGGGTCGACGCCCAGCGCCAGACCGGCGTTGTTGATCAGGCCACGCAGCTTGGCGAACGATGGCGGCAGGTTGGCAATCGCCGCCTCCATCGCCTTGCGATCACGCACATCGAGCACCAGGCCATGCACTTCGGTTTGCCTGGACAGTTCGGCGCACAGGGCATTGAGGCGTTCTTCACGACGGCCGGTCAGCACCAGTTTCCAGCCAGCCTCGGCAAAACGGCGGGCACAGGCTTCACCAAAACCGGACGTCGCGCCGGTGATAAACAGGGTGTTGGACATCGTGTTCTCCTTGCTTCGGCCGCCAAGGCAGCCCTTGAAATAGAAAATCAGGTGGCAGCATGCCCGGCCTCGCAATCACGAGCAACACTCGCGAACTGTGCAAAAAACAACCAGCAGCGCCAACGCTATAGCGAACGTGGCTTGTAGCCATGTGCACGCACCTTATCCACAGGCCCTTCCACAGTTTCCGGGGGCAAGTGGAAACGCGTAAAGCCTCGCCACACAAGGCTTTGCGGGACGAATAGAAAGTTTTTTGCTTGACCCTGAAGCGGCAGATGTGCGGGACATGGCATTTTGCACGACCGAGCAGTCACCGCGATGATTGCGCGAAGCCAGTCATTACGCCGCTTAGCGGAGTCTTTCCAGAGTTTAATCACAGACTTATCCACAGCCTGACCAACCTCGGGTCGACGGCAATACACGCCCCATAAAAAGGTTGACAACGGCGTCTGTCACTCACGCAAAAAAGCCTGATCAAAAAACAATCACACGCCTGAAAGCCACGGTTTCAAAGGCTCGCAGCCAGCTACTACCACGTTATTCACAGCCGGCTCCACAGCAAACGGGGACAAGTCAAAACTGTGGAAAAACAGCCAATTGCAGCGTCTATATGTCGCGCTTTGGCAGGTTGGGGAATTTGTTTTCCACAATTCTGGAACTTGCGCATATCAACTGCGGGAGCGAGCTTGCGCCCACAAGGGGCTGTGGTGGTTCGAGGAATGAAAAAGCCCCGGGACTTGCGTCGCCGGGGCTGTGTGTATCTGGGGATAACTCAGTGCCCGCCCAGATAGGCGTTACGCACCTCCTCGTTCACCAGCAACTCTTTCCCCGTACCCGTGAGGCGAATCTCGCCGTTGACCATCACATACGCCCGATCCGACAGCTTCAGCGCATGGTTGGCGTTCTGCTCGACGAGGAAAATGGTCATGCCGGTTTTCGCCAGCTCGCGCAGAGTGGCGAAAATCTGCTTCACCACAATCGGCGCCAGGCCCAGGCTCGGCTCATCGAGCAGCAACAACTTCGGCCGGCTCATCAACGCGCGGGCGATGGCGAGCATCTGCTGTTCGCCGCCAGACATGGTCATCGCTCGCTGATTGCGCCGTTCTTCAAGCCGTGGAAACAGCGTGAACATGCGCTGCATATCCTCTTTGGCGTGTTTGTCGCCAATCGGGATGGTGCCCATCAACAGGTTTTCCTCGACGGTCATGTCGGGGAACACCCGTCGTCCTTCTGGCGACTGCGCGATGCCGTTGGAGGCGATGTAGTGCGAAGACTTGTGGGTAATGTCGACGCCTTGATAGAGGATCTGCCCGCTCGCCGCTCGCGGCTGGCCGAAGATCGACATCAGCAACGTCGACTTGCCCGCGCCGTTGGAGCCAATCAGGCTGACGGTTTCGCCTTCATTGATCTGCAGCGAAACACCCTTGAGTGCCTGGATCGGACCGTAGAACACGTCGAGGTCTTTGAGTTCGAGGATCGGTTGAGTCATACCAGCTCCTCTTCGTCGGCGCCCAGATAGGCGGCAATCACTTTTGGATCGTTACGGATGGCTTCGGGCCCGCCCTCGGCGATAACGATACCGTGGTCCAGCACCACAATGTGGTCGGAAATGCTCATGACCATGCCCATGTCGTGTTCGATCAGCACCACGGTCAGATCGTGCTCGTCGCGCAGCAGCCGGATCATCGCGCTCAGCGCTTCGGTTTCCTGAGGGTTGAGGCCGGCGGCCGGTTCGTCGAGACAGATGATCTGCGGCCGTGTGCACATGGCCCGGGCGATCTCCAGTCGGCGTTGCTGGCCGTAGGAGAGCTCACCGGCCAGACGGTTGGCGCAGTCCACCAGATCGACCACTTCCAGCCAATAGAACGCACAATCGAGCGCGTCGCTTTCGGATTTGCGATAGCCCTTGGTGTTGAGGATGCCGGCCAGCATGTTGCGGTTGACCCACATGTGCTGGGCCACCAGCAGGTTTTCCAGTACCGACATTTCCTTGAACAGGCGAATGTTCTGGAACGTGCGGGCCAGCCCTGCGCGGTTCACCAGGTGAGTGCCACCGAACATCTTGTAGTACATCCGGCTGAGGAAGCTTTTCGGCGAAACGAAATCGGTCGGTTTGAACGACTCGCCCAGCAATTGAATGACGTTGGTCTTCTGGCCGCGCACATTGAGTTCGATCTTGCCACCGGAGGCTTTGTAGAACCCGGTCAGGCAGTTGAACACCGTGGTCTTGCCGGCGCCATTGGGGCCGATCAGCGCGAAGATCGAATTGCGTTTGACCTTCAGGCTGACATCGCTCAACGCCTTGATGCCACCAAAATGCATCATCAGTTTTTCAACAGAGAGTACGACTTCACTCATGGCGCAGTCCTCTCGTAGTGAATGGCACCTTTGCGTGGAGTGACCCCGGAACGGCTGATGCGGATCAGCCCTCGTGGTCGCCAGATCATCATCAACACCATCAGGATGCCGAACAGCAGCACGCGATATTCGGCGAAGCCGCGCAGCAGTTCCGGGGCCACCGTGAGCACGAACGCCGCAATCACCACACCGATGGTCGAGCCCATGCCGCCGAGCACGACAATGGCCAGGATCAGCGCCGACTCGAAGAAGGTAAACGAGGTCGGGTTGACGAAACCTTGGTAGGTCGCGAAAAACACACCGGCCAGACCGGCCGTCGACGCACCGATGGTGAACGCCGACAGTTTGACCAGTACGTGGTTCAGGCCCATCGCACGGCAAGCGATTTCATCTTCACGCAAAGCTTCCCAGGCGCGGCCGACCGGCATCTTCACCAGACGATGCTTGATGTACAGCACGGCCAGCACCACCAGGAACAACACCGCGTAAATGAAGTAATACTTCACGTCAGAGTTGTAGGCGATGCCGAAGAACTCGTGAAACGGTATCCCACCCTCCTTCGCCCGTTTGCCGAACTCCAGACCGAAAAAGGTCGGCAGCGGTGCCGACATGCCATTCGGGCCGCCCGTCAGCGACAACCAGTTGTTGAGGATCAGACGAATGATTTCACCGAAGCCCAGGGTCACGATTGCCAGATAGTCGCCATGCAGGCGCAAGACCGGGAAACCGAGGATACAGCCGGCAAGGCCAGCCGTGATCGCCGCCAGCGGCAGCACGGTCCAGAAGCCCAGACCGAGATACTGGTAACCCAGCGCCAGCCCGTAGGCACCGATGGCGTAGAACGCCACGTAACCCAGATCGAGCAAACCGGCCAGGCCCACCACGATGTTCAGGCCCAAGCCCAGCAACACGTAAATCAACCCGAGGATGACCACGCCAAGCAGGTAGGAGTTAGAGAAGAACGGCACGGCCACGGCCAGCAGAATCAGTAACGGGATGATCCAGCGCAGGCTTGATTTGTGATCGGCTGGCAGCACATGCACGCCGGAACTGGTGCTCTCGAATCCGTCGAGAATCTTCAGCCCCTTGGGCGTTTGCAGGAACAGGCTGAGGGCAAATCGGCCAACCATGACGATGGCGATAATCCACGCCACACGGGTCGATTCGAGGTTGAAACTGTAGCCGTCGAGTACGACGCCGACAATCGGGCCAAACACGACCAAGGCAATGAGGCCGGCAAGAATCGACTCAACCAGGCTTTTTTTGATATCGATGTTTTTTTGAGTGGTTGAAGACATCGCTTACACCTTCGACACAAGAGGACGGCCCAACAGGCCCTGCGGCCGGAAGACCAGAACAAGTACGAGCAGCGAGAAGCTGAACACGTCTTTGTAGTCGGAGTTGACCAGGCCGGAGAACAGCGACTCGGAGATCCCGAGGATGATCCCGCCGAGCATCGCACCGGGCAATGAACCGATCCCGCCAAGCACCGCGGCGGTGAACGCCTTGATGCCGATGATGAAACCGGCATAGAAGTCGAACGTGCCGTAGTTCATGGTGATCAGTACGCCCGCCAGCGCCGCCATGGCCGCACCGATGATGAACACGTAGGAAATCACCCGGTCGGTGTTGATCCCCAGGATCGAAGCCATCTTGCGGTCTTGTTGGGTCGCGCGGCACATACGACCGAGTTTGGTGTACTTGATCACGTAGGTCAGCAGGCCCATGCCCACGAACGCCGCGACCAGAATGAAGATCTTGGTGTAAGTCAGTTGCACGAAGCCGGTGCCGATGTCGACACGCAAGGCACCGGTCAGCAGGGTCGGCACGCCTTGTTGCTTCGCGCCTTGGGCGATCTGTGCATAGTTTTGCAGGATCAGGGAAATACCGATGGCGCTGATCAGCGGTGCCAGTCGGGTGGAGTTACGCAGGGGTTTGTAGGCTACACGCTCGATGACCCAGCCATAGACCGCCGTGACGACGATGGTGAAGATCAGCGTGCCGAGCATCAGCAGTGGGAAGGATTCGATACCGAAGTAAGCCAGCAGAGCCAGACTGATTGCCGCCAGGTAAGCGGAAATCATGTAAACCTCGCCGTGGGCGAAGTTGATCATGCCAATGATGCCGTAGACCATTGTGTAGCCGATGGCGATCAGGCCATAGACCGACCCGAGGGTCAGGCCGTTGACCAGTTGCTGCAGGAAAATACCATCCATAACGCAATCTCACGCAGTGAGAACCTGCACACCTGAGGCGTGCGGCTCTTCTAGGGAAAATACAGATTTACGTCGGAGCAATGTCAGAGCGCGATTTACCTATCGCCACCGCCCCCTGTGGGAGCGGGCTTGCCCGCTCCCACAGGGGTTTATGGCGTTCAGGTGATCGCGTCAGCCCTTACTTCTGTTTTTCCAGCTGGTGGTATTTGCCGTCCTTGTCCCACTCGTAAACCACGTAGTCGGAGACTTTCAGGTCGCCCTTGGCGTCCCAGGATTTCTCGCCCATGACGGTCTTGACCGGGTTTTTCTTCAGCCATACAGCCGCTTTTTCGCCGTCGTTGGACTTGGCGCCGTTGAAGGCAGCAGCCAGGGCTTGTACAGAGGCGTAAGCGTAGAGGGTGTAGCCTTCAGGCTCGGTGCCGGCCTTGCGGAACGCATCGACGACCGCCTTGCTGTCTGGCAGCAGACGCGGGTCGGCGCCGAAAGTCATCAGGACGCCATCGACGAATTGCGGGCCACCGGCGGTGGTCACCAGTTCGTCGGTCACAATGCCGTCGTCGGACATGAACTTGACGTCTTTCAAGCCCTGTTCACGCAGTTGGCGAACCAGAGGACCGGCTTCCGGGTGCAGACCACCGAAATAGACGACGTCGGCGCCAGCGCCACGGATTTTGGTCACGATGGTGCTGAAGTCTTTTTCGCCCCGGGTCAGGCCCTCGTAAAGAACCGGAGTCACGCCGCGCTTGATCAACTGAGCCTTGGTGGCGTCAGCCAGACCTTGGCCGTAGGTGTCCTTGTCGTGCAGAACAACAACTTTTTTGCCCTTGAGCACGTCGACAATGTAGTCGCCGGCGACGATGCCCTGCTGGTCGTCACGTCCGCACATACGGAACATGGCGCTCAGGCCGCGCTCGGTCACTTGCGGGTTGGTGGAGCCCGGGGTGATCGCAATAATGCCGGCTTCGTCGTAGATTTCCGACGCTGGAATGGTCGAAGAGGAGCAGAAGTGACCGACCACGCCGGCGACTTTCTGGTTGGTGAGGTCCTTGGCGACCGTCACAGCCTGCTTCGGTTCGCAGGCGTCATCGCCCTTGACCAGAACGATTTTCTCCCCGTTGACGCCACCGGCCGCGTTGACCGCATCGGCTGCCGCCTGGGCGCCCTTCATGTACTGCTCGCCAAATGCCGCGTTGGCGCCCGTCATTGGACCCGCTACGCCGATTTTGATGTCAGCCTGAGCAAACGCAGAAACACCCAACGCAGTAGCCACTGCGAGGGCCAGAAAGCCTTTCTTGTAAAACGTCTGGGACATGAGGTGGTGCTCCAAGGTTTTTTTTAGTTGGCACTGCGACTTCATTTCACTGAATGCTCAGAGCAAGGGCCGTGCCATCGGTTTTTTATTCTTCAAAAAGTCGCTGCTTTCTTGTTATTTCGACTGTTTCGTTCCCATTTTCATTGGGCGTGCAACCGTCTAAACCGCGGAAGGTGAAACCTTTTAAAATTTCAGGCGCAACCCGCGTGCGCCATCATTGCAACCGCGGCACCAAACGACGTGCAACCAGCCTGTAACCGCTCGCGTCACCGAACTGCACACTGCTGGTGCGGGACTGCTACAACCCGCACCATTACAGGCTAGTCGCTACGCGCAAAAGCGCCGCGTTACGCAACATCTTTCAACATTCAAATGACAATGCGCAGGCACTGGCCCGCGTGATACAGCGAGAATCCGGCCTCGTACAGGCAACTGCGCAACCCCGCGCCAGACAGGGGCTGCATCGGTGCAAAGGGAATCGGCAGGGCTTGAGGATTACCGTTACACAGATAGTCGGCGAAGGCTTTGCCGACCACCGTGCCCGTGGTCACACCCCGGCCGTTGTAACCGGTGACTGCCACCAGTCCCGGTGCCGGCTCGAACAGACGCATCAAGTGATCGGGCGTAAAAGCGATGCGCCCGGTCCAGGTGCACTCCCACTCGACCGGCTTCAGATTGGGGAAGTAATGCTGCTGCACCCGGTCGGCCCAGGCCTTGAGGAACCAGGTCGGTTTCTGATTGCCATTACCGAGACTGCCAAGCAATAACCGCCCGTCTTTGTCGCGGCGGATGCTGCTGAGCACTTGCCGGGTATCCCACGAGCCCTGCCCGCCCGGAAGGATCTGCTGTGCGGCGTCTTCGCTCAAAGGCACCGAGGCAACCTGATAGTAAAAACCGGGAAAGAAATTGCGCTTGAGCTCGGTCCAGTCGCCTTCGGTGTAGGCGTTGGAGGCAATGACAACCTGCTCGGCCAGCACCGAACCCTGTTCGGTCTGTACCGACCATTTCGGGCCCACACGCTCGAGACGAGTGACCGGGGAGTGATCGAACATCTGCCCGCCGAGCCCCATCACCGCATTCGCCAGCCCGGTGACATAGGCCATCGGATTAAGCGTCCCCGCGCGACGGTCGAGCAACGCAGCAGCAATTTTCTGTGTGCCGGTGGCTTGCTCGCAAGCCTTGCCGGTCAGCAATTCGACGGGGGCACCACGGCGTTTCCATTGTTGCTCACGACTGCGCAGATCCGCCTCCCCCTTGGCGTTGTGTGCCATGTGCAGGGTGCCTTCGCGGCGCAACTGGCAATCGATGTTGTACTTATCCACAAGGCTGAACACCAGCGCCGGCGCCGCACCGAGCATGCGGTTTAGCTGGCTGCCAACGGCTTCGCCGAACCCGGCTTCGATCTCGTCCGGCGGGATCCACATACCGGCGTTGACCAATCCGACGTTGCGACCGGAACCGCCGTGACCGGCGCGATGGGCTTCCAGCACGCAAACGCTCTTGCCTTTCTCCAACAGATGCAGCGCCGCCGACAACCCGGTAAACCCGGCACCGATCACGCAGACATCGACGTTGACCTCACCCTTGAGCGCGGTGTTATCGGGCCTTTGCGGCGTGAGTTTTTCCCACAGACATTCTTCGCGTAACGGCATTGCCAGACTCCAACAGAAACCTAACAAACACACTGTTCAACAATGTGGGAGCGGGCTTGCTCGCGAAAGCGGTATATCAGACAACGTCTAAGTCGACTGACCCGACACCTTCGCGAGCAAGCCCGCTCCCACAAGGGGTTATCCATCTGACTGAAGGTATCAGTCGAAGGTGATGCCCTGCGCCAACGGCAATTCCAGCGAGTAGTTCACGGTATTAGTCTGACGACGCATGTAGGCGCGCCACGCATCCGAGCCCGACTCACGACCACCGCCGGTCTCTTTCTCGCCACCAAACGCGCCGCCGATTTCCGCGCCGCTGGGGCCGATGTTGACGTTGGCGATGCCGCAGTCACTGCCGACTGCCGACATGAACTGCTCGGCCTCACGCACGTCCGTGGTGAAAATGCACGACGACAGACCTTGTGGCACCGCGTTGTTCAAACGCAGCGCTTCCTGGAAATCGCTGTAGCCAACCACATACAAGATCGGCGCGAAGGTTTCGCTGCACACCACATCACTCTGCTCCGGCATTTCAACGATGGCCGGCGAAACGTAGTAGGCGTTGGGGAATTGATCCTCCAGTTGACGCTTGCCGCCAAACACGCGACCGCCCTCGCTCAATGCCTGCTCCAGCGCATCCTGCATGTTCTCGAAACTGTGCTTGTCGATCAGCGGGCCCACCAGATTGCCTTCCAGCGGATGACCGATGCGCACTTTGGCGTAAGCCGCATTGAGGCGGGTGACGATTTCTTCTTTGACCGATTCGTGGGCGATCAAGCGACGCAGCGTGGTGCAACGCTGACCGGCAGTGCCGACCGCGCTGAACAGAATCGCGCGCACCGCCATGTCCAGATCAGCGCTTGGGCCGAGGATCATCGCGTTGTTGCCGCCCAGCTCAAGGATGCTGCGGGCGAATCGTGCAGCGACTTTCGGCGCCACTTCGCGGCCCATGCGCGTGCTACCGGTGGCGCTGATCAGCGCCACACGCGGGTCGTCGACAAGGGCTTCACCGGCGTCACGGCCACCGATGATCACCTGGCAGAGGTTCGCCGGGGCGTCAGTGAAATTCTTCACCACGCGATCAAACAGGGCCTGGCACGCCAGTGCCGTCAGCGGGGTTTTCTCCGACGGTTTCCACACCACCGGGTTACCGCAAACCAGCGCCAGCGTGGTGTTCCACGCCCACACCGCGACCGGGAAGTTGAACGCACTGATCACCCCGACCACGCCCAGCGGATGCCAGGTCTCACGCATGTGGTGGCCCGGGCGCTCGGAAGCAATGGTCAAACCGTATAACTGGCGCGACAGACCGACGGCGAAGTCGCAGATGTCGATCATCTCCTGCACTTCACCCAGGCCTTCCTGAGTAATCTTGCCGGCTTCCCACGACACCAGTTCGCCGAGATCGGTTTTGTATTCACGCAGCACTTCGCCGAATTGACGCACCAGTTCCCCGCGACGCGGCGCCGGCACCTTGCGCCACGCCTCGAACGCATGATCTGCGCGACTGATGTGCTGCTCGACTTCAGCCGCGCCTTCCCAGTTCACGGCGGCAATCCGGCTGCCGTCGATCGGCGAATGCACCGGCACTTTGCCGTTCTGATAAAGGGCCGGGTTTACACCAAGACGATCAAGCAATGCGGCAACCATGGGTCACTCCTCAAGCAAAAACTGAATGTGTGCGGCCGCTTTTTCACGACCGGGCAGGCCTTTAGTTGTAGCGTCCCAACGGCAAGGCAACAAACGACCTTTACGCGAGATATCATTCCGTTTATTCATGCTGAGCATAGAAAGACAAGAAAAGGATCCGCCATGCTGAACAAACGCCACTTGCCATCGATCACCGCGTTGCAGTGCTTCGAGGCCGTGACCCGGCACTTGAGTTTCACCCGCGCCGCCGAGGAGCTGAACCTGACGCAGAGCGCTGTCAGCAAACAGGTCGCGCAGCTTGAGGAATTGTTGCAGCACTTGTTGTTTCGTCGCGTGCGTCGCCGTTTGCAGATGACGCCCGCCGGGGATTTGTACTTGGTCGAAGTCAGAAAAATCCTCACACAGGTAGAGATGTCGACCCATTACCTGCGCTCCTACGGCGGTGAGACCGAAGTCCTGCGCGTCTCGACGCCATCGACCTTCGGCGCTCGCTGGCTGGTGCCGCGCCTGAAGGGCTGGCGTTTGCGCCATCCGTCGATTCATCTGGATCTGTGCAACGAGCAGGAAGCCGATGATTTGCTGCAAGGGCGCAGTGATCTGGCGTTCTATTTCGGCCAGAGTTCGCGGCCCGGCACTGAATCCCTGAAGCTGTTCGGCGAAGAGCTTGTGCCGGTCTGCGCGCCGGGCAGCCTGCCGCAAACACCGTTCACTGACCCGACGCAACTCACCGATCTGGTGCTGCTGCAAAATGCGTCGCGCCCACAGGCCTGGCACGACTGGTTCGACAATCAGGGTTGCCAGACCGAGCACAGCTACCACGGGCCGCGTTTCGAAACCTTTTATATGTGCATCCGCGCCGCACAAGTCGGCTGCGGTGTAGCGCTATTGCCGAGGTTTCTGGTGGAAGAGGAATTGGCCGACGGCAAACTGGTCATTCCCTGGCAGCATGCAATGCCCAGCACCGACGCCTATTACCTGGCCTACCCGGAACACTCGGCGGAAGTGCCCAAGGTGCGCGATTTTGTGAAGTGGATGCTGGAACAGATCGATAGCCCCTGATCCCATTCCCTGCGCCAGCTCCTACACGGACGGGGTCAGGCAATAACAAACAGACCGTCCACAACCTGAGCTTGAGCAAGGCGTGCGCGCAGATCGGCGTCGATAGCGCAATCATTGGCCTTGTACAACCTTACGCGCCGATAGGCATCGGCCCGATTGATTTCCTGCCCGAGATACTCCCAGACAACCCTTGAACATGAAGGAGCACGATGATCGGCTGCAGAAACCCCAAGCTTCAAACCATTGAGCCGAGTGATACAGCTTTTGAAACTTGGGATGAGGATGGTTTGGCTGATCTCGTTTGACGTCAGCGATTCATAATCGACGAAAAACAAGCGATCGCGCAGGTAATAGGCAACACCCAAATATCGATACGTCTCGAAATCATCGCCAACCCCGGCGATCTGTAAGCGCTCGTTTCGCTCATAGACAACGTCGTCACCCTCCTCCCGTACATGCACAAGCGAACACAGAATAGAGCCGGGCTCAGTCATTGCGTTGTAATACTCGTAGTAATAACCGCTGTGGGCTTTCAGCTCAGGTGAGGACTGTTCGCGCAGGTGTTCATGCATGATCCGTGATGCTCTCACCTCCCCCGAGGCCTGATTTTTATTGGCCCTAACGTCAATCAAGGCAACGAATTGCTCCGATGGCAGCGCTATTTCAAACGCTTCCACGCCAAAAAAGTCGCAGATTCGCTTGAGGTTGAAAGGTGTGGGGATGCTTTTCCCACATAGATACTTATTGAATTGCCCACGATTAATTCGAAGTTTCCTA
Source organism: Pseudomonas sp. RA_15y_Pfl2_54 (assembly GCF_963971015.1). Taxonomy (NCBI): domain Bacteria; kingdom Pseudomonadati; phylum Pseudomonadota; class Gammaproteobacteria; order Pseudomonadales; family Pseudomonadaceae; genus Pseudomonas; species Pseudomonas sp. RA_15y_Pfl2_54. The sequence goes on from NZ_CAXAPN010000004.1 coordinate 153,326, forward strand.
CAAACTTCCGCGACAGATCTGTAGTGACTACACAGCAGCCTCAAGTTAGCAGAAAAAAACTCGCACATAGACCGACTCAACAAAAATCAAGAGACAGCAACCATAGCAGCAACTCGCATCACATTTAAGCAACTTGCGAAATTGCATCAATTGAAATACGGCTGGATATTACGAGTCCTGAAAGGCTTCAGGACTGACAACACCATTAATTCGCCAGCACTCTAAATAGCAAGGAGCTTCGAATGCTAGACGTCATCAACGACTTTCTGTCGAGCAAGGTATTGATACCTTTGGTTCTTGGACTGGGAGTCTATTTCACTGTCCGCTCAGGATTTGTCCAGCTCAGATACTTCCCCCATATGTTCGGTATTTTGCGGGGCAGTTGGCATACCGACAGCCATCAATTGAGTTCATTTCAGGCGCTGACACTCAGCCTTGCCGGACGTGTCGGTACCGGCAATATCGTCGGGGTGGGGATTGCAGTGAGCATGGGTGGACCCGGTGCAGTGTTCTGGATGTGGATGACCGCTCTTCTGGGCATGTCGAGCAGCTTCTTCGAATGCACGTTGGGACAACTCTATAAACGTAGCGATGGCAAAGGCCTGTATCGAGGTGGGCCGTCCTGGTACATCCAGCACGGTCTGGACAAGCGCTGGCTCGGGTTGGTCGCGGCCGTGTTATTGCTGGTGACCTTTGGTTTTGCAATCAATGGTCTCGAGTCCCATGCCGTATCACACTCGCTAAAAAATGCGTTTGGCCTGCCGCCTATGTGGTCGGGGCTCGCAATTTCTTTCATGCTGGGAGCTGTCTTCGTAGGCGGGATAAAACGTATCGCGGCAGTAGCCGACCTTCTGGTTCCTATAAAGGTTCTCGCCTACGTCGGCGTAACAGCCTATGTGATCGTTCTGCAGTTCGATCAGGTTCCGGCAATGCTGATGACCATCATCAAAAGCGCATTCGGTCTGGATCAGGCGTTTGGTGGATTGGTGGGCAGCGCAATCATCATGGGTGTCAGACGCGGTGTTTTTTCCAACGAGGCAGGACTGGGCAGTGCTCCCAATGTCGCCTCAGTCGCGAAGATCGACCACCCGGTTGCACAAGGCGCGGTACAAGCACTGAGTGTGTTCATCGATACATTCGTAATCTGCACCTGTACTGCGCTCCTGATTTTGCTATCAGGGTTCTACACACCGGGATTTGAAGGTGACGGGATTGCTCTGGCACAAAACTCGCTGGCAGCCATCGTCGGGGAATGGGGACGGATGTTTATCAGCGTGGTGCTTGCCTTATTCGTATTCACGGCAATGCTTTACAACTATTACTTGGGAGAAAACAGCCTGCGGTTCATGTTGGGTGAACCTCGAAAAATGCTGATTTTCTATCGTGTGCTGGTGTTGATATTGGTGTTCTGGGGCTCCGTCGAAGATCTGTCGACTGTTCTGGCTTTTGCAGACATCACCATGACGCTGCTGGCGCTTGTCAACCTGGTAGCCATGTTTCTGCTCTTCAACATCAGCATGCGTGTTCTGCGCGACTACGACGAACAACGCCGTGCTGGCATCAAGACGCCTGTGTTCGACCCAAGCAAATTCCTTGATCTGGATCTTGATCCTTTAGCGTGGCCGCCGCAGCACGACGGCTCAGGCACAATGATTCGTAGCGAACCCGCTCTTTCCTCAAGCGTAAGCAAACAGCCCATACAGGCTTAGACCGGGCAGGTGCAAAGCCATTAAAACAATTAATGGCTTTGCAGCAACTACACCAACACACTGCAAACATCATATCTAAAGAACTATAAACCCTTCGATCTGTCACGCCTAAAACAAACGGAAGGACTTTACCCCATGAATCATTTTTGCCCCCTAAAAGCAAATGCAACCAATAACCCTACATACTTCATAGATTCACACGCCACGCCCAACCAATTATTTGAAGATGCCTGTTTCAGAATTCGCGCCGCCACCGGACTCTTGGAGTCATTCACTTTAGTTACCATTAAAGGCACCAATGATTCTGACTTTTATAGACTGATACTTCCGGCTTACGTATTACTTCAGGACGGCGTCGACACGCTGGAACAGATCACCTTCAAAGGCGGTGTCATTCATGTATAAAATCGTCACCCACGAAATGCTCAGAGCCGCTTTGATTAAAGCAGTTGAAATCAATTTAATACCAAAACACTCTCTATTGGCTGACTACTTAAAAAGCGGTGACCGACTTGAACAGGTCATTCAAGCCGCGCTGGAGGTGCAACCGAAAACGTATAAGTTCTGTGGGCTGAGATGTATACCATCAGAGGATCTTTCCCCTGAAAGCAAAAAAGCGCTGGCAATCCCCACCGCTGATATGCGCCACTAGCGCCACTGATTGAGCCCGCGCAACGGCGCGGCGTACCTGGAGACCCGTTATGAGCGAGAGTGTGTTTGCCGATCGCATCGTGCAGAACCTGCTCGACACCGACTTCTACAAACTGACCATGATGCAGGCGGTGCTGCACAACTACCCCAACGTCGAAGTCGAATGGGAGTTTCGTTGCCGTAACAGCGAAGATCTGCGCCCGTATCTGGCGGAGATTCGCTATCAGATCGAGCGTTTGGCCGAGCTGAGCCTGAGCGCCGATCAACTGAGTTTTCTTGAGCGCATCTCCTTCCTTAAACCGGATTTCCTGCGTTTTCTCGGGCTGTTCCGCTTCAACCTGCGTTATGTGCACACCGGCATCGAGAACGGCGAGCTGTTCATCCGCCTGCGTGGGCCGTGGCTGCATGTGATCCTTTACGAAGTGCCCCTGCTGGCCATCGTCAGCGAAGTGCGCAACCGCTATCGCTACCGCGAAACCGTGCTCGAACAAGCGCGTGAGCAGCTCTACCGCAAGTTCGACTGGCTGACCGCCAACGCCTCGGCAGACGAACTGGCGCAATTGCAGGTGGCGGATTTCGGCACCCGTCGCCGGTTCTCCTACCGCGTGCAGGAAGAAGTGGTGAACGTGCTCAAGCACGATTTCCCCGGGCGTTTCGTCGGCACCAGCAACGTGCACCTGTCCCGCGAACTGGACATGAAGCCGCTAGGCACCATGGCCCACGAATGGATCATGGCGCACCAGCAACTCGGCCCGCGGCTGATCGACAGCCAGATTGCCGCGCTCGACTGTTGGGTGCGCGAGTACCGTGGTCTGCTGGGGATCGCCCTCACCGACTGCATCACCACCGATGCCTTCCTCGGTGACTTCGACCTGTTCTTCGCCAAGCTTTTCGACGGTTTGCGCCATGATTCCGGAGATCCTGTGGTGTGGGGCGAAAAGTGCATCGCCCATTACCACAAGCTCGGTATCGACCCGATGAGCAAGACGCTGGTGTTCTCCGACAGCCTGACACTGCCCAAGTCGCTGGAGATATTCCGGGCGCTGCACGGTCGGATCAACGTGAGCTTCGGCATCGGTACCAACCTGACCTGTGACATTCCGGGTGTCGAACCGATGAGCATCGTGCTTAAAATGACCGCCTGCAACGGCCAACCGGTGGCGAAGATCTCCGACGAGCCAGGCAAGTCGCAATGCAAAGACCCGAATTTCGTCGCCTATTTGCGACATGTTTTCCAGGTTCCTGCCGATTCCAGTCCATCTAGCAAGGAGTGAATTCATGCAAGCCGTACAGCGTGAGATTGCTGAACAGCTCAAGGTCCAGCCGCCGTTCGCCAACCACCAGGCCCTTGAGGCCGAAGTTGCCCGGCGCATCACCTTTATCCAGGATTGTCTGACCCATTCCGGACTCAAGACCCTGGTGCTGGGCATCAGCGGCGGTGTCGACTCGTTGACCGCCGGTTTGATGGCACAGCGCGCCATGCGCGAGCTGCGTGAGCGCAGTGGCGACAACCGCTACAAGTTCATCGCCGTGCGCCTGCCGTACGAAACCCAGTTCGACGAACACGATGCCCAGGCCTCGGTGGATTTCATCGCCCCGGACGAGCGCCACACGGTCAATATCGGTCCGGCAGTAAAGTCGCTGGCCAGTGAAGTCGCGGCGTTTGAAGGCAAACACGCGGTGTCGGTGGATTTCGTCCTCGGCAACACCAAAGCGCGGATGAGGATGGTGGCTCAGTACACCATCGCTGGCGCGGCGCAGGGGCTGGTGATCGGCACTGACCATGCGGCGGAAGCAGTAATGGGTTTCTTCACCAAGTTCGGCGACGGTGCCTGCGACCTGGCACCGCTCAGCGGTTTGGTAAAAAACCAGGTGCGCGCGATTGCCCGCCACTTTGGTGCACCGGAGTCGCTGGTTGAGAAGGTTCCAACTGCGGATCTGGAGGACCTGTCGCCGGGCAAGCCGGACGAAGCGTCCCACGGCGTGACGTATGCCGAGATCGATGCCTTCCTGCATGGCGAGGCGGTGCGTGAAGAAGCCTTCGACATCATCGTCGCGACCTACAACAAGACCCATCACAAGCGCGTGATGCCGTTTGCGCCGTGATGTCTTGATGTCTTGATGTCTTGAGTATCAGTGAGGCGCTTTTTAAGAGCGCCTCACCTAGTAAAGGATAGAAAGCTCGCTTCGATGACAAAAGCCATCACTGAACGCTGTCACACGATATATAAAATCCAGCTCTGCGAACGCTTTCCGTTAACCACCGCTTCAAGGTAACGCTCGCCCACCGGCAGTTTTTTAAGCGTAGCCCCCCATCCCCCTGTAGGATCCGTGGTCACTTTCTCACGGAAGAGAAAATCATCTTCAATGGTTACCTCCGCTTGACGATAGGCTTTCCCATAGACAATCAATGTCCGATCAGAGGTTTTACCCCCCCGCTCAATCAGATTGCCCTTCGAATCCGTGACTTTGGTAATTTCCAGCTGATTGACTTCAACGTTATCGGTCATGGCCTTCTCCTTCTTTCTCATGTCGCACGACAAGCGCGACGCCTGGAGATTTGAACCTCGAAGTAAAACTGCGTCTACTGTCAGAACTTACAGGTTCAGTGCAGAACCCGACAAACGGTTCAGACATAAAAAAGCCGCTGTAGCGAACTACAGCGGCTCTTTGCTGACAGGTATCTCTGCAATTTACTTCAGGGTCAGGGTGCCTTTCATCATCGAGATGTGGCCCGGGAACGAGCAGAAGAAGCCGTAATCGGTGCCGGCAGCCAGTTTCGATACATCGAAGGTCAGCGAGTCTTTCTCGCCAGCGCCAATGATCTTGGTGTGCGCAATCACGCGATCATCACCTTCTTTCAGGTAGTTTTTGTCGATGCCAGCCGCCAGGCCGTCGGTAGCGATCGGCTGCATGTCGGCCACTTTGCTGATGACCAGGTTATGGCCCATCACGTTCTTCGGCAGGTTGCCGGAGTGAGTCAGTTCGACGGTGAACGTCTTGCAGCTCTTGTCGATCACGATTTCCTTGGTGTTGAAGGACATTTGATCGGTGGAGTCAACGGTGGTTTTGCACTCGGCAGCCATCAATTGGCTGCTGGCCAGCGCCAGCAGGGATACCGCAACAACTTTGGAAAACATGGTGAATCTCCAAGGCAGGGTTAACAAAAACACTAATGGTTGGAAGACTGCCTGAAATCTTCGCAAGTTCCTATGACTTGAGTCAAAAATTGTATACAACTTTCAGGCTATGAGACTCATCGAGACAATCTAACGGCCAGATCAGCCGGCAGAACCTATGATCGGCGCATCTCATTGATACGGAGTGCCAGTCATGATCTTTAACAGCCTGTTGTGCAGCCTGCTTGCCGCGTATGCCTGTGGTGCCAGCGGCACCTGCGAAACACCCCAGCGCGAAGTTTAGACCTTGGAGCGCGGCGTGCCAGCCATTACCCTGTGCGACTGATCGCCCCAGGAGAAAGGCATGTCCCTGAAATCCGTTTGTGTGTTTTGCGGTGCCAATGCTGGCACTGATCCGGCTTACACCGAAGCCGCCCAGGCCCTTGGCAGAGCCCTCGCCGAGCGCAAGTTGACGCTGGTTTATGGCGGTGGCGCCGTGGGCCTGATGGGCCTGGTGGCGGACGCCGCGCTGGCCGCCGGCGGCGAAGTCATCGGGATCATTCCGCAAAGCCTGATGGACAAGGAGATCGGCCACAAAAGCCTGACTCGCCTTGAAGTCGTCGATGGCATGCACGCCCGCAAGGCACGCATGGCTGAACTGAGCGACGCGTTTATCGCCCTGCCCGGCGGCCTCGGCACGCTGGAAGAGCTGTTTGAAGTCTGGACTTGGGGCCAACTCGGCTACCACGGCAAACCGCTGGGCCTGCTGGAAGTGAACGGCTTTTACAGCAAACTCACTGCATTTCTCGACCACATCGTCGGCGAAGGCTTCGTTCGCGGGCCACACCGTGACATGCTGCAAGTGAGCGAATCGCCACAAACGCTGCTCGATGCCCTCGATCAATGGAGGCCGACCGTCACGCCAAAGTGGGTCGACCAAAAACCCGGCTAACCGTCAGGCATCGATACAGGGCAGAATACGCGCCGCTCAACCTCACCTTCGACCCCAGAGGATCGCCCATGGCCAAACCCAATTACTCCTTCGCCAAACGTCAACGAGACCTGGAAAAGGAAAAGAAGAAAGAGGAAAAGCTTCTGCGCAAGAAACAAATGGCTGAAGAAGCAGCACTGAACCCTGACGGTGAAGTGGCGACAGATGATGATGTTGATGCACCGAAAGATCTGGCGCCAGACGCCTGAGCCGTTTGCGCAATTGTTGAACAGAGTTCCTGTGGGAGCGGGCTTGCTCGCGAAAGCGTCGTGACATTCACCCCTGAATGTCACTGGGAAATGGCCTTCGCGAGCAAGCCCGCTCGTACATTTGATGGTTATGACTCCAGTGGCATGACCGTGACCCGTACATCCGGATCATGACTCCCGCCGCCCAGAATCACTCCCCGCAACGGCGACACATCGGAAAAATCCCGGCCCCACGCCAACGTGATGTGCTCCAGCGCAGGCTGCACGTTGTTGGTCGGATCGAAATCCACCCACCCCAGCACCGGACAAAACACCGAAACCCAGGCATGCGACGCATCGGCGCCGATCAACCGTGGCTGCCCTGGAGGCGGCTGGGTCAACAGGTACCCGCTGACGTAACGCGCCGCCAATCCGCGTGATCGCACGCACGCCAGCATCAGATGAGCGAAGTCCTGACAAACCCCACGTCGACGCTCCAGAACCTCCACCAGCGGCGTCGCTACCTGCGTCGCCTCGGCATCGAAGGTGAACTCGCTGAAAATCTTCTGCATCAGGTCCTGCACGCCCAGCAGCAAAGGCCTGCCTGGGGGGAAACAACTTTGCGAGAACTCGACGAAGCTGCGCTTGAGATGCACATACGGTGACTGGAATCGGTAACGGCACGCCTCAAGCAGGTCGGCGGGCAGCGGCTGGCTGCTGTAGGTCAGCGCATTGCGCGTCAGTTCCCACGCCGGGGATTGATTGAAATCCAGTACTGGCCGCGCCAGCACTTCAACCGTGAGCCGGGCATTGACCTGCAATTCATCGTGGGGCCGCTCGAACGCCAGTCGGGTCAATGGATTGCCGAACACATCCTGTTCATCACGACGCGCGGTCGGCTCTGGACTGATCAGCAATTGCTGTTCGGTGCAGCGTTGCCAGGCGCACTCACGCGGCCACAGGTGCGCCAGTTGTTGCGCAAGGGACACCGGGCTGTCGTAGTGATAACAGGTGTCGTGGAAGATCTGGTAATGCGCGTTCATCAGACGGACACCGTGCGCTGGCTGACATCATCGACATGGGCGAAATGGCGCAGGGCCAGACGATCCGATACTTGCCCGCTGGCGTCGGCGACCTCCTGCAGCAGATCCGCCAGCCCCTCAAGCGCCGACCGCACGCTGGATTCACCAAACAACGGATTCTCCAGACACCCCAGATCAAAACGCCCCAGTCGCTCGACCAGTTGCGCCAGCCCGGCCTCCCTTGGCACACCGAAATCATCGTTCAAACGCTTCAACGTGCGGGTCACCAGTTTCAACTGGAACAACACCGCGTGCGGGTTCTGCTCATCAAGCAGTAACAGGTCGAGCACAGGAATCAACTGCGCCACCGCCAGGTAGCGCGAGCGGTAAGTGATGCTGCTGTTACCCAACTCCAGCAACCATTCAAGCCCCGCCTGATCGAACGCCCCTGCGCCACGCAGAAACGCCGCCAGGCTGCTGCTCAGAAATTGCAGACGCTCGATGCGCCGGCCGATCATCAGAAAGCGCCAGCCTTCATCGCGGGTCATGTCGTCCAGCGCGAACCCGGACAGCGCAGCGAGCGACATCACCAGACGATTGAGGAAATCCAGCAACTCGCCGAAGTCCGGCTCGTCGGTATCCAGTTGCGTGGCTTCACGCTGCAATTCCACCAGCGCCTGCCAGTTTTCCCGCGAGAGCTTGCCGCGCACCTGCGAAGCGGCCCACTGCAGGCGTTGCAAGTTGGAACGCAGGCTGAACGACCAGTCCTCGCCGAGCAACGCAGCCAGCAAGCGCTCTGGCAGCTCACCTTCGTCCGGCAACAGCGCCAGCCGTTCACCAAGATCGACCGCGGCCAGCAAGGCTTGCGGGTCATCGCCGTCGACGTAACGCGCCAGCATGATCCGCAGCAGTCGCGCACTGTCGTCGCAACGCTCGCAGTAACGGCCAAACCAGAACAGGTTTTCCACCACCCGCGACGGCAGGTAAGGGTCGCGTCGCACCAGATCGTGTACACCGACGTTGCGTTGAGTCTTCCATTGCTCGCCGCTTGGCGCTCGATCCCCCAGCACCCAGGTGTCCTTGCTCGCCCCGCCGCGCTGCATCGATACCACTTCGGCATCGGCGTCGGCCGCCACTCGGGTCAGACCACCCGGCAGCACCCGATACCCGTCACTACCGGCCACGGCGTACATGCGCATCCCGATGGCGCGGGGCTGCAACTGGCCGTCTTCGGCTTGCCAGATCGGTGCCTGGGACAGCTGGGCCAATTCTTGCGCTACATAGGCGTAAGGCCGTGCCTGCATGCGCTCGGACAAGCTCTTGCGCTGCTTATCACTCAGATCACGGCCAAATACCGGCGCAAAACTTTGCGAGGGAAAGGCCGGTTTGATCAGCAATTCCGGCAGTTTTTCCAAAGCCTGGGCCAACACCGGCGCTTCACCGCACCACCAGGTCGCGATGGAGGGCAGGATCAGTTCTTCGCCAAACAGGTATTGGTTGATCTTCGGCAAAAACCCCAGCAACCCCGGGGACTCCAGCACGCCGCTGCCAAGCGCATTGGCGACCAGCACCCGGCCCTGACGCACCGCCTCCAGCAGCCCCGGCACACCGAGTGCAGAATCCGTGCGCAGCTCCAATGGATCGCAGAAGTCATCATCGAGCCGACGCATGATCGCGTGCACCCGGCGCAAACCACTGAGGGTTTTCAGGTACACCGTGGCATCGCGCACCGTCAGGTCGCCGCCCTCGACCAAGGGATAGCCAAGCTGGCGGGCCAGATACAAATGTTCGAAATAGCTTTCGTTGAAGCGCCCCGGCGTGAGCAACACCACCAGCGGTGCGTCGTCATCGCAAGGCGCCTGACGAGCCAGGGTTTCTTGCAGGGTGCGGAAGAAACCGGCCAGATGCCGCACCTTGAGATCGCGGTACAACTCGGGAAACGCCCGCGACACGATGGTGCGGTTTTCCAGCGCATAACCGGCGCCGGACGGCGCCTGAGTGCGATCCGCCGTGACCCACCAGCGCCCGTCCGGGGTGCGCGCCAGATCCACGGCGTACAGATGCACAAAGGCTTGCTCCGGCAGCGCGATGCCCTGACACGGCCAGAGAAAATTGTTGTGCCCGAACACCAGTTCCGCCGGCAGCAGGCCTTCCCTGATCAGCCGTTGCGGGCCGTACAGATCCGCCAGCACCGCATTGAGCAGTCGCGCACGCTGAGCGATCCCCGCCGACAATTGCTGCCACTCATCCGCAGCGATCACGTTCGGCAGCAGATCCAGCTCCCACGGGCGATCGGCCCCTTTGGGGTCGGCATAGACGTTGTAAGTCACACCGTTTTCCTGAATCTGCCGGGCCAGCAACGCCTGACGCTGCAGCAGTAGCGCCGGACTGCTGCGCTGCAATTGGTCGAACAGGCGTTGCCAGTGCGGGCGCACCGCACCACTGCCATCGAGCAGTTCGTGGTAGGTGCCCGCCGTCAGCGGGTAGCGGTCTAGCAGGTCAGGCATGGAAAGCTCGGCAGACAGCAAGGAACGGTCAGACTAACGCAGGCACATGACGCCCGGATATACGAAAAATCCGGGCGTCGCGCACGATCTAGAAACGTCGTAAATCGAGCGTCATCGGTAGCTCGTCGGAGATTGTCAGATCAGGTATGGGAAGTTTCCCCGGTGTGTGTCCGATACGGAAGAAACGCGCCATGCGCCGACTCTCCGCTTCGTTGGCGTTGACCGGCAGCGTCTCGTAATTACGCCCGCCGGGGTGGGCGACGTGGTACTGGCAGCCACCCAGCGAGCGTTGCATCCAGGTGTCGAGCAGGTCGAACACCAGCGGCGCGTGTACCGGGATGGTCGGTTGCAGGCAGTTGGCCGGCTGCCAGGCCCGATAGCGCACACCCGCGACGAATTCGCCCACACGCCCGGTCGGGTGCAACGGCACGGCAATGCCGTTGCAGGTCAGCAGATACCGCTGCGGCGGCAAGCCCTTGAGCTTGACCTGCAAACGTTCAAGCGATGAATCGACGTACCGTACCGTGCCACCCGCCGTACCCTCCTCGCCCAACACATGCCACGGTTCAAGCGCTTGATGCAGTTCCAGCTCGATGCCATTGACGGCGTAGTCACCGACCTTGGGAAAACGAAACGCCAGATGCGCCGCGAACCACTCGGCGCGCAACGGATAACCGGCGCTGTTGAGTTCGACGATGACGTCGGCGAAATCCTGTTCGATAAAGTGCGGCAACAGGAAACGATCGTGCAGTTCAGTGCCCCACCGCGCCAGTTTCGGCGGCGCATAAGGCTCGCGCCAGAACCGTGCGACCAGCGCTCGCAACAACAGTTGCTGGGCCAGACTCATGCGGGCGTGCGGTGGCATTTCAAAGGCGCGCAATTCCAGCAATCCGAGGCGCCCGGTGGCGCCATCCGGTGAATAGAGTTTGTCGATGCAGAATTCGGCACGGTGAGTATTGCCGGTGACGTCGATCAGCAGATTGCGCAGCAGTCGATCCACCTGCCACGGCGCGCATTCTTCACCCGGGGCCGGCATCTGCGCGAAGGCAATTTCCAGCTCGTACAAGGCGTCGTTGCGTGCCTCGTCGACCCGTGGCGCCTGGGACGTCGGGCCGATGAACAACCCGGAAAACAAATACGACAACGACGGGTGGTTGTGCCAGTAACTGATCAGGCTGCGCAGCAGATCCGGACGACGCAGGAACGGCGAATCCGCCGGTGTCGCGCCGCCGAGGACGAAATGGTTACCGCCCCCGGTGCCCGTGTGGCGGCCATCGATCATGAACTTCTCGGTGGTCAGGCGGGTTTGCCGCGCTTCTTCATAGAGAAACTCGGTGCGTTCGACCAACTCGTCCCAGGTCGCAGAAGGCTGCACGTTCACTTCGATCACGCCCGGATCAGGGGTAATGCGCAAGTTGCTCAAACGCTGATCGCTCGGCGGTTCGTAGCCTTCCAGCAGCACCGGACAGTGCAGTTCTTCGGCGGTGGCCTCGATGGCCGCGACCAGTTCCAGATAGTCCTCGACCCGTTCCAGCGGCGGCATGAACAGGTACAACCGCCCTTCGCGGGCTTCGGCGCAGAACGCGGTGCGGGTCAGCCAATCGGCGGACTCGTCGATTTTCGGTGTGCGCTCGTCAACCGTGGCGGGCTCACCGTGACTGTTCAGTTGCGCGGCATCCGGCAGTTCGGGAAAGTCCTGATTCGGGTCCTGGGGATGGATGAACGGGTACTCCGCCGCCTTCACCCAGGGCTGCGAACCGAGCGGTAAGCGGTAGCCCAGCGGTGAATCTCCCGGCACCAGACGGCAATGTTCGTCGCGCAGATACCAGCGCCCGCTCTGCCATTGATCACCTTTAGCGGTGCGTGCGAGCGGCAGCACTTGGCCGATCACTTTATCCAGACCCTGGCTGAAGACCTTGCGCAGGCGTGCGCGTTCTAAAGGCTCCTCCAGACGCGAATCTTCGGCGCTGACGTTGCTCGGCAACGCACCCTCGCGCCAGAGGTAATAGAAATTGTCCTCATAGGCAGGGAATACAAAATGTGTGGGCAGTTTCAGGCGTTCGGCGACACTCGCCAGAAAGCGTCCGGCCAGCTCGCCATCGGCGCCGTAATCCTGTTGCTCGTCGGCGATCAACGCATCGTTGTGCCAGATCGGCGCACCATCGCGGCGCCAATAGCAGTTCAGCGACCAGCGCGGGAGTTGCTCGCCGGGGTACCACTTGCCCTGACCGAAGTGCACCAGCCCCTTCGGCGCGTAATGCTTGCGCAGGCGCTGAAACAGTTCGGCGCAGAGCCGACGTTTGTCCGCCCCCAACGCGGCGGTGTTCCATTCGGCGCCATCCGGGTCATCGATGGACACGAAGGTCGGTTCGCCGCCCATGGTGAGGCGCACATCGCCTTCCAGCAGGTCGGCATCGATCTGCCGGCCCAGTACCTGAATCGCCAGCCACTGCTCATCGGTGTAAGGCTTGGTAACGCGTGGCGCCTCCCAGATTCGCTCCACGGACATTTCGTGGCTCAATTGCGTCTCGCAAGGTTCGACCATGCCGCTGATCGGTGCCGCCGAAGAGGGATCGGGGCTACAGGCCAGCGGGATATGCCCTTCGCCGGCGAACAGCCCGGACGTGGCGTCCAGGCCGATCCAGCCGGCACCTGGCAAATACACTTCGCACCAGGCGTGCAGGTCGGTGAAGTCGACGTCGGTGCCGCTGGGACCGTCGAGGCTCTTCACGTCGGCAGTGAGCTGAATCAGGTAACCGGAAACGAAACGCGCCGCCAGTCCGAGGTTGCGCAGCAGTTGCACCAGCAACCACGCCGAGTCGCGGCAGGAGCCGGAGGCGTGTTCGAGGGTGTGCTCCGGGGTTTGCACACCCGGCTCCATGCGGATCAAGTAGCCGATGTCTTCACTCAGACGCTGATTGAGCGCCACCAGAAAGTCCACGGCCGGCAACGGCGTGCGGTCGATCGCGTCCAGATAGGCTTCGAAAGTCGGCGTCAGCGGCAGGGTTTCAAGGTACGGCGCCAACTCTTTGCGCTCATCGGCGGCGTAAGCGAAGGGGATTTTCTCGGCATAGGGTTCGAGGAAGAAGTCGAACGGATTGAAAACGGCCATTTCGGCCAGCAGATCGACCTCAATGCGCAACTCATCGGTTTTCTCGGGGAACACCAATCGCGCCAGGTAATTGCCCTGTGGGTCCTGCTGCCAGTTGATGAAATGCTGCTCGGGCGAGACTTTCAGCGCATACGAGAGAATTCGCGTGCGGCTGTGGGCGGCCGGGCGCAGGCGAACGATCTGCGGGCCGAGTTCGACAGCGCGGTCGTAGCGATAATGCGTGACGTGATGCAATGCGACATGAATCGACACGGCGTGCCTCCTGCGAGCCTAAGCGTATTCGAAAGCGCGCAAGACTTATGCCATACAGAGGCTTGGGCGCTTTCCCGGAATGCTTTGGGCAGTACAGCACCAAAATCGGGCAATGCGGGGAAATGGTTTGGGGAGTTTGCTTCTATTTGTGGCAGGCATGTGATCAAGGTCGCCTGTTCTGGCCTCTTCTCGAGCAAACCCGCTCCCACATTGGATTGGTGTTGAATACACATATTGAAACCGACCACAAATCTCCTGTGTGGGCTTGCTCGCGAAGGCGTCAGTAGCCTCACCACATTTCCCGAGCCCTGAAATGCAAAACGCCAACCCGAAGGTTGGCGTTCTGTTGAGCTAAAAAGCGACTTAGCGTGGCACCACCGGTTTGCGCGCCGGTTTCGGCCCTTTGCCCTTGGCCGCGTCCTTGCGCTCCTTGGCGGCCTGCTGGTTGCGGGCGAACGCCGCCGCCTTGGCCTGTTCACGCTTGTCCCACGGATTACCACCATCACTGGCACGCGGTGGCAGACCGGTGTGCTGGGTGAGCATCTTGGTGGTTTTCTCTTTGCCCTCTTTCGCCACTTTATGGCTGCCAGCCGGCGTCGAGTTCTTGCGACGGGCGCTCTGGTAGCTGTCGGTGGACGGCTGATGCAGCGGGATCAGTTGATCCTTGCCCGGTCCGATCAGATCGCCACGGCCCATGCGGGTCAGCGCTTCACGCAGCATCGGCCAGCCTTTCGGGTCGTGGTAACGCAAGAACGCCTTGTGCAGACGACGCTGCTCTTCGCTCTTGACGATGGTCACGCCGTCGCTCTTGTAAGTGACCTTGCGCAGCGGGTTCTTGCCCGAGTGGTACATCGCGGTGGCGGTGGCCATCGGTGACGGGTAGAACGCCTGCACCTGGTCAGCGCGGAAGCCGTTGCCCTTGAGCCACAGGGCCAGGTTCATCATGTCTTCGTCGGTGGTGCCCGGGTGCGCAGCGATGAAGTACGGAATCAGGTACTGCTCTTTCCCGGCTTCCTTGGTGTACTTCTCGAACATGCGCTTGAACTTGTCATAGCTGCCGATGCCCGGTTTCATCATCTGGTTGAGCGGACCTTCCTCGGTGTGTTCCGGGGCGATCTTCAGGTAACCACCGACGTGGTGGGTCACCAGCTCTTTGACGTACTCCGGCGACTCGACCGCGAGGTCATAACGCAGGCCGGAAGCAATCAGAATCTTCTTCACACCCGGCAACGCACGGGCACTGCGGTACAGCTGAATCAGCGACGAGTGGTCGGTGTTCAGGTTCGGGCAGATGCCCGGGAACACACAGGACGGCTTGCGGCACGCGGATTCGATTTCCGGCGTTTTGCAGGCGATGCGGTACATGTTCGCGGTCGGGCCGCCGAGGTCGGAAATGACACCGGTGAAACCTGGCACCTTGTCGCGGATCTCTTCGATTTCGCGAATGATCGACTCTTCGGAACGGTTCTGGATGATCCGGCCTTCGTGCTCGGTGATCGAGCAGAAGGTGCAGCCACCGAAGCAGCCACGCATGATGTTCACCGAGAAACGGATCATGTCGTAGGCCGGGATTTTCTCCTTGCCGTACGCCGGGTGCGGAACGCGCGCGTAAGGCATGCCGAACACGTAGTCCATTTCCTCAGTGGTCATCGGAATCGGCGGCGGGTTGAACCAGACGTCGACTTCGCCATGCTTCTGCACCAGCGCACGGGCGTTACCCGGGTTGGTTTCCAGGTGCAGCACGCGGTTGGCGTGGGCATAAAGCACGGCATCACCACGAACCTTTTCAACCGACGGCAGGCGGATCACGGTCTTGTCGCGGGTCATGCGCGGGCTGGCCAGGATCTGCACGACCTTGGCTTCCTGCGGATCTTCGACCGGGCCCTTTTCCTGCTCGATGGCGCAGGCCTGGGTGTCCTGGGTATTCACGTACGGGTTGATGATCTTGTCGACCTTGCCCGGACGGTCGATGCGTGTGGAATCGACTTCGTACCAGTCTTTCGGCGTATCGCGACGAATGAACGCGGTGCCGCGCACGTCGGTGATGTCTTCGATCTTGTGACCGTAGGACAGGCGCTGCGCGACTTCAACGATGGCTCGCTCGGCGTTGCCGTACAGCAGGATGTCGGCGCTGGCGTCGATCAGGATCGAGTTGCGCACGCGATCCTGCCAGTAATCGTAGTGAGCGATACGGCGCAGGGAGGCTTCAATGCCGCCGAGCACGATCGGCACATGTTTGTACGCCTCTTTGCAGCGCTGGCTGTAAACCAGGCTGGCGCGATCCGGACGTTTGCCAGCCATGCCGCCCGGGGTGTAGGCGTCGTCGGAACGGATCTTTTTGTCCGCGGTGTAGCGGTTGATCATCGAATCCATGTTGCCGGCCGCGACCCCGAAGAACAGGTTCGGCTCGCCGAGCTTCATGAAGTCGTCTTTGGACTGCCAGTTCGGCTGCGCAATGATCCCGACGCGAAAGCCCTGAGACTCCAGCAGCCGGCCAATGATTGCCATGCCAAACGACGGGTGATCGACGTAGGCATCTCCCGTAACAATGATGATGTCGCACGAATCCCAGCCAAGCTGATCCATCTCCTCCCTGCTCATTGGCAGGAATGGCGCTGGCCCGAAACATTCGGCCCAATATTTTGGATAGTCAAATAACGGCTTGGCTGCTTGCATGTCGACGACCGGTGTTGAGATGAAAAATCGCGGGCGCGGAATATAGCACAAAATTTGACCAATTCCGACGGCAATGGTCGGTTGTTAATCTCAGCCCCCTCTTCTGTGCTTCAAGCAGAAAAGGCTACGGCGGCTTTCGACCCGCCAGACACTGGCAATGATGCCAAACGCCAGTCAGGCGCCCATGGATGGGTGCTGCCGACAGCTCCACCGCCACCTGCGCAATCATGCAAACCGGCACGATGCCAAATAAAACAAGCCCTTGCGCGAAAGCCGGAGGGCATTTTTCAAGGATGAAAAACATGGCAGGAAAACCACCTCGTAATGGCCCCCACTTGAATGTGGATGTCCATATCAGACCGAATCGACGAACGGACATCGACGCACCGCATCCTGACGCTGCGGGCCGCAAAGTCTTCGATCCATGGATCGCTGTCGACCCTGCGAAGCCGCCGGCCAGACTGCCGGGCGATACAGACCTTGACGCAATACTACCGGCCCCTGCCGTCATGATTCATCTGACGCCGTCTCCCATTGCAGCGCCTTCCGTCATCCATCAGCCGCTGAAGAACTACTGGCTCAAAGCCGTGAAAGGGTTACCGGCTGCCAACAGCGAAGGTTTCAGGGTTTACAACAAACGCCGGTATGTCGACGTGCCCGATGGCGGTACCGTTCTTGTCGCAGTGGATCCGGACACCGGACTGTATCGGGCGCGACTTTCGAGCGAATTGCTTCCCTCCGGTCCGGTATTGCTGCGCGACACCGACAGCGACCTCTGGCATCCGCTCAATGACGTTGACTCAAGCAGGCTCCCACTGACGCAGGCAAGGCTGAACGCTTTTCGCTCGGATCTGGATTTCAGCGGTGTCGAGCCTGGCAGTGACGGCCTGTTTCGCCACGACGGCAAGCTCTATGTGGTCATCGACAGCCACGCGTATCAGGTCATGCAGGACCTTGACGCGTCCACGCCGACTCAAAAGGTGTGGCGCATTGTTAACCCCAAGGATCCCGTTGCCTCCGATAGCGCGAACATCTACCGCGCCAGTCGCAGTGGCGAAACCCGGGCGATCATTCGGAGCGAGGAGAACACCTGGGTTTCCATCCTCACGGGTTTGAGGGGCGGCATGCGCCGCAATGAGGGCCTGCAAGCCAACCTGGCGCTTCTGATGCAACGTTACCAACCTTTCGCGGATGCTCACCGGGCTCTGACCGAATCATCTGAACATTACGACACACTTTGGGGCCAGGTCCGCGACTTGCCGGATGGCGCGGCCAAAACGGCGGGCCTGATCGCGCTTGAGGTACACCTGCTCAAGCACATCAAAAAACAGACGGACTTTATTCAGTCGCTCGTTGATAACAAGGATTGGCTCCCCCTCGTCAAAGCAAGCGGGGTGTTCAAGGAAGAGCTGCATACCTTCCGGATAGAACGCGTGGAATATCTCAACAGACTGATGGCCGTCATGGATCTCAGGGTCCGGCCTTCGGTGACAGATTTGAGTGCCGGAAACTGCAAGAAAACCATCAAACATCTGAACAAGAAACTGAAGTTTCTCGAAGAGCGCCAGGCGGTGATGGAGCAGATCAGAAAAGCCTCACCCGGAGCAGCCCCTCGACTCGCCGAACTACGCCTCCAGGTGCACGATACCGAGCGCATCAACTTCAACAAACTGACCCTTTACGTTCACCTGTTTGCGGACACTCCCGACCATGCGCCAAACACGACCATGCCCTCGCTCTCGGCCATCGATCTGATCACCGGAGATTTGCAAAACGCTCCGCAACGAGAGCATCCAATGGCACTGCTGTTGGCCCTTGATCAAATCAAGGGAGATAAAACCCGCTTTGAAACACTGCTGGCCGCGGAGCATCCCAACGCCGAATACATCAGGGAGATCGTTACCCTGATCGATCCCATCGAGAAAAAAATCGAAAACAAGTTGACCGAAATTCTTGACGCGTCCGAGCGAGCTCACGATCTGCCGAGCCTCGACCAAGACATTGATTTCGACTTTATCCCGCCGCAACCTATCAACGAGGCGTCAGCCCCTCCCGCGCGCGCCAGGAAAATATTCCGCACCCGTCAGCACGGCACTTACAGAGTGTTGGTCGGGGAAACGGAAACCGCACTGGACGGCACCATCACCATCAAGGTTCCCGACCTGCTGCGACCTGATTCGCCTCCCAGGCGCTACAAAAAAATAGAAGACGAATGGCTGCCCGTGCTTCCTCCGCTTATCCGAACGCCACGGCCACAACTCATTGGCGAGGCGAACCGGTTACTGGCCAGGGTCGAAGATCACGCGACCAACGCGAGAACACAAGAAGCCCAAAACACTAACCCGACAAAGATCGTCGAAGATCTGGGCAAGGAAACCGATCTGCTCAATCAACAGGCAAGGCAACTGGAAAACCACGATACAGATGTTGAAGATCGAGTGATCATCAACCTGGCCGGACAGTTGCGGGCCGCCGCCGTTTCGTTGACAGAACTAGGCCAGAAAACGCTGGTGCGGATGTACAAGAACAAAGACGTGCTGGACATCATGCGCCTGAACTATCTGCTGGATCGTAACGAGCTCAAGGCAAGCAAGATCGTTGATCGCAAACAATCGGGAAAAGGCCAGAAAAGGTCGTTTCTGGATGTTTATTCGATCAGCGACAGCGCCGATAACACGCCGTTGTGGCACGCGCATTTTCACTACGACGCCGAGAAGAGCCTGCCTCTGAGCTTCAAGGTCGATGGCGCTCATCTCAAGACGCTTGAACAAAGCAGACGAGGTATCGAGTCTCAGCGCCGAGATGAACGGGCCGGTTTGCCGCACGTCGGCATCTGGCGGCAAAGGTTCGATGGCAGAACAGCGAGCAAAATATTCGCCCTGGCAGACAGTCACGCCGCAGCCTCCGAGTAAATGCGCAAAGCCCGAACAGCAGGCTTTGATGTAGCCCCAGTACAAACAGGCAATGACGCCGAACGCTTATCAGCACGCCCTCGCGGGCGCGGATAAACACCCCATCAAGGAAGAAAGAATGTCACCAAAACCACCCGTCAGAGGCAACGCCACTGTCGATATACACCATCGCCCAGGCCCATCGCCGCAAGAAAATACGCCGCGCATCAACACTGGCGCGCCCCCCCTGCACCTGGGTGACAATCCGACGGTATCGGGCAGAAACACCGGCGGTGTCGATCTCGATGCAATCAGGCCGGCACCACAGATCACGGTTCACGAAACAACTGAAACAATGACGCTCGGTGCCACCCCCACACCCGCTGTGGAGTCGCTGGAGCATTACCGGATCAGCGCGCCGCCCACGTTGGCGGCCGCCGATGCCGAGGGTTTCAGGACATACAGGGGGCGCCGATACGTCGACGAGCCGGGGGGCGCCATCGTGCCGGTCAAGCAAGATCCGGACACGGGACTGTACCGGGCCGCCCTGGCGAAAGAGTCGAAACCAACAGGTCCGGTGATGCTGCGTGACACCGCCAGCGGCCTGTGGCACCCGCTGGAAGACTTCGAGCCCATTACCTTTGCGTTATCTTCCACACGCCTGGAGGCTTTCCGCACCGGGCTGGACTTGAGTGACGCAACACCCGATAGCAATGGCCTGCATCAGTTCGACGGCAAACTCTACGTGGTGATCGAGAATCACACGTACCAGGTACTGCACGATCCAGACGCATCAACCCCGCTGGCCACCGTAATGCGTATCGTGCGAGGCGAAGATCCTGTGTCCAGCGACAACGGCAATCTGTATGTCGCGACACGCCCGGGAAGGTCGGAGCCCATCGTTTTCGATGCCATACAAGGCTGGGTCGGGATTACGGTAGCCGGTGCCGGCGGGATGGTGCGCAGTGACGCCAACCCCACAGCATCCCTGAGCCTGCCGGAAAGACTCTCGCTGATGCTCACTCGACTGCGCAGCCCAGAGTCCCGTGCCCGAAAACTGTTCCCGGATCACACCGAGGATCAGATCAGAGACTTTATCCGCTCACTGGGCAGTGATGTCCGCGACGTCTTGACCCGTCGCGAAACCGACTACAAGACACTCAAGGCCGAACTGAAGATCTGGATCAGAAACACGTCCACCGCTTCGCCCCAGGCAACAGCAAAAGGCTGGGCGCAACAGGTCGCCAATGACATCAAGCGCTGCTGGCGCCAGCAGACAGGGGATACATTTCGACTTGAGCCGGGCGATGGAACGCTACCGGCATTAACAGCGGATTTCAGCCATATCCGGCGCCTGGATCTGGACGCCGTCACCTGGTCAGACACCGCCGATACATTCCTCAGTGGATTCTCCGGCCTGGAGCGTCTGACAGTGACCCACTCTTCGCTCGATACACTGCCCGCCGCCGTTACTCATATGCCCCACCTGAGCACACTGGATCTGAGTTCGAACCGTATTGTGCTCAATGCACAAACCGCGGCAAAACTGAGCGCACTCGGCCAACTCAAGAACCTTGATCTGTCGGACAACCCGTTGGGCAAGCCACCTGACTTCACCGGCATGAGCGAACTCAAGACCCTGAACCTGAGCAATACACAATTGGATCAGTGGCCTATCGGCTTGCAGCACCAGACCGGACTCGAACACGTCGACCTGCGCAGGAACCGGCTGACAGAAGTCCCATCGGCCATCCTTTCCCCCTCCCCTGATCAGTTCGAAGCGATCGCCCGGATCAACAGCGTCACGCTGTTTGAGGGCAACCCATTCCCTGCCGGCTACTGGAAAACGCTTGAATTGTATTGGCAACGTGTCACAGCCGATCATCCAGGGCTGGGCACCAACAGCCTGCCCGGTGCGTTCAGGCTTGACGGTGATATCCCGGAGGTCGCCAACGTACAGCGGCTGTACCCGGACAAGTCGGCACAAGAGGCCAGAGAGTTTTTTATCGGATTGGACCCTGAGACAGAAGCCAAACTGGGTCGACGCCTTCAGGAACTGGATGTACTGGAAAGCCAGCTCGATGCCTATGTCGCCGACAGTCAACCCGAGCCGTCCGCCGTCGACACGCCGGCCAAAATACAGGCGCAACGTGTCGCCCAAACCCTCAAGAACTGCTGGCTTCAGGACTCGGACGAAATACTCAAGCTGCCTTCCATCAACGCGCCACTCCCGGCCCTGAGCGTGGACTTCAGTCATGTAAAGCAACTCAGTCTCAGCGCTGTTATCTGGTCGGGCGATGCCGATACATTTCTGTCCGGTTTTCCCAATCTGGAGCGTTTGTCCATTACCCGATCCAGGATTGAAACGTTACCCGGGCAAATTGGCGCGATGGACAAATTGAACAATCTGAACCTGAGCAACAACTACCTTGCACTGGACGAGCAAAGCGCTGCAACGCTCAGCGCCATGAGTCATCTGGAGATCATCAATCTTTCTGACAACCCAACGCTCACGCTAACCCCTGACTTCAGCAAGATGTCCAAGCTGAAATACCTGATGCTGAATAACACGGGAATCAATCAATGGCCGACTGGATTGCAGGACAAGACCGGGCTGCTCATTTTTGATCTGCACAATAATCGCTTGAATGAAGTACCGCAGGCATTTATCAATCCTGCGCCTGAACAGTTGCTGACGATCGCCCGGATCAATAGAGCCGCGTCACTCGGTGGCAACCATTTCCCTGCCGATTACTGGAGAAAATTCGACGACTACTGGCGTCGAGTGAACGAGGAACACCCCGATCTGCTGACCTCTTACCATGGAGTGATATTTGATACCGACAACTCCCCGGCGCAGCGGTATCGGCGATTATTTCCAGGCAAGGACATCAAGAAGTGCAGGGAATACCTCTGGAGCTTTGAGAGTGAAACCGCGGCAGCAACGAAACTCCAAAGTCTTGAACGGGAACACCGCGTACTGAAAAGTCAGCTCGACGATTGGGTTTTTTCTGGAGGCGGCAACCGCGGGGGCTACATTCGGGCGAATCAGTTAGCGGTCAACGCGCGAACCCGTCCTGACCGTGTCGTGGCAAGTGAGCGGATTCTGAGTTGCTGGAGGGGGGAAACACCGCAAAAACATGCCAATGACGGTACACCCATCGGCCTGGAACTGAATCTCGGCGGCCTGCGCCTGCCGAGCCTGCCAGACATCGACGCGGACTTCAGTCACGTCGGCTCGCTCAAACTGAGCAACATGAATCTGAGCACCTCGCCAGAAGGTTTTCTGACCCATTTTCGCCATGTGCGCTGGCTGGATCTTTCGCACAACCAATTGCGTGAATTGCCTCCTGCAGTTGGAGAAATGAATGGGCTGACTCGCCTGTTTCTGCAGAACAACCGGATTATCCTGACCGCCGACACTGCCCGCGTTCTGTCGCAGCGCACAACATTGCGAGCCTTGTGGCTGCACGAAAATCCGCAACTCGGTATCACCCCGGACTTCACCCTGATAACAGACATGCGCGAGATTGATCTGGCAAACACAGGCATCAACACCTTCCCTGCCGGGCTTGCCGATCAGCCACTGCTGGGCATTGTGAATCTGAACAACAACCGGATCGAGGAAATCCCCGATGCGGTCATAACCCCGCCGGCTGAACGACTCGCCAACAGTGCGCGGGTCAATAACGTGACCAGCATCACTAACAATCCATTGTCAGTGGCCACCCGCACGCGGCTGGAACAATACAACAACCGTCTTATCGAAGCCCAGATACCGATGACTAGCCAGCGCGATCTGGTCGCTACGGCGCGCGGCCATGTCCGGGCAGTCATCCGGATTGCGGCAAATGATCCAATGACGCGCTGGACAATAGGGCTATCGGAAGATCAGGTATCAGCCAGAAGAGTCCAATGGCAAACACTGCGTGATGAACAACGCTCGGATGGTCTGTTCAATACGCTTGCACGCTTGCTCGAGGTTCCCGACGGCCACAATGAGCTTCAGCGCCGGGTCTGGAAGCTGATCGACAGCATTACCGAAAACAATCCGGCGTCCGAACGCCTGCGCAAGGAGGTATTTGATCGGGCCGGCGAAGCGGCCTGCTGTGATCGGGCAGCCTTCACGTTCGCTAATCTGGAAACCCGGGCAATGGCGCACGATGCGCGTGCCCAGGCTCAAGACGAAGCACGGGGCCCGCAATTGTCTGCGCTTTCCAAAGCGTTGTTCCGCTTGCATGAAGTCGACAAAATCGCATCGGCGGACATTGCGCAGCGTGAGGCAAGAATCATCGAAGCGAGGGGGCCTCAGAGGGGCGCGGCCGCTCCAGCGCCACACGTGTCAGAGGAAGTCGAAATCAGACTCGCCTATCGATACTTCCTGAAAGACCGGCTGCAACTGCCGGGACAACCCGAACAAATGGGATTTGCCCGGCTGGCCAATGTGTCAAAAGCGCAATTGAATGCCGCGTACAAAAAAGTCATCGCTATGGATAACTCCCCTGAAGAATTCAAGGCGTTGGTGTCGAGGGAGTTCTGGCAGGAATTCATCACTCATAAGTACCGGGCACAATTCGAAGCGCACCGCCAGACGTTCCAGGATCGACAAGCCACCCTCGACGACGCGCACGTAGCTAACACGCTTGGGTTTAACGATTACGACGCACAATCCAGGGCGCTGCAAAAATCACTGGCGACCGAGGAAGAGGCACTGATCGAGTCGTTGTCCCGACAGGAACTGAGCGAGCATCCAGCCACCAACACTGACGAGGAAGCAGACGGCACAACTGAATAACACGCAAAAAGAGGAGCGCTGGCCGAATGATTTCGGCCAGCCATCACTCGTCGTCGTCGAAGTTGTAACTGCCCGGCGCGAGGTTTTCGAAACGCGTGTATTTACCGATGAACGCCAGGCGGATAAAGCCGATAGGGCCGTTCCGCTGCTTGCCGATGATGATTTCGGCGATGCCCTTGTGCTCGGTTTCCGGGTGATACACCTCGTCCCGGTACACAAACATGATCACGTCGGCGTCCTGCTCGATCGCTCCGGATTCGCGCAAGTCGGAGTTTACCGGGCGCTTGTTGGGGCGTTGTTCCAGGGAACGGTTGAGCTGCGACAGAGCCACTACCGGGCAGTTGAATTCCTTGGCGAGGGCTTTCAGGGATCGCGAGATTTCGGAAATCTCGTTGGTCCGGTTGTCACCGCTGGAGCCGGGGATCTGCATCAGTTGCAAGTAGTCGATCATGATCAGGCCGACATCGCCGTGCTCACGCACCAGGCGTCGAGTACGCGCGCGCATTTCCGACGGGCTGATACCGGCGGTGTCATCGATGAACAGCTTGCGATCGTTGAGCAGGTTCACCGCTGAAGTCAGGCGTGGCCAATCATCGTCTTCCAGTTGGCCGGAACGCACCTTGGTCTGGTCGATACGGCCGAGCGAGGACAGCATACGCATGATCAGCGATTCGCCTGGCATCTCGAGGGAATACACCAGCACGGCCTTCTCACTGCGCAACACGGCGTTTTCCACCAGGTTCATCGCAAAGGTGGTTTTACCCATCGACGGACGACCGGCGACGATGATCAGGTCGGACGGTTGCAGACCGCTGGTTTTCTCGTCGAGGTCGGTATAACCAGTGGACAGGCCGGTGATGGCGTTGTCGGTGTTGAACAACGTATCGATGCGGTCGATGGCTTTGGTCAGCAAATCGTTTACGCCGACCGGGCCACCGGTTTTAGGCCGGGCCTCGGCGATCTGGAAGATCTGGCGTTCGGCTTCGTCGAGAATCTCGGCGGCCGTACGGCCTTCCGGGTTGAAGGCGCTGTCGGCAATTTCAGTGCTGATGCCGATTAACTGGCGCAAGGTCGCTCGCTCTCGAACGATCTGCGCATAGGCTTTGATGTTGGCGACGGACGGTGTGTTTTTCGCCAGTTCGCCGAGATAACCGAGGCCACCGACTTGCGACGTCTGACCTTCCTTGTCCAATTGCTCGGCAAGGGTCACGACATCGATCGGCATGTTCTGATCGGCCAGTTTGGCGATCGCACGGAAAATCAAACGGTGGTCATGTCGATAGAAATCGCCATCGGAGACTTGATCGAGCACGCGTTCCCAGGCGTTGTTGTCCAGCATCAGACCACCGAGTACAGCCTGTTCGGCTTCGATGGAATGCGGCGGCACCTTCAGGGCGGCGGTTTGCAGATCGTATTGCTCAGGAGCGGATATTTCGTTCATGGCCACTTGGAGTCAGGGTTGAAAACGGGAGTACCAGAAAGACAAAGGGCACGACCTGTAAACAGGATCGTGCCCGATGTTAACCGTCTGACGGGCAAGCCGCCAGCCGATCAGGTGTTACTTAAGCTGCTACCACGACAACGCGTACGGTGGCTTCAACTTCGGCGTGCAGGTGCACGGCTACGTCGAATTCGCCTACGTTGCGGATGGTGCCGTTCGGCAGACGAACTTCGCTTTTCGCAACTTCAACGCCGGAGGCGGTCAGTGCGTCAGCGATGTCGTGAGTACCGATCGAACCGAACAGCTTGCCTTCGTCGCCAGCGGTGGCAGTGATGGTCACTTCCAGCTCGGCCAGTTGGGCAGCACGGCTTTCAGCCGATGCTTTACGGTCTGCGGCAGCTTTTTCCAGCTCGGCACGACGCTCTTCGAACGCAGCCAGGTTGGCAGCAGTCGCAGCGGTCGCTTTGCCGAAAGGCAGCAGGTAGTTACGGCCGTAACCGGCCTTAACGTTTACTTTGTCGCCCAGGTTGCCCAGGTTGGCGATTTTTTCCAGAAGGATCAGTTGCATGTGGAAATCCTCTTAACTTTTAACCTTCACCGTTCGCGCTGTCGGTGTCTTTCGACACGTGACGACCGCGAAAATCAATCAGGCTGTCGACAATGGCCAGAACCACGAGCAACGGATAGATCAGCTGCATGAACAGCAACAGCGTGACGTACAACCCCACCAGCCAGAAACCGGCCAGTCGCTTCTGCCCGACCAGCCCGTGAATCAGGGCAAGTCCGGCGAACACCAGCGGTACACTGCACAACGGCGTCAACATGGCCATCTGTGCACCGAGATTCGGGCCCAGAAGCATCAACGCCAGCAGTAACATCGCCGGCCCCAGCGGGATTCGGATGGCGCGAAACTCGCGACCAAAACCACCCGGGTTGTACAACAACGCCTGCCAATGACGCCCGACAATCAGGCTCAGCACGCTGACGATCTGCAACAAAGCCGCAATCAGCCCGGTCAGGACCGGTGCAATCAGGGACGCGAAACGCGCTTGCTCATCGACCGACAATTGCTTGTAGGTCTCACCGAGAAGCGCTGGCATGACCTTTATAAGGGCCTGCGCGAGCATCTCGATCTGGGCTGCAAACGCCGCCCCGAGCACCACTGAAAACACCACTCCAATGGCTACGCTGACCAGCAGCGTGCGAACCCAGGACTCACTTGCGCGCAAAACCAACGCAAGCCCCGAAGACCCCAGCAGCACTAAAAGTGCGCGTGGATCATCGGCATACAACCACCAGACCAATGCCGGCAGCAGCCCCAGGGACAGAACGCCAAGGGCGTCCGTCAATCCGCGCCGCAGAAGCACAAGGCTCCCGGCGGCAGCACCCAACCAATACAACAACGGCAATGTTGCACATCCGGCCACCACGAGAGTGGCCTGCATACGGCCTCGCATGATGAACTCAGCTAAGGCACGCATGCATTCAATCCTTTGCTACTTGTCGACTGCCCGGTCTCAGCGGCCGTGGCTGTCGGTGTAGGCCAGCAGGGCCAGGAAGCGGGCGCGCTTGATAGCGGTAGCCAGCTGACGCTGATAACGAGCTTTGGTACCGGTGATGCGGCTTGGAACGATTTTGCCGGTCTCGGATACGTAGGCTTTCAGAGTGTTGAGATCTTTGTAATCGATCTCTTTCACGTCTTCAGCGGTGAAGCGGCAGAATTTACGACGACGGAAGAAACGTGCCATTTGATAGGCTCCTTAAAAGGTCCGTGGATTACTCGTCAGCGTTATCGCTGTTGTCGCTGTCATCACTATCAGCGCTATCAGCGCCTTCGTGCTCAGGACGGTCGCGACGCTCACGGCGCTCACTGCGGTTTTCTTCAGCCTTGAGCATCTCGGATTGGCCGGTAACGGCTTCTTCGCGACGGATGACCAGGTTACGGATCACTGCATCGTTGTAGCGGAAGTTGTCTTCCAGCTCGGCCAGGGCCTTGCCAGTGCACTCAACGTTCAGCATCACGTAGTGAGCCTTGTGAACATTGTTGATTGCGTAGGCCAGTTGACGACGGCCCCAATCTTCCAGACGGTGGATTTTGCCGCCGTCTTCTTCGATCAGCTTGGTGTAACGCTCAACCATGCCGCCGACTTGCTCGCTTTGATCCGGGTGGACCAAAAAGATGATTTCGTAATGACGCATGAATGCTCCTTACGGGTTGTAGCCTGCCGCTCAAAAACGGTCAGACAAGGAGTGAATGACACTTATGGACTTGCCGGTGCGGGGCACATGCGTGCCTGCCGTGACAGCAAGGGGCGCAATTGTAGAGAAGGGACTGAAGAGGTGCAAGGCAATTGGTGATTATTTGAACAATCACCAATCCTGCCTTCACCACAAACCAATGTGGGAGCGGGCTTGCTCGCGAATGCGATACATCAGGCAACATTGTTGTCGACTGACACTGCGCTTTCGCGAGCAAGCCCGCTCCCACAATTGATTGCATACAACTTTATTTCTTGGCGGAGGCCTTGGCTTTGACGCCACGCTGGCGCTGCGCTTCGAACAGGCATACACCCGTCGCCACGGACACGTTGAGACTGCTGACGCTACCGGCCATCGGCAGATTCACCAGATAGTCGCAATGTTCGCGAGTCAGGCGACGCATGCCTTTGCCTTCGGCGCCCATGATCAGGATGGTCGGGCCGGTCAGGTCCTGGTCATAAATGCTGACCTCGGCCTCGCCCGCCGTACCGACAACCCACAAACCGCGCTGCTGCAGCTTTTCCAGCGTGCGCGCAAGGTTGGTCACTGCCACCAGCGGAATTACTTCCGCCGCACCGCAGGCCACTTTACGCACGACGGGCGTCAGGGTCGCCGACTTGTCTTTGGGCACGATCACGGCGAGCGCACCAGCAGCATCCGCCGAACGCAGACAGGCACCGAGGTTATGCGGATCGGTCACGCCGTCGAGCACCAGCAACAGCGGCGCGCCTTCGGTGCGATCAAGCAACTCGTCGAGCATCGCCTCGCCCCAGACCTGGCTAGGACTCACGTCCGCGACCACGCCCTGATGCACGCCTTCAACCCAAGCGTCCATTTCACGTCGCTCTGCCTGACCGACCTGGACACGATTTTCATTGGCCAGTTCGATCAGGGTCTGCACACGCGGATCGTTACGGCTTTCGGCCAGCCAGATCTGCTTGACGCGCTTGGGGTGGTGACGCAACAACGCTTCTACCGCGTGAACGCCGTAGATTTTTTCCAACTGACTCATGACTTCGCCTTCGGTTTACGTGCTCCGCCACTTTTGGCTGGAGCAGAACCCGCCTTCGGCGGGCCTTTACGGTGCTTGCTCGGTTTGGCTGGCTTGCCGCCGGTCGCCTTTTCAGGCGCCGACCGCCCGGTCTTTCCCCCGGACGCCGCTTTACCACCGTTTTTGGCGTCGGAAAGCAGCGCTTTCTTCATTTCACGGCTTTTACGCAGCTCGGCATTTTTCGCCACGGCATCGCTTGGGTGATAGGCTTCGACAGCTTTTTCCTTGGCCGGACGGCGACTGGCGGTTTTTGCCGGCGCCTTTTCTTCCGAAGCCTTGGCGGCTGGAGCAGCCGTTTCGTGACCGCGTTTTTTGCGACCAATCGGTGCGCTGATGGTTTTTTCCGCCATCTCGAAGTCGATCTTGCGCTCCTCAAGATCGACGCGCATCACGCGCACTTCAACGGTGTCGCCGAGACGGAAGCTACGACCGGTGCGCTCGCCCGCCAGGCGGTGATGCACAGGATCGAAGTGGTAGTAATCACCCGGCAGCGCGGTGACATGCACCAGGCCTTCGACGTAGATATCGGTCAGTTCGACGAACAGGCCAAAACCGGTCACGGCGGTGATCACACCCGGGAACGATTCGCCCACGCGGTCTTTCATGAACTCGCACTTGAGCCAGTTCACTACGTCGCGGGTCGCTTCGTCGGCACGGCGCTCGCTCATCGAGCATTGCTCGCCGAGTTGCTCCAGTGCCGCTTCGTCGTACGGATAGATGCGCGCTTTCGGAATGGTCATCGCGCCGGCACGACGAACGTGCGGGGTGTCCTGTTTCGAATGGATCACGCTGCGGATCGCGCGGTGCGTAAGCAGATCCGGGTAACGACGGATCGGCGAAGTGAAGTGGGTATAGGCTTCGTAATTCAGGCCGAAGTGGCCCTGATTGTCAGCGCTGTACACCGCTTGGCTCAGCGAGCGCAGCATCACGGTCTGGATCAGATGGAAATCCGGACGGTCCTTGATGCTCGCCAGCAAGGCCTGATAGTCCTTCGGCGACGGGCCGTCCTTGCCTTTGTGCAGGGACAGGCCAAGTTCACCGAGGAAGGCGCGCAGTTTTTCCAGACGCTCCGGCGGCGGACCATCGTGGACACGATACAGCGCCGGGATTTCGTGTTTCTTCAGGAATTCGGCAGTGGCCACGTTGGCCGCCAGCATGCATTCCTCAATCAGCTTGTGCGCATCATTACGGGTGGTCGGGCGGATTTCGGCAATCTTGCGCTCGGAACCGAAGATGATCCGGGTTTCCTGAGTCTCGAAATCGATCGCGCCACGCACATGACGGGCGGCCAGCAACACTTTGTACAGCGAATAAAGCTGCTTGAGGTGCGGCACGACGTCGGTGTATTCGCCACGCAATTTACGCGCTTCGGCAACCTTCGGCGTTTCCAGCATCGCGCTGACCTTGTTGTAGGTCAGACGAGCGTGAGAATGAATCACCGCCTCATAGAAGCAGTAGTCAGTCATTTCGCCAGACTTGGAGATGGTCATCTCGCAAACCATGGCCAGACGATCGACATGCGGGTTCAGCGAGCAGAGGCCGTTGGACAACTGCTCTGGCAGCATCGGCACTACGCGCTCAGGGAAGTACACCGAGTTGCCGCGCACCTGGGCTTCGTTGTCCAGCGCCGAACCGATTTTCACGTAACTGGAAACGTCGGCAATCGCCACGTACAACTTCCAGCCACCGGAGAACAGTCGCAGCTTGCCAGGCTTGGCTTCGCAATAGACCGCATCGTCGAAGTCGCGGGCATCTTCGCCGTCGATGGTGACGAACGGCAGATGGCGCAGGTCGACGCGCTTCTCTTTGTCTTTGTCTTCCACTTCCGGCTTGAGCTTGGCGGCTTCTTTGAGAACCGCTTCAGGCCAGACGTGCGGAATATCGTAGGTACGCAGGGCGACATCGATTTCCATGCCCGGCGCCATGTAGTTGCCGACCACTTCAACCACATCGCCTTGCGGCTGAAAGCGTGGTGTCGGCCAGTGAGTGATCTTCACCTCAACGAACTGGCCGATCTGGGCGTTGGCATTGCGACCCGGGGTCACCAGCACTTCTTGCTGGATCTTCGGGTTATCCGCAACGACGAAGCCGATGCCGCCCTCTTCAAAGTAGCGACCGACAATGCTTTCGTGAGCACGGGTCACCACTTCAACGATCACACCTTCGCGGCGACCGCGACGATCGAGGCCGGAAACACGGGCCAGCGCGCGATCACCGTCGAACACCAAGCGCATTTGCGCCGGGCTCATGAACAGGTCATCGCTACCGTCGTCCGGCACCAGGAAGCCAAAGCCGTCACGGTGACCGCTGATGCGACCGAGGATCAGGTCGAGCTTATCCACCGGCGCGTAAGTACCACGACGGGTGTAGATCAGTTGAGCGTCGCGCTCCATGGCGCGCAGACGGCGGCGCAGGGCTTCGACCTGGTCTTCTGTGGTCAGACCAAACTCTTCGACCAGTTGCTCGCGGGCAGCAGGCGAACCCCGATCGGCGAGATGCGCCAGGATCAGTTCGCGGCTAGGAATAGGGTTTTCATATTTTTCCGCTTCACGAGCGGCCTCGGGATCGAGGGACTGCCAATCGGCCATTAGATAGTTTTCACCTTGTCTATATACGGGTTAGTTTGGCATAGGCGCCATCAAACGGGAAATTTCCGACTCTATAAGGCCCTTCTGAAGCCCTGTATCGAAGCTGGAAAGCCGTTTTGAACACCGCCGGTAAAAAAAACCATTTTTTTTGCTGGCAGGGGTTTACAGTTAAAAAGACGCTCCGTATAGTGCGCGCCATCGACGACGCACATGCGCTGCCGATACTGCCCAGATGGTGAAATTGGTAGACACGCCAGCTTCAGGTGCTGGTGACCTTACGGTCGTGGAAGTTCGAGTCTTCTTCTGGGCACCAATTTAGAGCTTGAGACTAGATCAGTTTCAAGGCTCACACAAAACCCGCGAAAGCGGGTTTTTTGCATTCTAAGGAACGGTTTTCTTAAAACTGATTTATTAAAATTAAATCAGGGGTTTACAGATTAAAACGCGCTCCGTATAGTGCGCCACATCAACAGCGGCAACGCTAGCGATGATTGCCCAGATGGTGAAATTGGTAGACACGCCAGCTTCAGGTGCTGGTGACCTTACGGTCGTGGAAGTTCGAGTCTTCTTCTGGGCACCAATTCAAATTCAAGGTTAAGGCCTTGGATTTCACAGAAACCCGCGAAAGCGGGTTTTTGCGTTTCTGGCATTTGAAAATCCATTCCCCTCGCCTTAGCAAACCTGCTCGTACGCCACAAGGCGCATTTGAGAAACAATATCGTTTATCATTGTTGCAAGTTTTTGCAATGCGACAGTGAGGAACCCTGCGAATGACGTTTCGAAATACCCTGCGCCGAGGCTTTACCTTCACCCTCCTCGGCCTGGCACTCGCCACTCCCCTCGCCCAGGCTGCCGATGCGGTTTCCCTGACTCTCTACAACGGCCAACACAAGGAAGTCGGCGACGCGATCGCCAAAGCCTTTGAAGCCAAGACCGGCATTCACGTCAATGTCCGCAAAGGCAGCAGCAATCAGCTTGCCAGCCAGATCATCGAAGAAGGCGACCGCTCCCCCGCCGACGTGATCTACACCGAAGAATCCCCTCCACTGAATAACCTCGGCGAACAAGGCCTGCTGGCCAAGACCGATGACGCCACACTGGCCGTACTGCCGAAAAAATACGTCGCTGGCAACGGCACCTGGATCGGCGTCACCGCTCGCGTTCGCGTGGCGGCGTTCAACCCGACACTGATCGACGAAAAAGACCTGCCGAAGTCGGTAATGGAATTCTCCGAGCCGAAATGGCAAGGCAAGATCGGCTTTGTGCCCACCAGCGGCGCCTTCCAGGAACAGGCCGTGGCCATCATCAAAATGCACGGTCGCGATGCCGCCGAAGAATGGCTGACCGGCCTGCGCGCTTTCGGCAAGACCTACAGCAACAACATGGTCGCGCTCAAAGCCGTCGAGAACGGTGAAGTCGCCGCCGTACTGGTGAACAACTACTACTGGTTCGCCCTGCAACGCGAGAAAGGCCAACTGGATTCCAAACTGCACTACTTCACCGGCGGCGATGTCGGCGGCTTGATTACCGTTTCCAGCGCTGCCGTGCTGAAATCCAGCAAACACCCAAAAGAAGCGCAGCAATTGCTCGCCTACATGGCCAGCGAAGAAGGCCAGCGCGTGATCACCCAAACCACCGCCGAATACCCGCTGCACAAAGGCATGGAATCGGATCGCGGCCTCAAGCCGTTCAGCGAACTGGAAGCGCCGAACGTCACACCGGCCGATTTGGGCAATGCTGAACAAGCACTGGAGCTGGAACGTGAAGTTGGCTTGAACTGATGACCGCATCGTTATCCGCCCCCGCCGCGCGCGGGGGGTACGTGCCACGGCGCAAGCGACCATCGATCTGGCTGGTACTGCCGGTATTGCTATTGGTGGTCTTGAGCCTGTTGCCGCTGGCCTACGTTGGGATAAAGACCTGGCAGGCCGGCTGGGCAGAGGCGCTGCATTTGTTGTGGCGCCCCTATGTCTTCGGTCTACTGCGCAATACGCTGGCCTTGATGGTCGGCGTGACTATCACCTGCGGCGTGATCGGCCTGTCGCTGGCCTGGCTGCTGGAGCGCAGCAATCTGCCGGGGCGGCGTTTGTGGGGTGTGATCCTGTGCCTGCCGTTCGCGGTTCCGGCGTTTGTCAGCAGCTTCACCTGGGTTTCGCTGAGCGCACAGTTCGAAGGCCTCGGCGGCGCGATTCTGGTGATGAGCCTGTCGAAATACCCGCTGATCTTTCTCCCAGTGGCGGCAACCCTGCGCAATCTCGATCCTTCTCTCGAAGAGTCAGCCCGCACCTTGGGGCAGAATCGCTGGGGCGTTTTTTTCCGGGTCACCCTGCCCCTGCTCTGGCCATCGCTGCTAGCGGGCTCGCTGCTGATCGCCTTACACATGCTGGTGGAGTTTGGCGCACTGTCGATCATTGGCCTGCAAACCTTTACCACGGCGATCTACCAACAATTCGAACTGGCATTCAGCAACGCCAATGCAGCAATGCTGTCCGCCGTGCTGCTCGCGCTGTGCCTGGTGCTGCTGTGGCTGGAACTGCGAGTGCGCGGCAAGGGCCGGCACGTGCGCACCGGGCAAGGTGCGGCGCGTCAGGCTGAACAGGTTCAGCTGGGGCCTTGGGCGGCGGTCGGCCAGTTGTATTGCCTGATCCTGGCGATCATTGGCAGCGCGATTCCACTGGGCATGCTGGCGTACTGGCTGGCTGTGGGCTCTTCGGCTGCATTCCCGGTTGCGGCCATTTCCGAGGCGCTGCTGTCATCGCTGGCGTTATCGCTGGGTGGCGCGGCACTGTGCCTGTTGCTGGCAGTGCCGGTCGGGCTGCTGGTGGTGCGCTATAAAGGCCAACTGGCGATCTGGGCCGAACGCTTGCCGTATCTGCTGCATGCGTTGCCGGGTTTGGTGATTGCGCTGACGCTGGTGTATTTCGCCCTGCACTACGTGCCTGTGCTGTATCAAACGTCCGGCCTGTTGCTGATCGCTTATGCGCTGTTGTTCCTGCCGCTGGCTCAGGCTCCGATCCGCACGGCACTGAACAAGGCAGCGCCGCAACTGGAAGAGGCTGCACGCACACTGGGCGCATCGTCGTTTACGGCGTTTTGCCGGGTGACACTGCCGATCATCTTCCCGGCATTGGGCGCAGCGTTTGCGTTGGTGTTTCTGGATGCGATGAAGGAATTGACCGCGACGTTGCTGCTGAGTCCGACCGGTCTCAATACGTTGGCAACCGAGGTGTGGGCGCATACGGCGAATGTCGAGTTTGCGGCCGCAGCGCCTTATGCGGCGCTGTTGATTGTGGTTTCTGGATTGCCGGTTTATCTGCTGACAACCCGGATGTACCTGAGCCGCTGAAACGGCCATCGCGAACCGACTCACTCCCACAGTGGAATGCATCCCCCTGTGGGAGCCAGCCTACTGGCAATCGGATCTGAATCACGCCCTGAACTGCCCCAGGCTCGCCTTGAGCTGGGCCGCCAAACCATCCAGCACCTTGCCACTGGCCGTGGTCTCCACCACCGCTTGAGCCGCTTTCTCGGCTTGAGCATGAATCGTCTCGACCCGCCCACGCACTGCCTGTGCACCTTGCGCCTGATGCGCCGCCGCCTGCGTGGCCAAACCAATTGCCGCGTGCACCTGCTCGACCGACACCTGCACAGATTGCTGTAAGCGCGCACTGTCACGCAGCACCAGCAAACCTTCGCTGGCCTGACGCCCAGCCTGACCAATCGCCTCCACCGCCTCCCGCGCGCCCTGCTGCAAAGCCACAATGTGCGCTTGAATGTCGCCGGTAGAACTCTGGGTTTTACTCGCCAGTGCACGAACCTCGTCCGCCACCACGGCGAAACCGCGCCCGGTCTCGCCCGCCCGCGCCGCTTCGATAGCCGCGTTCAGCGCCAGCAAATTGGTTTGCTCGGCAATCCCGTGAATCACTGTCAGCACGACTTCAATCTGCTCGCTCTGCTGCGCCAGTCGCTCGATGACTTTTGCCCCGGTATCGACCTGTCCGGCGAGCGCCTCGATCAGGCTGCCGACCTTGGCCGACGTGCGGGTGTTTTCATCGGTGGCCTGTCGAATGTCGACCACCTGCTTCAACGCCGCCTGCATGGCATGGCTTTCCGATTGCGCCTCATCAGCCATTTGCGACAGTGCGCGCAGACTTTCCGCCACTTCGTCGCGCTGCATCCCGGCCGCAGCATCCGCGCCGGCATTGCGCAGGGTCATCGCACCGATTTCCACACCCGTGCGCTGAGCCACGTCGCCCGCCTCGCGCACGATCGGCTGCAACTTATCCACAAAGCGATTGACCGCCGAGGCCATGTCGCCGATCTCATCCTTGCTGTTGATTTGCACACGCTTGGTCAGATCGCCCTCACCCGCTGCGAGATCATCCATCGCCACGTTGAGCATCTTCAGGCGATTGACCACACGATGACCCAAAACCACGGCCAA
This sequence comes from Pseudomonas sp. RA_15y_Pfl2_54, assembly GCF_963971015.1. NCBI lineage: Bacteria > Pseudomonadati > Pseudomonadota > Gammaproteobacteria > Pseudomonadales > Pseudomonadaceae > Pseudomonas > Pseudomonas sp. RA_15y_Pfl2_54. Next base: position 189,022 of record NZ_CAXAPN010000004.1, read on the forward strand.
CAACAGCAGCACACCCGCACCGACCAGCGCCAGGCCCATGCCGATCCGCCAGCGCAGAGTCGCGGCGGCGTCCTGCACGGTACTGGCAGTATTGGCTTTCATTTCTACCGCAGTCGATTGCGCCGATTGCAGGCGCGCGCGCATCGCGGTCGCACTGTCGGCTGCCGCGCCTTTGAGGCTGTCGCCAACCAACTGATCACTGCTGGCGATCAACGCCGAGAAGCGCTTATCCAGCGCCGCCAGATCGGTCTCTACGGACGCCGTGGAGACCCCCATCAACACCTTGCCGATTTCCACGCCATTGGGATTGATCGACGCCTCCAGGTAATAGACCGACGGATCGTGCTTCGCCGCATCCAGCACTTTATCCAGTGCACGCTCACCCTGGCCCTTTTCCAGCAAGGCCTTGTTGATCGGGTTTTCGCGATTGAGATAACGGGTCAGGTGCTGACCGGTCGCATCGTCGTACACAACGAACAGCACGCTGGGGTTGCGCTGGGCGCGCCGGGCGAATTCAGACAAGGTCGGTACATCGCTATCCCACATGGCGCGAGGTGCAACGGAAGCCAGCAATTGGGCCATGTCATTGGCCGAATCCTGCAGATCCTTTTCCAGTGTCGCGCGAAGTTGCGCCTGCTCTTCCTTCAAACGCGACGACAGACCCGCGGTCAGCCGCTGACGAGTGTTGGCGGACAAAGCATCAAGACTCGACGTGACTTCACGCCCTGCCTGCTCCAGTTCGCCGGAAAGTTTCTGGCTGTCAGCACCGAGCCGCACCGCCAGATCAGCTTCCAGCGCGGTGACCGTGCTCCGTGTCAGGGCGACGGCCACCAACACCTGCACCAAAAGGGCGATACCAAGGGTAACGAATACAGGCCGCAATAAACGGCTTTGTAACAGTGAGAGAACGGCCGACACTGTGAATACCTCTACGTCTGACGCCATTAATTTGATGGCACTCTTGTAGACAGAATCACAGCAAAGGTCATGCCGTCCAACAGGCATAAACGACAAAGGCCCCAATTAAGGGGCCTTTGTTTTTTACATCAACGACTTATCAAGCAAACGGATGGCGCAGAACGATGGTTTCGTTGCGATCCGGGCCCGTCGAAATAATGTCGATCGGCGCGCCGACCAGCTCTTCGATGCGTTTGATGTAGTTACGCGCAGCCTGTGGCAGCTCTTCCAGGGTCTTGGCACCCAGGGTCGATTCGCTCCAGCCCGGCATTTGCTCGTACACCGGCTCAAGGCCAATGTAGCTATCAGCGTCAGTTGGTGCGTCGATCACTGCACCATCAGCGTTCTTGTAGCCAACGCAGATGTTGATGGTTTCCAGACCGTCCAGTACGTCCAGCTTGGTCAGGCACAGGCCCGAGATGCTGTTCACATCGATAGCGCGACGCAGGATGACGGCGTCGAACCAGCCGCAACGACGGGCACGACCGGTGGTTGCACCGAACTCGTGGCCACGCTTGGCCAGGAATGCGCCAACGTCGTCGAACAGTTCAGTCGGGAAAGGCCCCGAACCTACACGAGTGGTGTAAGCCTTGGTGATGCCGAGGATGTAGTCCAGGAACATCGGACCAACGCCCGAACCGGTGGCGATGCCGCCGGCCGTGGTGTTGGAGCTGGTGACGTACGGGTAGGTACCGTGGTCGATGTCCAGCAGCGAGCCTTGGGCGCCTTCGAACATGATGTCTTTGCCTGCGCGACGCAGGTCGTGCAGTTCGGCAGTGACGTCGAGCATCATCGGCTTGAGCAGCTCAGCGTATTCCATGCACTCGTCGAGAGTCTTCTGGAAGTCGATGGCCGGCTCTTTGTAGTAATTGACCAGTACGAAGTTGTGGTAATCCAGCAACTCGCCCAGCTTGGCGGCGAAACGCTCGCGGTGGAACAGGTCACCGATGCGCAGACCGCGACGTGCAACCTTGTCTTCGTAAGCCGGGCCGATGCCGCGACCGGTCGTACCGATCTTCAGCTCGCCACGGGCCTTCTCACGGGCCTGATCCAGCGCAACGTGGTAGGACAGGATCAGCGGGCAAGACGGGCTGATACGCAGGCGCTCGCGCACCGGCACGCCTTTCTCCTCCAGCTTGTTGATTTCCCGCATCAGAGCGTCAGGTGCAACCACCACGCCGTTACCGATCAGGCACTGCACGCCTTCGCGCAATACGCCCGACGGGATCAGGTGCAAGACGGTTTTTTCGCCGTCGATCACCAAGGTGTGACCAGCGTTGTGGCCACCCTGGTAGCGCACTACGGCGGCAGCATGTTCGGTCAGCAGATCAACGATCTTGCCTTTGCCCTCATCACCCCACTGGGTGCCCAGGACTACGACATTCTTACCCATAACACTTGTCCTCATTCGCGCAAACTTGGTGCCGGCGATGGCCGGCAGGAAAACTCAAGAAGCCAGTGGCGATACTTGCCAAAGCCCGTTCTGCTGAATCAATTGCCGGTCGCAGTCCGCATCACGGGCGGCGGCCAAAGGTTGTCCAGGCAACGCCTGAACAACACGCTGACCCTCACTGCGCAACTGGCAAACCTGCTGCCAGAGTGCCGCATCCGTACTGTCAGGCATCCAGATACCGCCAGACGGTAGCTCGATTTCAGCACGCCCCAGGGTCACCAGGGTTTTCAAATCGGTAGAGAAGCCGGTCGCCGGACGGGCGCGACCGAAGTCGGCGCCGATGTCGTCGTAACGACCGCCTTGAGCGATGGACTGGCCAACGCCCGGCACGAACACCGCGAACACCACACCAGTGTGGTAGTGGTAGCCGCGCAGCTCGCCCAGATCAAAGTACAGCGGCAACTGCGGGAATCGCGCCGACAGACGCTCGGCGATTGCCAGCAAATCTTCCAGTGCCGCCAGCACCGGCGCCGGCGCATTGGCCAAACGCTCACGGGCGGCGACCAGCACCTCGCGGCCACCACACAGGTCGACCAGCGCACGCAGCATGCCGGACAGATCGGCCGGCAAGCCTTCGGTCAACGTAATGACCTCGTCGATCGCCTTGCGTTGCAGCGCATCGAACAACTGCTGCTCAACTTCACCGGACAGGCCGGCGGCGCGCGCCAGACCACGGTAAATGCCGACATGGCCAAGGTCCATGTGCACATCCGGCACATCGGCCAGGTGCAGCATGGCCAGCATCAGGCTGATCACTTCAACGTCGCTGCTCGGGCTGGCGTCGCCGTACAACTCGGCACCCAACTGGATCGGGCTGCGAGAAGACGACAGTGCACGCGGCTGGGCATGCAGCACGCTACCGGCGTAGCACAGACGACTCGGGCCTTCGCGACGCAGGGTGTGTGCGTCGATGCGCGCCACTTGCGGCGTGATGTCGGCACGGAACCCCATCTGCCGGCCCGATTGCGGGTCGATGACCTTGAAGGTACGCAGATCCAGATCCTGGCCCGCGCCGGTCAGCAGGGATTCCAGGTACTCGATATGGGGGGTCACGACAAACTCGTAACCCCAGCTCTGGAACAGATCCAACACCTGACGACGCGCCACTTCAATGCGCGCAGCTTCCGGTGGCAGTACTTCTTCGATGCCATCTGGCAGCAGCCAGCGGTCTACCGTTGCCATTACGCCTTCCCCTTTGATCCGGGCGGCCAGCACTAGGGCGAGCCTTGAGTGAAGCAGAAAATGATCAGGCCATTCAAAACGCACGCGCATGAACGACGCAGCGAAAGGCCTGATACCGGCCTCGCCCATCACTTTCCTCGAAAAACTGTCGAGCTATTCAGCCCGATGTTCTGCAGCAAAAACAGCAATCAAACGTGCAGACGCAAAAAAGCCGGGAATTTCCCGGCTGCCGCATCATACACACGTTTTCCCAAAGGATCACCCCGCCCGAGGTTTTAGCCGCCGGGCGGAATGATTCAGGTCAACGTCGTATCAAGGCTTGGACTTTTCCAGGTAACGGAAAAAGTCGCTGCTTGGGTCGAGGACCATGACGTCGGATTTGTTCGCGAAGCTTTCACGGTAGGCACGCAGGCTACGATAGAAAGCGTAGAACTCCTGATCCTGACCGTAGGCCTTGGAGTAGATCGCAGCAGCCTGGGCATCACCGTCACCACGAACCTCTTCGGATTCACGATAGGCTTCAGCCAGCAGAACGCGGCGTTGACGATCGGCGTCGGCACGGATGCCTTCAGCCAGCTCGTTACCCTTGGCGCGGTGCTCGCGAGCTTCACGCTCACGCTCGGTGCTCATACGCTCGAACACGCTGCGGTTAACTTCTTTCGGCAGATCGATACCCTTGACCCGGACATCGACCACCTCGATACCCAGCTCTTTCTCGGCCATCGTGTTCAACGAAGCAGTGATATCAGCCATCAGCGCGTCGCGCTCACCGGATACCACTTCATGCAGGGTGCGTTTACCGAACTGGTCACGCAGGCCGGATTCCAGACGACGGGACAAACGCTCGTCGGCGATCTGCTTGAGGCCGGAAGTCGCGGTGTAGAAGCGCTCGGCATCTTTCACACGCCACTTGGCGTAAGCATCGACCATCACGGCTTTCTTTTCCAGGGTCAGGAAGCGCTGCGTCGGTGCATCCAGTGTCATCAGACGTGCGTCGAATTTACGCACCTGGTTAACGTAAGGCACTTTCACATGCAGACCTGGCTGAACATCGGCCTCTACCACACGACCGAATTGCAGCATAACCGCGCGCTCGGTCTGAGACACGATGTAGAAGCAGTTCCAGCCAACCAATACCACAACGACGCCAACGATCAGGGCGATCAGCGATTTATTGCTCATCAGCGGGTCTCCCTTGTACGCGACTGCGGCAGGTCAGTGACATGCGGCGTGACATCCGAGTTTTTACTGGCAGCAGCCGAACCGGCGACCGGCGCATTGCTACCCGAACCGCTCTGAATCATCTTGTCCAGCGGCAAATACAGCAGGTTGCTCTGGCCGTTCTTGTTACCAGTCACAAGCACCTTGCTGGTATTGCTGAATATTTCCTGCATGGTGTCCAGGTACAGACGCTCACGGGTAACTTCAGGTGCCTTGCGGTATTCGGCGACCAGTTTAGTGAAGCGATCTGCCTCACCCTTGGCGCGAGAGACCGTTTCGTCGCGGTAACCGTTGGCATCCTCAAGGATACGCTGGGCCTGACCACGCGCCTCAGGCACGACGCCGTTGGCGTAGGTTTCCGCCTGGTTGCGCGAACGCTGTTCGTCTTCACGCGCGCGGATCACGTCATCGAAGGCTTCCTGCACTTCACGCGGGGCTGCCGCGTTCTGTACGTTCACCTGAGTCACGGTGATACCGGTGCGATAGGTATCGAGGAAGCGTTGCAGACGCTCCTTGATTTCGCTGGCCATCAACTCACGACCTTCGGTCAGCACCTGGTCCATGGCGGTCGAACCCACCACATGGCGCAGGGCGCTGTCGGTTGCATGCTGCAAGCTGATTTCAGGTTGATCGACGTTCAGCACGAAGTCCTGAAGGTTGCTGATCTTGTACTGCACGGTCAGCGGCACTTCGACGATGTTCTCGTCTTCGGTGAGCATTTGACCCTGCTTGGTATAGGCACGCTCACGCGTAACGTTTTCCATGTACTTTTTATCGATCGGCGGGAAATAGATGTTCAGACCCGGGCCAACGGTTTCGTAGTATTTGCCGAAGCGCAGCACGACGGCTTGCTCCTGCTCGTCGACTACGTAGACCGCGCTGTACAGCCAGACAGCCGCCAGCACGACCAGTCCGATGCCGAGCAGACCGCCGAAGCCGCCTCCACTCTTGCCCGAACCACCGCCGTCATCACCACGTTTCTTACCACCACCGAACAACCCGTTCAGGCTTTCCTGCAGCTTACGGAAGGCCTCGTCGAGATCTGGTGGCCCCTTGCGGTCGCCATTATTGCGGCGCTTGCCACCCCAAGGATCCTGATTGTTCGAGTTGCCACCCGGCTCATTCCAAGCCATAGCGCTCTCCATCTGATAAAGCAAAGACGCACCCACGGCGCGCCGACCAATGCTACAGAATGCCTGCCTTCACGGCACAACCGCTTTTTCAGGCTTTTATTGCAAAGTGTGTTGCTCGATGAACTCCATCGGCTGCAATCCTTCGCGGCTTACCAGTCGATTCAACTCGACCCGGGGCAAACGAACGGCCAGCAGACAGATGCCTTCTTCGTCGTGTTCTTCTTTCTGCACCGCACCGAGCTCAAAGAACTGCGCACGCAGTCGAGCGAATCGCTGCGGCAAGCGCAAGGTTCCCACAAACAAATCACTGCCGAGCAACTCGGCAATGGCTTGCTCAAGCAACTCCAGACCACTACCGTCCCGCGCCGACAACCAGACCCGCTGCGGTTTGCCATCGGCATCGCGCTGGATCTGCGGCTCAACACCCTCAAGCAGATCGAGTTTGTTGTATACCTCAAGGATCGGCAAGTCTTGCGCCCCGATCTCACCCAGCACCACCATCACCTGCTCGATCTGCAACATGCGATCCGGCTCGGCCGCATCGATCACATGCAACAGCAAATCAGAGTTGCTGGACTCTTCGAGCGTAGACCGAAATGCTTCGACCAGCTTGTGGGGCAAGTGACGTATGAAACCCACAGTGTCGGCCAGAACGATCGGCCCCAGGTCGTCCAGTTCCAGACGGCGCAAGGTCGGGTCCAGCGTGGCAAACAACTGATCAGCCGCGTACACGTCGGATTTCGTCACGTTATTGAAGAGCGTCGATTTACCGGCGTTGGTATACCCCACCAATGAGACGGTAGGAATATCCGCACGCGATCGGCCGCGTCGCGATTGCTCGCGCTGGCTGCGTACTTTTTCCAGGCGGCCCTTGATCTGTCGCAGGCGAACCCGCAGCAGACGGCGGTCGGTTTCCAGTTGGGTTTCACCCGGACCACGCATGCCGATACCACCACCTTGACGCTCAAGGTGAGTCCAGCCACGAACCAGCCGGGTGCTCATGTGGTCAAGCTGGGCCAGTTCGACCTGAAGCTTGCCCTCATGGGTACGGGCGCGTTGGGCGAAAATATCGAGAATCAAACCGGTGCGGTCGATCACGCGACACTCGAAAACACGTTCGAGGTTACGTTCCTGACTGGGCGTGAGAATGTGATTGAAAATCACCAGATCGGCCTTCTCGGCATGGACCAGGTCGCGTAGCTCCTCGACCTTGCCGCTGCCAATCAGGAATTTGGCGGTTGGCCGATGACGCGGCACGTTAAAAAACGCAACGGTCTCGGCGCCCGCCGAATTAGCCAGTTCCTGAAACTCCTGCGGATCTTCGCGCGCCTCAGGGTCCTGTCCATCCAAGTGAACGAGGATGACTCGCTCACCACCACCGTGGCGCTCAAAGAACAAAGGAGACTCCTATCAGGCGTTACCCGGAGCTGGATCAGCGTCGCCTTGTTCGTTTTCGGTTGCGCTAGGCAGACGAATTGGACGAACCGGCACTACTGTCGAGATAGCGTGTTTGTAGACCATCTGGCTGACGGTGTTTTTCAGCAGGATCACGAACTGGTCGAACGACTCGATCGTGCCTTGCAGTTTGATACCGTTGACCAGGTAGATGGAAACCCCAACTTTCTCTTTACGTAAAGTATTCAGGTAAGGGTCTTGTAGCGAATGCCCTTTTGACATGTGCCGCACTCCTTTAAGGATTCAATAATAAAAAATAGGTAATTCAGATGGCTTTGGCCGCCACACCCCCAAGGATAGACGGCAATTGCAAGGACTCAGCTCAATATGGAGATGGTCCCAAGGTATTTCAAGGCGCGTGGCAGATTGTCGCAATCAAGACTGTCCAGCCAGTGTAAATCTTCCCAACTGCGCAGCCAGGTGAACTGGCGCTTGGCCAATTGGCGCGTGGCGATGACACCGCGCTCCTGCATTTCGGCCAACGTCAGCTTGCCATCCAGATAATCCCAGACTTGGCGATAGCCTACCGCACGTATAGACGGCAACCCTGAATGCAGGTCACTTCTTTTACGCAGGGCTACGACCTCGTCGATGAACCCCTGTTCCAGCATATTTGTGAATCTTTGTTTAATACGCTCATGCAATACCTGGCGATTTGCCGGGGCAATGGCCAAGTTTGCGACAGTATAGGGCAATTGTTGCTGACCAGAAGCTGATGCTTCAGTACTTTGCACAGATTGTTGCTGGCGAAGGGCAGTCATGCTCTGACCGCTGACCCGATAAACTTCCAGCGCCCGACTCAAGCGTTGCGGATCGTTCGGATGAATACGCGCTGCAGACACCGGATCGATCACCGCCAATTGATCGTGCAGGGCTTGCCAGCCAAGGCGTGCAGCCTCTTCTTCGATTTGCGCACGCACCTCGGGATCGGCGGCCGGCATATCGGCCAGACCTTCGACCAAAGCCTTGTAATAGAGCATTGTGCCGCCGACCAGCAGCGGAATTTTCCCGCGGGAGGTGATCTCTGCCATCGCTTGCAGGGCATCGCGACGGAAATCCGCAGCCGAATAGGCTTCAGCCGGGTCGAGAATGTCGATCAAACGATGCGGAAATTCAGCCAGCAGCTCTTTCGAGGGTTTGGCCGTGCCAATGTCCATGCCTCGATAGACCAGCGCGGAATCGACGCTGATCAGCTCGCACGGCAGCACTTTGGTCAGTTCGATGGCCAGGTCGGTCTTGCCCGCAGCGGTCGGGCCCATCAGGAAAATCGCTGGAGGAAGCTGCTTCATCAACGACCGCGCAAGAACAGTTTGTCCAGATCGTCCAGACCCAATTGGGTCCAGGTCGGCCGGCCATGATTACATTGACCGCTGCGCTCAGTGTTTTCCATGTCACGCAGCAGGCCGTTCATTTCGGGCAAGGCCAGGCGCCGGTTGGCGCGGATCGCGCCGTGGCAGGCCATGGTGCCGAGCAGTTCGTTCAGGTGCGCCTGAATCCGGTCGCTGGTGCCGTATTCCATCAGGTCCGACAGCACATCGCCGACCAAACGGTTGGCTTCAGCCTGCTTCAGCAAGGCCGGAATCTGCCGAATCGCCAGCGTCTCCGGGCCCAGGCGCTGCAATTCAAAACCCAAACGCTGGAACCACGCTGCGTGCTCTTCGGCGCAGTCGGCCTCGCGCTGACTGACCGCCAGCGACTCCGGCACCAGCAACGGCTGGCCGCTGAGGCCTTCGCTGGCCATGGCGATCTTAAGGCGCTCGTACATGATCCGCTCGTGAGCGGCATGCATGTCCACCAGTACCAGGCCTTGGGCGTTCTCGGACAAGATATAGATGCCCTTGAGCTGCGCCAGCGCGTAACCGAGCGGTGGAATGTCTTCCTGTCCAGCGGGTAGCGCGTTGGCATTCGCTTCAGGCAGCGGCGCAAAAAACTCCCGGTAGGCGGCCTGAGCCTCGGCGGCCGGCGGCATCGCAGATTGCGGACGTGGCGTGTATTGATACTGATAAGCGCCGCCAGCGCTAGCGCCAGAGGAGGCATTGAGCGTCGGTTGCGCCTGCGGTTGCTCAAGCAGCGCATTGGCCGCCAGGCGCATTTCGCCCTGAGGTCCGAATTCACCGGCATCAAGGCCGCTTGGCCTGACGATGGCAGTGGTGACGGCGCCGGCAAGTTGGTCTTCCGGGCGCACATCGCCCAAAGCACGGTGCAGCGTGCCGTAGAGGAAGTCATGCACCATGCGTCCATCACGGAAACGCACTTCGTGCTTGGTCGGGTGCACGTTGACGTCCACTGCCGCCGGATCGACCTCGAAAAACAGCGCAAAGGTCGGATGACGGCCGTTGAACAGCACATCGCGATACGCCTGACGCACCGCGTGGGCCACCAGTTTGTCGCGCACCGCGCGACCATTCACGAAGAAATACTGCAAATCTGCCTGACTACGGTTGAAGGTCGGCAAACCGACCCAGCCCCACAGGTGCAAACCGTTGCGTTCGATCTCGATCGGCAACGCCTGTTCAAGGAAACCAGAACCACAGATGGCCGCCACACGTCGTGCGCGGGCCGCGTCATCATGGGCTTCGTGCAGGCTGAGAATGGTCTTGCCGTTGTGGCGCAGATGGAAAGCCACGTCGAAACGCGCCAGCGCCAGGCGCTTGATCACCTCTTGCAGATGATCGAATTCGGTTTTTTCGGTCTTGAGAAATTTACGCCGCGCAGGGGTATTGAAGAACAGGTCACGCACTTCCACCGACGTACCGACCGGGTGTGCCGCCGGCTGAACCCGAGGCGCCATGTCCCGGCCTTCGGTTTCGACCTGCCAGGCCTGATCGGCATCACGGGTGCGCGAGGTCAGGGTCAGACGCGCGACAGAGCTGATCGATGCCAGTGCCTCACCGCGAAAACCCAGACTCATGACCTGTTCGAGGTCTTCGAGATTACGGATCTTGCTGGTGGCGTGACGGGCCAGAGCCAACGGCAGATCATCGGCAGAAATACCGTTGCCATCATCACGCACTCGCAGCAGTTTGACGCCGCCCTGCTCGACATCGACGTCGATGCGTTTGGCACCAGAATCGAGGCTGTTTTCCAACAGCTCCTTAATGACCGAAGCCGGACGCTCAACCACCTCACCGGCGGCGATCTGGTTCGCCAGCCGTGGACTGAGCAGTTCGATGCGGGCTGCGCTCAGCTCCTGATTCATTCTTTGGACGCCAGTTCGGTGCCAGGAATGGTCAAGTGCTGACCAACCTTCAGTTCATCGCTTTTCAAATTGTTGACATTGCGCAACGTGACTGGCGACACCTGATAACGCACGGCGATCATGGAGAGCGTTTCACCCGGGCTTACCCGGTGATCCCGAGGTCCCTTGGCGATTTTCCCCGAATCACGCAGCCAGGCAATGTAAGTTCCCGGCGGTGGATTCTGCTGGAAGAACTGGCGCACGCCACTGCTGATCGACCGTGCCAGCGCCTGCTGGTGGCTCGATGCAGCAAGCTTCGAGGCTTCCTTGGCATTGGAGATGAAGCCGGTTTCAACCAAAATCGACGGAATGTCCGGCGACTTCAACACCATAAAACCGGCCTGCTCGACGCGCTGTTTGTGCAACGGCGTAACCCGGCCGATGTTGGTCAGGACTTTCTGGCCGACGTTGAGGCTGGAGGTCAGCGACGCGGTCATCGACAGATCGAGCAGCACGCCTGCCAGCATGCGGTCCTTGTCGTCGAGGCTGACGTTACCGGCACCACCGATCAGGTCGGAACGGTTTTCGCTGTCGGCCAGCCAACGGGCGGTCTCCGACGTAGCACCGCGATCAGACAGGGCAAACACCGAAGCACCAAAGGCTGCCGCGGAAGGCGCAGCGTCGGCGTGAATCGAAACGAACAGGTCGGCGCCCTTCTTGCGGGCGATTTCGGTACGACCACGTAACGGGATGAAATAGTCACCGGTACGGGTCAATTCGGCACGGAAGCCTTTCATCCCGTTGACCTGACGCTGCAATTCGCGAGCAATCTGCAACACCACGTCTTTCTCACGCTGACCGCGCGAGCCGGATGCTCCCGGGTCTTCGCCGCCATGGCCGGCATCGATCACCACAATGATGTCGCGCTTGCCAGCCGGGGCTGGCGGCAACTTGATTTCGGGCTTTGTCGGGGTGACTGGCACCGCCGGTACGGTGGCCACCGATGGCGTTGGCGCAGGCGGCGGCGCGGCGTCGGCCGGGTTATCAAACAAGTCGACCACCAGACGGTTGCCATACTGCGCATTCGGCGCCAGCGAGAAGCTTTTCGGGGTGACGGCTTTCTTCAGGTCGACGACCACTCGCAGGTCGGTCGGCGTACGCTGGGCCGAGCGTATCGCCGTGATCGGCGTGTTTGCAGTCTGTACATTCAAAGGCGCCCCCAAGGTGGCGCCATTGATGTCGATTACCAACCGGTCCGGAGCGGTCAGGGTGAAGACACTGTGCTGCACCGGGCCGCTCAGGTCGAAAACCAATCGCGTGTTGTCCGGCGCCCGCCACAGGCGCACGCTGTTGACCTTTGAGTCGGCCAAAGCGTTGACGGTTACTGCCATCAACAACAGTCCAGCGGCAGCCACCAACGCGCGAAAGCGCATACCTAACCCCATCATTTAATTGGATTCCAATGCCAAAGCGGCACACCAGGCCTCGCCACGCGAGCCTTGGGATGAAATTTTCAGCGAACGCCCGCTGTCTTGCGGGCTAATGGTAATGGTCAGGTCCGGCTTTGGCAAAAAGCCTGCACCTTTATCGGGCCACTCGATCAGGCACAGGGCATCGTCCTCGAAGTAATCACGAATACCGAGGAACTCCAGCTCTTCCGGATCGACCAGTCGATACAAGTCGAAGTGGAAGGCGCGGATTTCGCCCATCTCATAAGGCTCGACCAACGTGAAGGTCGGACTTTTTACCGCCCCGACATGCCCCAACCCACGAATAATCCCCCGGGACAGGGTCGTTTTGCCCATGCCCAGGTTGCCCTCAAGAAAAATCAGGCCATGGCCTTGGGTAACGCGGGCGATCCGTGCGCCAAAGTCGCTCATGGCCTGTTCATCGGCCAGGTACAGGGTTACTTCAGACACGGTGCAAGCTCCTCCAACAACTGACGAATGGCTGGAATCAGATCACTGGCCGCCAGCCCACGGCCGCATTTTCCTTGTTGCGCCCCGGCGTTGGCGTGCAGCCAGACCGCCAGGCACGCGGCATCGAAACCGTCCATGCCTTGTGCCAGCAACGCGCCGGTCAAACCTGCCAGCACATCGCCGAGCCCGGCAGTGGCCATGGCCGGATGCCCCTGGTGACACAACGCCAGACGACCATCGGGGTGCGCGATCAGGCTGCCAGCACCTTTGAGCACCACCACTGCGGTGTATTTTTTGCTCAATGCCAGCGCTGCGGCGGGGCGGTCGGCCTGCACCTGGGCGGTGCTGATCCCCAGCAAACGTGCCGCTTCGCCGGGATGCGGAGTGATCACGCAATCCTTGGGCAGACTGACGAAACCGCTCGCCAGCAGATTCAGCGCGTCCGCATCCCATACTTGCGGTAACGGCGCATTGGCGGCGGCTGACAATAACGCCCGGCCCCAACTCGCCTGTCCAAGCCCCGGCCCTACGACCAGCGTCGACACCTTCTCCAGCAAGCCCATCAACTGGTTGGCCGAAGAAACGCCGAGCGCCATGACTTCAGGAACGCGGGTCAGCGCCGCCGGCACATGCTCAGGGCGCGTTGCCAACGACACCATACCCGTACCGCTGCGCAGAGCGCTTTCACTGCTGAGCAGAATCGCCCCGCCAAAGCCATGATCGCCGCCAACCAACAGCAAATGACCGAAGCAACCCTTATGAGATGTCGGCTCGCGAGGGCCCAATAGCGCAAGATTAGCTACGTTGAGGCGCCGGGCACGGACAGCAATGTCACTGTAGATTTCAGCCGGGGCCTGCAGATCATTGAACACCCACTTGCCGACATGATCCGCCGCGTCGCCCGTGAACACCCCCACTTTCAAGCCTATAAACGTCACCGTGAGATCGGCACGCACGGCAACACCCAGCACTCGCCCGGTATCCGCGCACAATCCCGAAGGAATATCGACCGCCGTTACAGGCAAGCCGCTGGCGTTGATCGCATTGATGGCAGAGGCATAAGGCTCACGCACTTCGCCACTCAACCCCGTGCCCAGCAAGGCATCGACAACCACACCGCGCAACTCGGACCGGGCACTCCAGCCCTGCACAACGACACTCTCGGCCAAAGCCTCGGCGTGCGCCTGTGCTGCGTCACCCTGCAAGAGTTGCGGGTCGCCGACCGCCAACACCTGCACCGTCCAACCGGCCCGACGCGCCAAGGCAGCGACCAGATAACCGTCGCCGGCGTTGTTGCCATGGCCGCAAAGCACGGTCAGCTCGCTGGCGGTGGGCCACTGCCGAACCAGCGAACGCCAGGTCGCCTGCGCCGCGCGCTGCATCAATTCGAAGCCCGGTGTGCCGGCAGCCATGAGCCGTGCATCGAGTTCGCGCACCTGTGCGGCGCCGTACAGCGCGTCGGGTAATTCATCTTTCGTGTGCGGCATGCGTCTTCGGGCTCCGATGTCTGGCAGAATTATACGCACCTCAGCTCCGGTTTCTCTCGCCTCATGTCCGCCATTACTACAGACCTGCCCGCCCTCGCCCGATCCATCAAGGAATGGGGCCGCGAGCTGGGCTTCCAGCAAGTCGGCATCAGCGGCCTGAACCTGGCCGAGCATGAGCAGCACCTGCAGCGCTGGCTCGAAGCCGGCTACCACGGCGAAATGGACTACATGGGCGCCCATGGCAGCAAACGCTCGCACCCCGAAGAGCTGGTGCCGGGCACATTGCGCGTGGTGTCACTGCGCATGGACTATCTGCCCGGCGACACAAAAATGGCGCAAATGCTGGCGCAACCGGAAAAAGCCTACGTGTCGCGTTATGCCTTGGGCCGCGATTACCACAAATTGATCCGTAAACGCGTGCAACAATTGGCCGACAAGATTCAATCCGAGATTGGCCCGTTCGGTTTCCGCGCGTTTGTCGACAGTGCCCCGGTGCTGGAGAAAGCCATCGCCGAACAGGCCGGGCTGGGCTGGATCGGTAAAAACACCCTGGTGCTGAATCGCAAGGCCGGCAGCTTTTTCTTCTTGAGCGAACTGTTCGTCGATCTGCCATTACCGGTAGATGAACCGCACAGCACCGAACACTGCGGGCGCTGCACCGCGTGCCTCGATATCTGTCCGACCAATGCCTTCGTCGGCCCCTACGTGCTGGACGCGCGACGTTGTATTTCCTACCTGACCATCGAACTGAAAAGCGCCATCCCCGAAGACCTGCGCCCGCTGATCGGCAATCGCGTATTTGGCTGTGATGACTGCCAGATCGTTTGCCCGTGGAACCGTTTCGCCAAGCCCTCCGGGGAAAGCGATTTCAAGCCAAGGCACAACCTCAACAACGCCGAATTGGCCGAGCTGTTTTTGTGGGATGAAGAGAAGTTCTTGAGCAGCACTGAAGGTTCGCCGTTGCGGCGAGCGGGCTATGAGCGCTGGTTGCGGAATCTGGCCGTGGGGCTGGGCAATGCGCCCTCAACGATTGCGGTGCTGGAAGCGTTGAAGGCGCGACGGGATTATCCGTCAGAGTTGGTCAGAGAGCATGTGGCGTGGGCGCTGGAACAGCATGCCCGACCTGTGCACGCAGAACCGGCCAGTAAAGTGCTCAAATCCTGGCCGGGACATTGAGGCTCTCGGCTCATGCTGAACACTGCCTCGCCGCGTTATTTATGTTTATTTTTTTTCTTTGTAGTGCCCACCCATCTGTTTGATGATGACAATCCTGTCCTTCGCATTTTCAGTGAGATACACGCGATCACCCTTTGACAAATAAAGATGCATCAACCTGGACGATGAACTGGATGGCCCCTTCAATGGCGTGTATTCGGCGTGAAGGAGCGCGGCAGCGGAGGTCGGAGAGTTACCCTCCTCAATGAGCTGAATGAATAACTTAACCCTGGTCTCAGAGGCATTCCGCGCCTCTATATTAAGAAAATTCATCTTGTCTTTAGGCCTGACCACTGTCCATTTCTGTTCGACCTCGTCCTCAACCCGTGCGGTGGCTTTCGCAGACTGGGCTTTTGCCGCAGCCTTGGCGCCTTTTCCTTTGGCAAACGCTTTGGCCGCTTTACCCGCGCCTCGTGAACTAAGCCCTGACTGAAAGGCTGAAGCCAGCTTCCTGCCCGCGTTGACAGCAGCCTTGGCTCCGGCCGCCAGACCGGTACCCAGCGAAGCCAAGCCTAGCCCAGCACTGATCCAGCCCAATGCCTCTCCTGCCGAAGAATCCGGTGCATAGTGATTGACCAATTCGCTGGCAATACCCGCCAAGCCTGAAGCAACGGCCAGCCCCAATGCCGCCGCCGCCCATGGCGTCGCGGCCCCCATCGTCAGCACACTGGCAACAATCCCGAGCACACTGAGTCCGATGCCCAGAATCGATTGCCAGGAGATATGCCCGGTAGGATCAACACGATTGACGGGGTCGCCCAGGCAATAAGCGTAGGCATTCAATCCGCCCTCACCGAATGGACTCATGTTGTCGGGGGCGAGGAACCGCATCAATGTCGGGCTATAAGCCCTGTAGCCATTGCCCAATAGATACAGCCCGGTTACCGGATCCAACTGCTCGCCGTTGAACCCCGCCAGACTGAACAAACCACCCTCGGCGGGACGATGCCCGTAAGGGCTGTAAGTGCAATCAGTCAGTTGTTCTTCACCCAGTGCTGCCAACACACTTTGCTGCTGATCGGTGCCGAACAACTGCGCGCCGGCCTTCAATCCGAGTTGTTGCTGGCCCACGAGCAATCCACCGTGACGCAGGACACTGGATGAATTTTCACCGCTGACTTCATTGGCGACCCGGCCTTCGTGGTAATAACGCTGGGCAGTGGTGGTATTGGGTTGCGACAGTTCAACCAGGTGGTCAAAACCGTCGTAATGGTAGCCGCGAATAACCGAACCTGCGGCGCTGGTCAGTTGTTCCAGACGCCCGAACGCGTCATAGGCCAGGGTTCGCGCCTGATCATCCTTGATCATCCTGCCGTTGGCGTCGTATTCCAGGGTCACGGCCGATGGATAGTCGACATGAGAATGTTTGACTGCGCTGAGTTGTACTGGGTCCGGATTGTCGTAACTGAAGGTGGTCAGGTTCACACCCAGAGGGAACCGCGTCTGTACGGTGAGAAGATTATCAAGCGCATCGAATGTGAACGTCTGCTGAGCAATTTCTTTGCCGTACGGGTCCCGGGGCTTTAGGGGGCCGGCACAGTCGTACTGGATCAGGCGCCCACGCACATCGTAGACAAATTGCTCATCGCGCAACACTTGCGTGCCACGCCTGGACACTTTCTGCGCTAGTTTGCCGGCGAGCGTATAAGTAGACGCCAGCGTCTGGTCGGGCTGGCCCTTCACCTGGAAAGTACGGCAGATTTCACGACCGATATCATCATAGGTAAACCGAGTGATCATTTGACGTTTGATCGACGTCTCTTCGGTCTTCGTCCATTCCAGCATCCCCGTCTGGATGTTGTAGTGGAATTCGGTTTTCAGCGAACCCTGCAAGGTTGATAACAAGCGGCCATGGTCATCGTATTCGGATCTGCGTTCGGATCCGAGTACATCGATGCAGGTGATCGGTCGCCCCTCCAGGGAATAGGTAAAGGAGGTTGCTTTGCTGATAGCGCCGTAGGTCGTCGTTTCGGATTTGACGCGCCCGGAAGGGTAATACGTAAAACGACGCTCTCTGCCATTTTCGATACAGGTCAAGGGATGGCCGTTGACGGGGTCGTAAGTCAGGGTCGTGAGCAATGCCCCCGCCTTGCGCTCAGTCAGTAAACCGCCCCTATGGCGCAAATACGTGAATTCGATTTTCTTGCCGTCAGCGCTCTTGTACCACTGCGGCTGGCTGAAACCTGCTTCATAACCGGCCTCGGACTTGCGGCCGCCTACTGTACTTTGCGTCAGGCGATTCAATCCGTCATAGGTTTGCCGGCCCAACACTTTGCCATCGACCTGAATGCCGACCGGCAGCGCTTCGTCACTGTGATCGGCGTAGTCGGTGACCACCTCGCTGGCGTCGGGCAGGACACTGCGAATCATCCGGTCAAAAACGTCGTACTCATATCGAGTGGTATTGCCGGCCGGATCGGTCTGGCTGGTTGTACGCCCGAATCCGTCATAGGTGTAATCGGTTTTGCCAAGACTCTTGTGCTTCAGATTGAAGCTCTCGACCCTCAGGGGTTTACCAAACTCGTTGATGAGGGTAACGGTCTTGCCCATCCCCTGAAGCCAATTCGTTTGCTGGCGAAGGACCGGATCGGCCTCGCTATGTTCGACACGCCCATCGGCATGGAACGTCTTGCAGACCTGGCCCCAGTTATCGAATTCGTAGCGGGTGATCAACGGATAAGGCTTGCCATCGCGCCAATCGGTCAGCGTCACTTCTACCTTGTGACCCGCCGAATCATGAAGGGCGCAATAAAGAGTACGAGACGCAATGAGCCCATCCTCGTCCGGACGGTCGCAGTCCTTTTCCTGAACGGCGATCACTCGTTCCAGGCCATCATAGGTCACTCTTTGTTCGCCGCCGGCGGGATCCGTGGTGACCATCGTGGCCGGTTGTTGTTTGCTGGCGGCCAAAAAGGCCCACCTGGTAGCGGCCGCGTACGGGGTGCCGGGGGCAACCGTTTTGCACACTGCTCGGCCGATCGCGTCGTACTCATGTTCGATACGCTCGCCATCGATACCGACTTCTGACACCTGTAGCCCAGTGAGCGTCGAGAGCACGGCCTCACTGGTCTGCAGCGAGCCATCGAAGCCCTGCGTGCTGGACGTCACCCGCAGCCTGATACCTTCAAGCTCATAGGAGAATTGCGTGCAGGTCTTTTTATCGTTACGGGTAATGCTTTGCTGTTTCATGGCCCCGTGCTTGAGCGGGTCCTTTGGCGTATTCAGGTAACTCCTTTGGGTTTTCGAACGCAGGATCTCAACCCCCTCCACGCGCTCGAAATAACGCTCTTCAACCGGAAAGACAGATGCCAGTTCTGCGCCTTCCAGCGCAGGATGCAACGCATAGTCGTAGTACGTGACAGACGAGGCGCCACTCGCGGCCGCAGCGCTGACCGTTCTCTTTTTCTGGAACCTGGTGAAACCCAGCGGATCCTCCGGGCAGTTGTCCCCACCGCTTGCAGGATAATACTCCGACAAAGTCGTCACCCCACTCGGCTCGACATGTTTGAGCAGGTTGCCTTCGCCGTCGAACTCGGTGACGGTGGTTTCCTCGCGCTTCTGTTGGGTGCGCCGATCGAAATAAGTCACCGTCTGAACTTTCGGCATGCGGAACTGAGCCGGTTGCTCATTGAACAGTTTGGTAACCGAACAGTGATACTCGGTGGCGATTGTGGTCTGGGCATTGCCACATGTCGTGACCTCTGCGACCAGCAAATGGAATTTGTTGTAGGTGCGGTTAATCCGGGTGTGCACCTTGCCATTGACCACTAATTTCTCGTCCGAGGTATAGACGTAGTGGTCGGGCGCCAGGTAGAGAGGATCTATGTCATTGTCCCTGGCCGGGATGAGGCCCTGCCCGAGAAAGTTATGGTTGGAATACGTATATACCTTGCAAAGCCTGGGTTGGCGCCGGCCTGGGTAAATATCGTGAGCGATGACAAACGGAAGTGTTCGCTGCACGCCACTTACGAAGCGGTGACCTTGACGCTTGTAGCGAATGATTTCTACGCCGCGCAATGGATTGACGACGCGGCACAGATAGCTGGCCTCATCAATGACTTCATATTCCAGATCCCAACCTTTGCCGAGCGGAAGTTCGATTGCCGTTACCCGACTATTTTTCAGGATCAGGTTGTAGTCGGAACTGGACGAGGTATCGGGATGCCGGGTCAATGTCACCTGACCGGCCTTGCGCGTAACTCTCAACAGGCATCTCTTGGCGTCACAGACTTCGGTCAACATGGCAAACTGATTGAACGTCTCATGCTTGAGCGTGATGCTCACACCGTTCGCCGCGACAATTTTTTCTGCTACCGCGATATGAGTGCCGGCCTGAACTTTAAGCAGTTCACGCCGACCATCGCGGTATCGAACTTCATAGCGCCCTGCCCCGGCCACCAGTACCCTGGCAGTTTGCAGTTTCATTTCCTTGAACTTCAGGCCCGCAGATGTCTCGACAGCCTTGTAGCGCTCGCCGTTGGACAGCGTCATGACTTTGCTGCGCACGTCATACTGAGTCATGGTCAACGACCAGCCGAGGCCGAAACCGGCATCCACCTGATTGAGCGGGTTGAAACCCAGTGAAAGTGCAACCTCAGGGCCATTGAGATCCGCCGAACACAACTTGCCTAACGAAAAGGCGCACGTATACATGCCCGTGCGGGGGTCAACGCCTCCGGAAACAAACTCACCAAAGTTGAAAGCATTCGAGTGAACGGCGGAGGATGAATTACTTTTCATTGAAAACGTCCTTTATTTCCAGATTCAGATATTGGCCAGTCAGGTTGGCCAGCGAAAACTCGCTGGCCATGTATCGAAATCAGACAAGCTGTTTCATTGACCGCTTGGACTCACCCAGAACAAAAGTACGTTGTTCTTTATCACCATCAATACTAAGCCTGTGCTCCGAACCGAACTCATCGACCACTGCAAACTCGAATGCGCTTTCATTCTCCCGCGCCACTTGCAGGTCCGCGGAAACATACTGAACAAGCGTCAATTGTCCAGGCACTTTGTTAATCGGGACGGTTATGTAGCCGAGCGGGCTGCGAAACGTTGTTTTCAGCCCATAAATCGGCGCCATGTAACCATAAAAACATCTGCGACCATCCTGTGTGTCGGGAATATTGCCGGACACATAAACCTGCACCGCATTTTCGGAATCATAAGGGTCAAGTTTCACCTCACTGCTATACCAGTCAAGGAGGTGAATCTGCCGGCCCTCTGCTTGCAGAGCAATATGATAATGCTGGACCCAGTCATATTGGGCACGCTGCTGTTTCTCATCATATTTACTCAATGAAAAACTACTCAGCGGATACTCTTTAGGCGGAATCGCCTCCAGCGTCACACTGCTGTCAAAGCCGACTCCATTGCTTCGCAATACCACTGAGTCCATGACGATTTCGGCAGCGACTTCCATGATTCCAGGCCTGGAGGCGGAAACCCAAAACTCAAGAATTTGTACAGGATCAGAAACGTCACTTTTGCGATTGTCATTAACACGCGGAACTTCTATAGCCCGCGGTGCCCCACCCGACATTTCATGGGCATACCGATTTTCCTGCACGGATACGCTCCAGTCACCTTCAAGAGGTCGAGCGCCGTTATAGGCAATCAGCCGCAGTGTTTGTAATGCAGGATGCCCATACAGTGACGCGCCGTCTCCATTGTTATCGACACCGTGTAAAAGCACCAATACGCGTACTTGCATGCGACCGTTGGCGTAAAGAATCTTATGTTGACCAGACCTTGTGGAGTCGGTTTTCACCTCGATACGGGAAATATTAAGCTGCTCATCAAACATTCAATAACACCTTGGCTAATTAATAAGTTTCGCCTCCATCAGGACGCGCCGAGGCATTGAGACACGGCACTAAAAACAATAAAAGACAGGACATTCGACAAATTAAAACCACGAAAACACCTGAACATAGAAACCAACAACACACATAAACTCTAAAACATTCTAAAAATCCGGATCTCCTGTCACCCGATTTGAAATCAATCCTGCCAACCCTTTAATTCCGGCCTTGCCAGAGGTTCCTCCCCTCCTGACCACGGCAAAATCAAAAGCAGAAGGGGAGCCAGCGCGTTATTTATATTTATCAGACTATGTTAGACCGGCAAGAAAACAGTTACTTCCCCCCACATTCAGTCACTCTCTGAGCCCGTCGAAAATCCACTCTCTGAGGATTCACTGTCAGACTCTACATCCGACAGTGGCTCTTCCATTTCAATTTCAATTTTCCGGTCCATGCTGGCGTTTTCCAGATACTCGGTAATCCGCTGCCTCGACGCGTCACTCAAGGGATTATTCACCAGACCAACGAATAAATTCTGTGTATCCGGGATATCGAACAGCTCATCCCCCACCTCTGAAATATTATTATTCTGCAACGCCAACACCTCGAGTTCTTTCAGCGAATCTATTCCTGAAGGAACGCTGGAAAGATTGGCGTCATACAGCATCAATTCCGTTAAATCCGGCATGAAGCCTACAGGTGGAGCAACTGTCAGAGGATTGCGTGCCAGGTTCAACAATGTAAGCGTTTCCATTCTTGCCAGCCCTTCAGCCGTCATATCAGAAAGTCTAAGCGAGCAACTATCCAACGTGAGTTGCAGCAGTTCACGCATTTGAAAGATCCCTGACGGGAATTCCTGCATCTCTACACCAGTCACCTTCAAGTATTTAACATTGGGAAAACTGTCAAGAAACGCGCCTATCCGTGCGCCTGGTTTTTCTGCGGTCAATATTAACTCTGTTACATATTCAAACCTGGCAGACAGCCTTGGTAGCTCACCGGAAAAATCGACGCTGGAAGAAAAATGATAGTCACCGTACCCCCATCTCGAAACGGACTTGCGCCGCCAGATATCTTGCAGCTTTGCGCTGAATTGCTCGCGAGCCTGACGTTGCTCCGCGGGGGTTGGCGCTCTCCCCTGTCCCGACGAATCCGCATGAGGTGACGGCTTATCGGCACTCCATATCGACAATTCACTGCACAACGTCGCGAACTCTTTTTCCAGCCTCATCATTACGCCGGCCAGATCACTCTTTAAACGCTCGTTGATAAACGTCGTCACCTCCTCACCCGAAAGCTGCGGATAAAGATCATGTACGCGGTCAACAACGGTCTTTGCCGATGTCGGATTGTTATCGGCGCCGCCTCGCAGCTTCCACGCTTGCCTGTATTGCGCGGTGGCAGAGTCGACCGTCATTGGAATCGGCGCCAGCCCCAGCAGTTCGCTCACAGCCTGGCGCGATGGCAACGGCTGTGCACGAATCAATCGCTGCAGCGTTTGCCCTCCTCCCTCCGCCACACCGAAGGCCTGACGCTGTACGGGCAGTAACAGGAACCAGACAGCCGAATACAGATCGCTCATGCCTTTGGACGATGAACCCTCGGGGCTGCTGATGACATACCCGGCGTCCTGCTGGACCAGAACGTGATGGAACGAAGTCAGCACATCGCCGATAGCCGTCAAGACCTTCCCGTCAAACACATCCTGACGAATCTCGATACGGACATCTCGCGGCCACTGCGCAAGGCGTCCGATCATATGCAACGCCAGTCGGTCACTGTCCGGACTGGATACCGAATCCAGATAAATCCCTTCACAGGCTCTTGCGAGACGAACATCGCGCAGCACCAACAGCGCCTCTTCTGCCATTTGCCGTGGCATTCCCGGTTGGTTATGCATATGCAGACGCTCGGCGGCACTTGCATCGCGCCACAAGGCCTCGGCTGCCGCTTTGGGCAAGTCAGGAAAAATCCGCCGCATCTGCAACGTGTTTTCATCACAGTCAAGTTCGAACGCACGCTCATGATTCTGAAAGAGCGCGGCGCGGTCGCGCTGGGCAATGCTTGCGCCAGGCTCGCCTTCGCGCAACTGCAGCAGAGCCTGCAACTGCGGATCGACCTGGGCGCGCACTAGCGGATCGGGATGTTGCATTTGTGTGATGAACGTGTGGATTTTCTGATCGAGGCTCAAGCGCCTGAGAGCGTCCTGCAGCAAGACGAGGGACCGAGCGTAAGCGGGGGAATCGCGTGCCAGCGTTTCATCCATCCCACTAACGGCAAGAATGCGTGTAATCGTGACCTCGGAAAAGCCGTCCACTGAATACCCGACGCGGTGAAACAGTTCTGCCGTTCGCCTCCTTAACGAATTGAGTCTTGCAGGGTGATTACGCGAATCACTGCTTTGCAGAGGGACCCAGAACCTGCCCTCGCTATCCGGCTTCAGAAGCGGGCCGGAAGGGTTGAGTTCTCTGGCTAGCGTGGCGCGAAACAGGCCACTCTCGGCGTCCAGGACAACTTGCACGAAATGGTTGTCGGCTACGGCCACATACTGACGCTGCCTGAACCTCCGGATGCCCTGCGCATCGGGCTCGCCGAGGCTTTTGTCGGTGTGTATCCAGTAATCTGCCAGCGAGGGCGTCGCGGCAAGCTTCGAAAAATCGTCGAACGCGAAAGACAACGGGCTCACACTCAAACTGCTCGCCTGCGTCACCGCGACCAAATCTGGCCGGTAGGACGGGTGCAAGTGTTCCGGGCGAGGGGGGAGAGGTAAATGCGGCATTGCTGGAGAGGGGTACGCTGGGCGATGTGGTTCATTCGCGCTGAAATCGGGTGTTTTGGCAGGGGCAGGAACAGGTTTGATCTTTGGCGGTTTACCAGCCATGAATGCTCATCCTTGAGGTTTGGTTAGTTGGGCCCCGTAACACTGCAGGGCCGTCAGTACAATCAGTTTATCGGCTTATCCGGTGTAAACCGGTATATAGGTGTACTACATTTATCGCATTAATAAACAACGACGCCAATTAGTTCTCGATGTGTGACTCGCGAAGCTTGTTGACGTAGACGAAAGCGCAGTCACTATCAACTAGCTTATTCGACCTGTTTGTTTTTAGCCCCTCAGGTGCTGGCCCAGGTATAAGTGCCCGACACGAATACCGGTAATTCACATCCGCGCCAGACCACAAACGTGCGCAGCCACTTAATGGAATAATTTTGAAGTTGCTGTAATGCCGGCTCGACAAAGCATTGCCACTGCTACGGACAACCTACCCGTTGAACTTGATGGCGACACCGATCTGGAAGGTTTTCCCGCTTTGGCTGGAAACCCGGAACGCACGTATACAAGGCAGGACCGGACCCTCCTCGTTTTCATCATCCACACGATCTATTACAGCGACAGTGTTCAGTACCGCCAGAGTGAAACGTCCCTTTTCATTACTGGCTCGCCAACCATTTCGCAATGGTTCTCCCAGTCTCATATTGAATCAGCGGCAAGACTCAGAAATAACATGCCCCCTACTAATTCCGCTTGAGCAGAAAGGCAAGAAACCTCAACAACCGGTAAAAACAGATAAAAACCCGCCGCCACCGTCAATTCGCAAAACCCGGCAGAACTGTATTTTTTATTCGATAGCAGGCGGAATCAATGCTCATCGTTATAAACGAACTTGGGCATTTCCCAATGAAAACGAATGGCCAGCAGACGTAACAAAAACCCGCCGAACAGGGTAATCAGAATGGCTTGTTCACCTGGCACGTTCAGATACAGGCACAACATGTAACACCAGGCGGCGGCGAACGACACGCTGGCATACAGTTCTCGGCGGAAGATCAACGGGATGTCATTACAGAAGATATCGCGCAGGATGCCGCCGAAGACACCGGTGATCACACCGCTGACCGAAGCCACCAGCATGCCGTGGCCCATTTCCAGAGCGGTCATGCAGCCGATCAGGGTAAACGCCACCAGACCGACGGCATCGAGCACCAGAAACAACGAACGCAGATGCCGCATCCAACGTGCAGTGAACACGGTCAACATTGCCGCAGCGGAGGTCAGCACCAGGTATTCCGGGTGTTTGACCCATGTCAGCGGGTAGTGCCCGAGCAGCACGTCACGCACCGAACCGCCGCCCAGCGCCGTGACACACGCAATCAGCACCACGCCGAACCAGTCCATGCCGCGACGGCCCGCAGACAGCGCGCCCGTCATGGCTTCAGCGGTAATGGCGATCAAATAGAGCATTAGCAACATGGTGGCGATCCTGGCAGGAAGGCGCGCAGTCTAGCCATTTCGGTGCAGCACCAAAAGAGGGCGAGAACACCCGCCACAAAAAGCCGCCAACCCGGTATCAGAACTTGATGAAGTGCTTGCGGTAATGCTGCAGTTCGGCGATCGATTCACGGATGTCGTCCAGCGCCAGGTGCGTGCTGCCCTTCTTGAAGCTGTCGCGTACGTCCGGCGCCCAGCGTGCGGCCAGCTCTTTGAGTGTGGAGACGTCAAGGTTGCGGTAGTGGAAGTAGCTTTCCAGCGCCTTCATGTGGGTATAGAGGAAGCGGCGATCCTGGCAGATGCTGTTGCCACAGATTGGCGACTTGCCCTTGGGCACCCACTTCTCCAGAAACGCGATGGTTTCGGCTTCGGCTTCGGCCATGCTGACGCGGCTGTCGCGAACGCGTTGGGTCAGGCCGGAGTTACCGTGGGTACGGGTGTTCCACTCGTCCATGCGTGCCAGCACGTCGTCGCTGTGGTGAATGGCGATCACCGGCCCTTCGGCCAGCGTGTTGAGGTCACTGTCGGTGACGATGGTGGCCATTTCGATGATGACGTCGTTATCCGGATCAAGGCCCGTCATTTCCAGGTCGATCCAGATCAGATTCTGTGGGTTCTGCATATTTCGGCTCCTAGGCAATGCTGCGCAGTTTAGCCTAGGCCGGTGCCCCGGCGTGCTAAACTCGCGGCCGTTTTACCTAATCGCTGCATTCTTCAGACGGAACACCCATGGCCAAACGCCAACTCAATCGTCGTCAAAACTGGCGCATCGAAAAGATTCAGGGCGAGCGCGCCGCACGCGCCGCCAAACGTGAGTCCTCGGCAGTCGAGGCGCTCGAAGGTGGCGATCTCGGCCCTGAGCAACACGGCCTGGTGATCGCTCACTTCGGTGTGCAGGTCGAGGTCGAGGCCAAGGACGGCGAACTCGCAGGCCAGGTGTTCCGTTGCCACTTACGCGCCAACCTGCCAGCGCTGGTGACCGGCGATCAGGTCGTCTGGCGTGCCGGCAACCAGGGCATCGGTGTGATCGTCGCGCAATTGCCGCGTACCACCGAACTGTGCCGTCCGGACAGCCGTGGCCAGCTCAAGCCTGTAGCGGCCAACGTCGACATGATCGTCATCGTCTTCGCCCCGCTGCCCGAGCCCCACGCCAACCTGATCGACCGCTACCTCGTAGCGGCCGAACACGCTGGCATCCGTCCGCTGTTGCTGCTGAACAAGTTCGACCTGATCGACGAGCAGAATGCCCCGGCACTCAACGCCCTGCTGGCGGTTTACCGCACGCTCGGTTATCCGGTGCTGGAAGTGTCCGCGCACCACGGCAACGGCATGGAACAACTGCAAAAGCAGCTCGACGGGCGCATCAGCGTGTTCGTCGGCCAGTCCGGCGTCGGCAAGTCGTCGCTGGTCAACAGCTTGCTGCCTGAAGTTGAAACCCGTGTCGGGCCGTTGTCCGAGCTGTCCGGCCAAGGCACGCACACGACGACCACCGCGCGCCTGTTCCATTTTCCGGGCGGTGGTGAACTGATCGACTCCCCGGGCATCCGCGAATTTGGCCTGGGCCACGTCAGTCGTGCCGACGTCGAAGCCGGCTTCATCGAGTTCAATGACCTGCTCGGCACCTGCCGCTTCCGCGATTGCAAGCATGATCGTGAACCGGGTTGTGCACTGCTCAAGGCTCTGGAAGATGGCCGCGTGCAGCAACAACGAATGAACAGCTACCGCTCGATCATCGCCAGCCTGCCTGAAAACGGCTATTAAACAGGCGCACCGGCAGCCCTGAAACACAGGGCTGCCGGCTGTAGGATCACGCCTGACAAATCCTCAGAACGCCTAAACGTCAGACCTTTCTGTAGGGCTTTAGCACGCCTGTTTGCAGGACATTTCTCTTTTACCGCCAGCACCTTGTAGGCCTCACGCAGATGCCTACATTCAGTTCCTCCTTCGCACTGTCGCGACCTCCGAGGAACCCCATGCAAACCTATCATTTGTTCATCAGCCATTCGTGGAACTATTCCCACGCCCACGACAACCTCGTACGCCTGCTCAGCGCGCAACCCGGTTTCACCTTCAAGAATTTCTCCGTGCCACCGCACAACCCGATCATGGGCGCGCAAACCGACAAGCAACTGGAAGAGGCTATCGAGAACAAGATCCGCCCTTGCTCGGCAGTGCTGATCATGGCCGGCATGTACTCGACGTACAGCAAGTGGATCAACAAGGAAATCGAAATCGCCAAGCGCATGGGCAAAGTGATCATCGCGATCAAGCCGTTCGGGGCCGAGCGGATTTCCACCGTCGTACGCAACGCCGCTGATGCCGAGTGCGCGTGGAGCACCAAAAGCATCGTCGCCGCCATTCGCCTGCATACGACGGTGTAATCATGCGCAAGGGACTGTTTATCGGCATCAACCACTACGCCCACGTCACGCCACTGAGCGGCTGCAACAACGATGCAATGGCCATGGCTTCGGTGCTGGAGCGTCACGCCAGCGGGCGCCCGAACTTCAGCAGCAAAGTGCTGACCTCATCCGAGGAGAACCTGACGCTCACGGCCATGAAACAGCACATTCAAAGTCTGTTCTCGGGCGACTGCGATGTGGCGCTGCTGTACTTTGCCGGCCACGGCCAGTTCGACACCAGCATCGACGAAGGGCTGCTGATTCCACAGGACTTCAAACACGGCGGGGAAGGCATTCGCATCAGCGACATTCTGGAGTGGGCGGACAAGGCCCCGCACATCAAGAACAAAATCATCATTCTCGATTGCTGTCAGGCAGGCGCAGCCGGCGCCATGCGCAATTTGCGCGGTGGCAGCAGTGTGATCGGCGAAGGCATGACCATTCTCACCGCGTGCAAAAAAGAACAGTCCGCCCTCGAAAGTCGCGGCCACGGCGTATTCACCGACCTGCTGTTACAGGCGCTGCACGGTGGCGCCGCGAACGTGCTCGGCAAGGTCACGCCGGGTAGCGTTTACTCGTTTGTCGACAATGCCTTGGGTGCCTGGGAGCAGCGCCCGGTGTTCAAGACCAACGTGTCGCAGTTCGTGCCGTTGCGCGAGGTAGCACCGCTGATTGCCGAACAAACCCTGCGCAAACTCAAGGACTGGTTCCCCGAGCCGAGTTTCGTCTTCAGGCTCGATCCCAGCTACGAGCCCACCGAAGCAACGTTCGACCCCGATCACGGCGCCGTCTTCAAGCAACTGCAAATGTGTAACCGCCACAGCCTGGTCGAACCGGTCGATGCCGAGCACATGTATTACGCCGCCCTCAACTCCACCGGTTGTCGCCTCACCGCCCTCGGCGCCTACTACCGCGAACTCGCCCTCAAAGGACACTTCTGATGCCTGTCTTCATCAGCTACCGCCACATGGATCGCGCCCACGCCATCGCCATCAACACCCGACTGATGCAGGCCAACATCAAAACCTACCTCGACGTACTGGATCCGGAATCCCAGACCACCGAAGACATCACCGGGGTCATCACCCGCAACATCACCGAATGCACGCACCTGTTGGCGGTGGTTTCGGAAAAAACCGCGCTGTCGTGGTGGGTGCCGTTTGAAATCGGTGAGGCGACGATCAGCAACCGGCGGATCTGCTCGTTCAAGACCGGGCCGACGGAATTGCCGTTGTACCTGGATAAGTGGCCGAAGCTGAGCACAGAGAGTGATCTGAATTTCTTTATCGATGCGTATCGTGAGGAAGTGTCGAGCAAGCGTTCAATGACGCTGGACTCGAGCAACGAATCGTTCAGCGGCACCTATAAACGCAACGCCGAGATTTTCCATGAACAACTGAAAAACCGGATTCGGCGGGGGTTCTGACCGACGTAAAAAAGCCGCGACACCATCGCGGCTTTTTAACTTTCAAAGGCTGGGTGCGACTCTATCCAGCTTCCAGCCCAACGCATCCAGTGCGTCACAGCCGTTCTGAAGCAGGATATGCGCGGCGCTGGCGAAGTGTTCCAGATCATGACCTTCGGCATCGTTGACGCACAGGCAACTGACGCTGTTGAGCATATTGCGCAGGATGTTCAAGCGATGCTTTGAGGTTTCGAGAAGGGTCGAGGCCTTGGCTTCGGTGTCGATGTAGAGCGTGGGGGTGGTGCTTATGTTGCCTTGCAGCGGACGATAAATAGCCATGGTCTGATCCTGGCTCGGCGTCATGAGTTGTACGAGCAAGCTCGGGAGAAATGCCCGGAACGCTGGTCTGGCCAGACAAGAAACTGGGAGCCGATGGGCACTGTGATGTTGAACCCGGATCGGCAGCAGCAGACCGAGAAAAGCGCGGCATAGTTAGACGGCGACGCGACAACAACCTTGAAAAACGCCGGAAGCTTGAACACCAAGGAGCCTGAAATGCTTCATTTTCTGGACGCCGTTCCCATTCTGTTTGGGGCGCAATCTGTCAAGTGAACCGGCAAGAGCGCCAATTGGGTCTACACAAGTAGAGAGCTAAAGGGGGCGAAAGTATTTTCCGGAAATCCCCCCTTTTTACCTGTCCTCTTTCTTCTCGGGGCAATAGCCGTTCCGGACGAATTTCTACTCTTGGCCGATTGCGGCTGCTGGTTGGGGACGCCTGACCGGGTTTTTGGAAATAGCCTATTTTTGGCGACTCATGAAAGAAATGTTCTAAGTCGTGACGGAATGGCGACAACCTCTTTGGTTTCTGGCGAGACGCAGACATGAGTGATATTCGCTACGAAAGATAATGTTCCATTGCTGATAAACCCCTCGACCAGAAAAGTGAAAGAGTGAATCCCTACTTTTGCCACGCTGACCTTGATGTTTAACTCATCATCCCACGTCAGAGGTGCCAGTAACTCCAATGACATGGCGCGTACCGGCGGCAATATATCAAAGCCCATCAGATTTCTAAGTCCTGGTGCGCCCAGCCACTTGTCAAGTGCAGCATATACAGCTTCTACCGAAAAATATGAAAAACGGGGAGTGTAAACTAATCCTGCGGGATCACAGTCTCCAAACAAAATGGTTCTGCTGACAAAAACTGCATTGGGCATTGGTCTGTTTTCCTTGATTTATCCGATGCCGGAAGTTATCCGCGCGCTGGTGCTCTTTATTGCCGCTCAAGAATGATGCTCGTCATGTTGATGCGGCAAGTCCATAACATAGCATTACCCTCGACGGGTATCCGCAGCGTTCATCAGATCAAGCAGCCGCTGACATACCTAAGTGAGACGGGTGTTCCAATTCCTATCGGTATATTTAGTCATTTCTGTTTCGCATATCATGATTGTGGTGGTTAAGCAATTAGCTAAAGGTCTTATGATTGGCCTTTAATTAGCTCATTTTTTTGGATCCAACGTCTATATACTCGCCTCGCCGTGACCACTGGGTGGTTTTCGGTCTATAAGCTGACCCTGTGGTCAGGGTGCTGGTGCGGCATGCTCAAGTGCCGATATGGAGATGTAAACATTGCAAAGGACTTCTATGAATATCTTTTACCTTTATTCCGGTGAAGTTAACTCTTCCGCTATCTCGCTCGTTGATCGCAAGGGTAATGCTGTAGTCGAAAAAGCCATTCATGAGTTTGTAGTTGATGTGGATTCGCAGAATTCCAACTGCTCGGTCATTCTCATTGCTTCTGACAAGTTGCATGAAGTTGAACAAGTTTTGGAGGCTATCAAGAAGCCGGGGCTGTTGGTCAGTACCCGGGTTATATTAGTCAGCGATGATCCGAAAGTGTGCGCTCTCGGAGATTCGGTGAAATATGACATTCAAGATGTCGTTTCTGCCAAAACCGAAATATTGGATATTGAAAAAGTTATCGAGAAAGCGATTTTTGCTTTTACCACGCTTCAGTCAAAACACAACATCAAAGAGTTTTATCTAGACAATAAATTCAACGAGGTTTTTGACTGGTTTGAACAATCGCGATGGGAGTGGTCAGAAATTGGCGACCTTTCCGGTATCGACAGAAGCTTGTTGACCGACGAGGACATTCAACTTCTGCACGATGGTGCTGTTGTAGAACATACGACATTGCCGGGGTCGCACAACTTCCTCAACGAGTGGCGTGACGAATTCGGCTTTTCCACCTGGTCGTTGATGTGGGGAGCCGAAGAGGCTCGGCATGCCCTGGTGCAGGCCAAATACCTGAAGCAATTGGGTATTGAGGTTCGTTCAAAACACGCCATGTTTACGCGTAAACCGTATGAGGTGGGTGACTACCCGTCCGCCACGCTGATGATGAACGTGATTTCTGAATACCGTGCGGCCAACTACTACAACCTACGCGCCCACCGAACGAATGAGCCCACCCTGAAGAAAATCTGGCGTTTGCTCAGCAAGGACGAGTCTCGCCATGCCAAGGCGTTCTATGTCTTTTGCAAAGAGTTGTGCGACGAAAGCGACGTGAATATGTTGGAAGCACTGAAAATGGCTTACGTCTGGCTGATTGATGCCTCCTATGGCGTCAAACACCCTGCAGGTTTGTTCTTCCCGAATGCGGACTCACCCGACTCGGTCAAGACAATTGAACAGGATGTGGTGGGCGACGATGACAATGAACGTGGTGATGCCAATGTCTACCGCGCCTTGCGCAATCTCACCGGCAATAAAGCAATCGTCGATACACGCTCACTGAAAGCCGAGATCCGCGCCAGAATGTAGGTGATACATCATGAACGACACGCTTGTAGAAGAATCAGGTGTCACCTCGAATTGTTTTGGTTGCAGCGAACAAAATGATATCGGCTTGAAGTTAGTGTTTGACGACGGTGTGGATGAGGTCTCTGCGCGAGTATCACTGGATCGTCAGTATGAATCTTATCCAGGCATCGTCCACGGTGGAATTGTTTCGACCGTTCTGGATGAAGCCATGGGAAGAGCCATTATGGTCTTCACCGGAAAAATGGCAGTCACGATGGGACTCCGAGTGCGCTTCATCAGTATCTGCGAGTCATTTGCAGAGTACCGGGTGGAAGGAAAAATCGTCTCGATTACCGGCAGTATGATCAAAGCTGAGGCACGGCTCCTGACACAAACCGGCGATCTGGTTGCCTTGGGGGAGGCGTCGTGGATTGTGATTGAGCCCGAAGATGTTTTTAGTGGGCAGACTAAAGTCCCGCATAGAACGTTGTTGTATATAAACCATGAAGTTAGCCGCGAGGGAGCGATTTGTGAACGAAATTGAATTCGACATACTGGACATTCTTACTACGGTTGTTGGGCTGGAAGCCGGCACTGTGACCAAAAGCACCAGTATCAGAGACCTTGGTGTAACGTCGATGAAGATCGTTGAAATGATTTTGATGATTGAGAAAAAATACGATGTGGAAATGCCCGATGATGCAACTTACACGATCGAAACCGCGGAGCAGCTGATTGCCGCTGTTCAGCGGCTGATTAAAGCTAATCAGGAAGAGTCTCTCGCTATTAATTGACCGGCGACTGATGTGGCGCTTTGCAGTCAGTCAATAGACGGCAAGGCGCTTTTTGGTGGTTTGTAAAATCAGGGAATGATGTGAATACAATACTGACTGCACTTACACGTACAGCCGAACTGTCACCAGAGCGTGGATTTCACGTCATCAAGAATGGCAAGGTTTCGTCGTTTTTGAGTTATGCCAGCCTTCATGGGCGCGCACAGGCCCGCGCCAGTGCAATGCAGGAATGCGTGACGTTCAACGAACGAGTGGGATTGATATTTTTCAACGAACTCAGCTTTATCGAAAGCTTCTTTGCAGTCTTGTTTGCCGGCGGTGTGCCGGTCCCCATCGCACCACCGCAACCTTTTTCGCCGTTGCAGAGCTTCTATAGGCGCGTGGGTCTTATTGCCAGGCAGTCAACGATCCACAGGTTTCTGGTTTCTGAATCGCTCAGTGAAGAGGTCAAAGAATCTCTAGGTGCTCAAACCGCCTCGATCGTACAGACGCTTGATGAGTTCAGCGCTCTGGGTGAAAGCGATCCAGTGGCACCCCGTCAGCGCCCAAATGCAGTCAGTGACACCGCGCTGATCCAGTACACCTCGGGCAGTACTTCGGACCCAAAAGGGGTCGTGGTTTCTCAAGAAAATCTGATTTTGAATGTTGCCGCAATGTGCGAATCATTTGAAATGAACGCAGAGTCTGCCGGTGTTACCTGGTTGCCGTTCTTTCATGACATGGGCTTGATCGGTGGGTTGCTACTGCCTGTGTTTGCTGGCTCGGACTCTTACATAATGCGAACCGCAGATTTTGTAAAAGCACCGTTAAGCTGGTTAAAGGCCATCTCCGACTTTTCCCTGGAGATTTCACCAGCACCCAATTTTGCCTACAAGTATTGTCTTGAACGCTTCAACGTTGATGCCTTGTCGGATCTGAATTTAACCTCCTGGCGCTCTGCCACGAGTGGGGCGGAACCCATCAACCCTAAAGTCATGCGCGCTTTTACCCAGACTTTTGCGCCTTACGGATTCTCCGCACGCTCGATCATGCCCCTTTATGGAATGGCCGAAGCGACGCTGGGTGCAACGTTCACCACGGTGGGTGAGGGCATGCAAAGTGTATTTGTCGATCGTGAGGCATTGAACAACGGCAGGGTCGTGCTCGCGGACCGCGATGCACCGGGGAACAAAGAGATCGTTTCGTGCGGAAAACCCATTCGTCATGTAGACGTCAGTATTCATGTCGACAACCTGGATTTCGTGGATACCTCACTGCTGTTGGGTGAGATTGCGCTGAAAGGGAATTCGGTGTGCTGCGCCTATGACAATGACCAGAAAAATACCGCTGCAATGCTTGAAAACGGCTGGTTCTTGACCGGTGATATAGGCTTCCTGTTTGAGGGGAACCTGTATGTCGTCGGTCGAAGCAAGGAAGTCATCATTATCAATGGCGCCAATTACTTCGCCAATGACATTGAAAGTTACGCCGCTGAAGTCGAAGGTGTCCGGGGTGTTGCAGCAGTTCCACTGACTGAGTCGGACACTGAAGAATGCGCGTTACTGATCGTCCCAGCCAAAGGCCATGACACATCAAGCCTGACCCAAATCGTGCGCAGAAAGATCAGTGACGAACTGGGAATCCAGATAACCACTATCGACATCATTGCGGCGAGTCAGCTGTCCAAGACGACCAGTGGGAAAATCGACCGAGCCAAAATCAGATCTCTTTACAACAACCTCTCACGATCCGCCGAGTCCGTTAGCCAATGAACCTGTTTTTCAGATTATTTGTCATGTCGTTGGTAGGTTTTATCAAGAGATGGCGCAAGCCTGGCCACTTCAGGAGCGCGACGACGATTGGATTCACCGCCACACCGCTTGATATCGATTTGAACATGCACATCAATAACGGTCGTTTTCTATCGCTCGCTGATTTGGGCAGGCTGCATTTCCTGTGGTCTGTCGGCACGCTTGGAGGGATTCTGAAAAACGGCTGGATGCCTCTGGTAGGCAATGTTGACATTGAATACAAAAAGTCCATAAAGCTGTTTCAGCGGTTTGAAATTAAAACCGAACTGCTTTACTGGGATGAAAAGTGGTTTTACTTCCAGCATGTTTTCATGGTTGGGTCGAAAGTGTCGGCAGTGGCCAACGTCAAGGCACTCTTGGTAGACCGTTCACGCAAAGTCGTAGAGCCTGCCCGAATATTTGCTTTGATTGGTGAATCCCCTGAACCCCCGGAAGTGCCGGAATCCATTGCTGATTGGGTTGTACGTCCACGCGCACAACCACAAACGGCTGCACTCTGACATTCAAGAATGAGCGGATAGCAGATCGGGTGGCGGGTACAGCTTCTTCCTTTGCAGGTAGGTGGCGAGAGGAGCATTGAAGATGAATACGCCAAAGACACCTTCCCACAACAGGGTCAAAAACCAGCCACGTTCTTTGGCTATATCCTTCATGTAATCGATGTAGTAACGCAGGTTTGCCCCTGAATTAAGCGCTGCGGCATCCGGTGCCGCCTCTGGCCCGATCTCCATATAACTGCGCATGCATTCCCACAACGCCATTGCCGTAGTGCCGCCGCCACAGTTGAAGCCCAGCGAAAAGTGCTTGTTGTCTTCCGTGGCTTGCGAGTCGGTGTTTTCGAAAGCGATGACCAGTAGACCCATCGTGGCTTTGCCGGCCTGACTGACTGATGAATGCTGGGTGGCGGCGGCTGTCACGGTCTCCCAAGGGACGATCCAGTATTCGCCACTGTTACGGGGGACGCAGACTTCGCGGCGTTGGCGATTGAAGCGTATGGGTAAGGGGACTTCGCGGAACAGGCCTTGGATCAAAATCAACGTAGGGACACCCAATATAACGGCCCCTAAGATCAAAACGTCTCGGCTGTATTCAGGATCGAGATGTCGAGTAAAAAAAGAGATAGCTAAAAACACCATCATCGTCGGCCACATCACCATCACTGCCGAGCCGATGCTGTAGTTACCGATATCGAGTGGACTTGCCCCTACCAAACCGGACACCAACTCCCCGTTAAATTGATGCTG
Organism: Pseudomonas sp. RA_15y_Pfl2_54; assembly: GCF_963971015.1. Taxonomy (NCBI): domain Bacteria; kingdom Pseudomonadati; phylum Pseudomonadota; class Gammaproteobacteria; order Pseudomonadales; family Pseudomonadaceae; genus Pseudomonas; species Pseudomonas sp. RA_15y_Pfl2_54. The sequence goes on from NZ_CAXAPN010000004.1 coordinate 224,739, forward strand.
CCGCTAAGCGCCTGAACTCCCTCGGAGAGCGATAGTTCAAGGCGCTGTGTGGATGCTGCTCGTTGTAGTGCTCGAAGGCAATTGCCAAGTTACGCAACGCCGTTTCTCGATCCGGCTTGGGCATGTGCGCCACGTAATCTCGCTTAATCGTCT
>NZ_CAXAPN010000005.1:0-222826 GCF_963971015.1 Pseudomonas sp. RA_15y_Pfl2_54
GAAGCAGCATCTTAAGTAATGCGGCTCTGCGTTCAGGTGAATAGTACGGCACGACCAGTCTCTTTCCGCCCCCGATATGCTTTTTTTGGAAAAACCGGAGAGGCGACAACTATCCTGACACCGGGGGTCAGTGGAAAAAGCGGTTGCTTTAAAGCTACCTATGACTGAGCCGTTGTGGCAACTGTATTTTGGACGACACGGCCCATGGATGTCCTATACAACGTATTTAATTAGTGGTGCCCTTATGTTGGTATTTTTCACCTCGTGGCTTCTAGCAAAAGACAAGGTCATCCCGAAAAAAATGGGTGCCGAACGGCGTTAAACCCAGTCGACATCGCACTTGAATTGTGTAGTAAAATTTCAGCCATTATCATGCGTGCAGTCAAAAATTTTCTGGATGGATCATGGACGTAAATCAACAAATTCCGTTGTTTTCTGCAGTTGCGGCCAATGCTGGCATCGATTTTTCTGAACCCTTGATGCGCGTAGTCAATCGGCATTGGTACATCATGGGTGAAGAAGTAAAGGCATTTGAACGCGAGTTTGCTGACTACGTTGGTGCAGAACACTGCATTTCCGTCGCCAACGGCTCCGACGCACTGGAGATCGCCCTCCTTGGTCTGGGCGTTGGACCTGGCGATCGTGTTGTTACAGTGGCCAATGCCGGGTTCTACAGCAGCACGGCCATCCGCGCAGTCGGTGCTGAGCCGGTGTACGTGGATGTCGACGATACTTCCCTGACGATGTGCCCTGCTTCGCTGAAGATGGCACTGTCCAAGCCTGCAAAGGTCGTTATCGTTACTCATCTTTATGGCCAGTTGGCTGATATCGAGACGCTGGCGGCCATTTCTCGCTCCGCCGGCGCTGCGGTATTGGAAGATTGCGCTCAATCCCACGGAGCAAAGTCCCCCAAGGGGCAATGCGGTTCTTTTGGGGATCTGGCCTGTTTCAGCTTCTACCCCACAAAAAACTTGGGAGCACTCGGTGATGGCGGTGCAATCGTCACTTCTTCCGCTGATATAGCACAACGCTTGCTCACATTGCGCCAGTATGGCTGGTCGACCAAGTATCACGTCACAGTACCACTGGGGCGCAATAGCCGACTCGATGAAATGCAAGCTGCTATTTTACGCGTGAAGCTCCCACTGCTGGACCAGTGGAACTCGGAACGTCGTTCGATAGCGAGCCGATACTGTGCTGCATTTGCAATGCTACCTGTAAAACTACCGGCGAGTTTGGGTGACGATTTTGTTGCTCACTTGTTTGTATTGCGCGTTGAAGACAGAGACGCCTTTATGTCTTACCTCAAAGTACACGGCGTCAGCACCGATGTTCATTACCCAGTTCCTGATCACCGGCAAACGGCTTATGTGTTAAACGAAACATTCGACCTGCCTGTGACCGACTTGGCGAGTTCCAAACTGGTCTCCCTACCCTGCTTCCCTGGGCTTACCAGCCACCAAATCGATCGGGTGATTGAAGTCGTTTCCAACTACTTCGATCAGGGGGTTTAGTGTGCTATCGCTCGTTATCCCGGTCTACCGAAATGAGGAATCACTTCCATCACTTTTGAAAGCTGTTGACGATCTTAATGCCCAGTTGCAGGGGGCATTGGAAGTAGTATTTGTCGTAGACGGTAGCCCGGATCGCTCCTACGAGATTTTGCGAGACAGCTTGCCCCGGCAGGCCTTCTCCTCTCAATTAATCTTGCTTTCGAAAAACTTCGGCTCGTTCATGGCCATCAGAATAGGATTGCAGCACGGCAAAGGTAGAACATTTTCTGTAATGGCCGCCGACCTGCAAGAACCGCCGAGCTTGGTTCTTACGATGAACCGCATACTCAATAGCGAACCCGTCGATGTAGTCGTGGGCGTCCGAGAAAGCAGGCAGGATCCATTTTTTTCCAAACTGGCATCAAATATTTTCTGGGGCTTGTACAAGCGATATGTAATTCCAGAAATGCCAGACGGTGGCGTAGATATGTTCAGCTGCAATCTGGAGTTCCGTAACAATCTATTGAAGCTAGAAGAACGCCACAGTTCGCTGATCGCACAAATTTTCTGGCTTGGCTTCCGTCGCCAAGTTGTCCCCTACTCTCGAGCAGCAAGAGAACACGGTAAGTCGGCCTGGACACTTAGAAAGAAAATCAACTATCTGATGGACAGTGTTTTCTCGTTCACAGACTTACCTATCCGCCTGTTGATTCGGGTCGGCGCTACCGGTTCCGTACTTTCTGCACTGTACGGTGTCAGCGTCATACTGGCCAAGCTTGGTGGACTGATTGATGTTCCGGGCTATGCGATGACACTTTTCACGATCACGCTACTGGGTAGCCTTAACCTGCTGGGCCTTGGCGTTATCGGTTCGTATGCATGGCGCACCTATGAAAATACTAAAGGACGCCCTCTGGCGATCCCTATGAAAGTTTCGGAATTTGGAGCGAACAAATGAGTGAGTCACGTAATTTCTTCGTTCATGAACGTGCGATTTGTGAATCCTCTGCAATCGGGTCCGGCTCAAAAATCTGCGCGTTCGCTCATGTACTACCAAACGCGCGCATTGGAGCTAATTGCAATATTTGGGACCACGTCTTTGTTGAAAATGATGTCGTCATAGGCTCCCGCGTCACCCTCAAATGCGGCGTATATGTCTGGAATGGCATAACAATCGAAGATGATGTCTTCGTTGGACCTAACGTAACATTCGCCAACGACACACTCCATCAAAACAACATCTATCCAACAGAATTAGCTAGAACTGTTATTAAAAAAGGTGCTTCGCTGGGTGCGAACTCCACAATTTTGTCAGGTATTACTATTGGCTCATTCGCGACAGTCGGTGCGGGAGCGGTAGTCACTAAATCAGTACCGCCCAATGCGATTGTGGTTGGTAATCCTGCAAAAATTGTTGGCTACGTGGACACTAAACCAACCGACGGAAAACTGGTAGAAAGCCCTACTAAGATTGGAACTTCAGAAGTTTACCCATGTGGCGTGACACTGCATCGCATGCTTGAGGCCGTTGATATTCGTGGCAGTTTGAGCGTCGGCGAGTTTGAGCGAGATGTTCCCTTCGCTGTAAAACGCTATTTTTTGGTTTCCAATGTGCCGACCGAAGAAACCAGGGGTGAGCACGCCCATCGCGAATGTCATCAGTTTCTGGTTGCAGTCAAAGGCACAGTTCATGTTGTCGCTGACAACGGCAGGAATAGACAGGAATTTGTTCTGAACTCACACACTCTGGGCCTTTTCCTTCCGGCTATGACATGGGGAATCCAGTACAAGTACTCTGCCGACGCAGTGTTACTGGTGTTTGCATCAGAACACTACGTAGCCGAAGACTACATTCGTGACTACGATCAGTTCTTGATTGAAAAGAAGAACAAATTGGCTAACTGACGTGAACATTACGAAACTGATAGAAATTAAATTTTTCCGGTTCCTCCTTACTGGAGGTTTGAACACCGGAATTACCTACGCGCTGTACCTGATAATGCTGAATTTCTTTCCATACATATGGAGCTATTCAATTAGTTATGTCTGCGGGATTTTGATGGCATTCGTCTTGAATCGGTTCTTCGTATTCAAGGAACATCAAGGGTTAAAATCCGTATTGTTTTTTCCTTTCATCTACGTCGCGCAGTATATCTTAGGGATATTTGTAGTTTGGTTCTGGGTCAAAAAACTGATGCTCCCCGAGTCCCTGGCTCCACTTGCTGCGATAATCCTATCACTACCGCTTACGTATGCACTGACCAAACTGGTGTTCGTCAAGGCCAAACAAAATACGCTTTGAGCTCATACCTACAAACACATTGAAAACCAGACTATCGAACAAAATAAAGCAAGCACATCTCAACCGGATGTTTGATTATCCGGTTGAGAACCTCATATTCCAAAACTTCTCGAACTCCATCTCAGTAGGACGCCACAGTGTCTCCGCAACTAACCCTGCTGCCACACTTGTGCTGCAGCAAAATAACCTTTAACTTTGCACTGAGTGCGACCTTAATAGATTACTAATCTTAAGAGGTAGCAAACTCTGCTACCCATGCAGCCACGGCCGCCTCTGGGTATCCCCTGTGAAAATGCCTTCTCCAGGGATACGCACTTTTCCCCGAGCCATCTTTGAGCTTGATTGCTTTAGTTTCACAAATGAATTTCGCGGGACTACCAACGACAACAGTGTCAGCCGCAACGTTTTTGCTGACGGAACTATGAGCCCCGACCAAAGCCCCAGACTTTACGGTAACGCCTGGTAGGATGACCGTCATAGTAGCGATAGCAACAAAATCCTCAATTGTAACGCCCTTCATAACATTACTTGGCGGATGTGGATCATTAGTCAACACTACGTATGGAAATATCCAAACATAGTTCCCAATTGTAGAATGCTGACCGATATGCACATTACTATGAAATTTGACGTACTCCCCGATTTCGCAATGACCCTGTATATCGCTGAGAGTTCCAATCTGAAGCCCGGCACCAGCTTTGGTCTGCTCCCGGACTGTAACTCTGTGGCCTGTTGAGAGCTTTTCTCCAAACACAGATCCTTCATAGAAAACGCTATGAGACCTAATCAGAGATGAGTTTCCGATAATTAACGGAGAGCCATCTGATAACGAAGAAGGAACACCAATTTCACAATGCGATCCAATTTCACAATTGTCGCCAATCACAACATTGCCGTGAATAATAGTATATGCACCTACGCGCACACCACTTCCCAACTTTGCGTCAGCATCAATCAGTGCAGTTGCATGTATCATAAGACACCTCGCTTTCGTAAGCAGTCCGTAATTTTTGAGGCGCCTTTAGCGCTCGACGCCTCGGTCGCTTTGCCTCTTTTTTGAGGCAGCGGCATTTACTCTAATTGGCAGCTTCAGTATTTATAAAAACCCTGGCCGGTTTTTCTTCCAAGATGATTTGCCCTTACCATTTTTCTTAGTAACGAGTGAGCCCTATATTTCGGGTCGCCTGTTTCATTATGGAGGGTTTCCATGATCGAGAGATTGACATCATTGCCTATCAGGTCAGCGAGCGCCAAGGGGCCGATTGGATGGTTTGCTCCATAGCGCATTGCCTTGTCTATCTCCTCGACGGTGGCAACGCCCTCGGCCAATATGCCTATCGCCTCATTGATCATCGGTATCAGCATTCTGTTTACAATGAACCCAGGAGCTTCATTTACCATGACAGGCACTTTATCCAATGACTTCGAGAACTCAAATGCCCAGTCCAGGGTAGTTTTGGATGTTGAAAGACCCGCGATAATTTCGGTTAACTTCATCACAGGAGCAGGATTAAAAAAGTGCAGGCCAACAACATTTTCCGGAAAGGGACAAAGTGATCCTAACTCTGTAATCGACAGAGAAGACGTGTTCGATGCCAAGATCATCTTATCGGTGGCGATACAGGAAAGATTTTTAAATATCTCTCTTTTTGACTCCATACACTCTGCCACAGCCTCTATCACAAGCGTTGAATCTATAACCGAATGGTAATCGTCAGATGGAATGACTTTACTTATGTACTCGCTGTACTGAGAGGCTGACAGTCGATTCTTTTTTACTTGCCGATCCCAATGATCGTTCAATGAAGAAAGCGCGCTGTCTACGCTAGAAATATTTCTGCCGATCCATACGACTGACACGACATGGTCAGACTGCGCCATGATCTGGACAATTCCCTTACCCATCACGCCAGTTCCAATGACGGCTACAGAGTATTTTTCAAGCGTATCCATTGTGTGTAGCTCACTTCAGCAAAAAATTGGCATCATAGCGAATGATGAGTGTCCAGTGATAGGGCTCAGCTTGAGCGAGGCTCAATAAGGAGCATTGATCGCTTGCGCGAAATCGATTTTTTACCCTATCACGGTGGTGATATTGGAAAATACGGAAAGTACAGGGATATAGCACCGCCCCCAGAAGCTCCCAACGAGGTCGCGGTAGGGACGGCAGTTACCTGCCGCCCCCCCCCGCACAGATCCGTACGTGCGGAACTACCGCATACGGCTCCTGCCTCGGGTATGTGACGCGAAGCGATCCTCAGGGTAAGGATGTGCATTTCTAGGTCTAGGTATGTAGAGGTCGACAAGGCGTCCGTAGCGTGACCATTGAAGCCTATTACGCTGGCTGCGCCGTTTGAGGGCTTGCCGCCATAGACGGCAGACCGCTGAACGAAAACCACCAAGACGTATCAGGTTTCCCGGCACCGCGTGGTAATTGAAGTAGCCCCTGACCACCCGAGTAAGCCATTGCCCTTGAGCCCGGATGGGCTCATGACGTCGGCGTTTCAGCTCATCCCGAATAGCCAGCAGCGTCGCACGCATTCGCTTCTTGACCGTCAGTCGCAGTATTTGAAAACCACCGCTTCTGTTGGTACTGCAACAGTGCGTGAAGCCCAGGAAGTCAAACGTCTCCGGTTTACCTAACCCTCGCTTCCTACGATTTCTCGCAGCAAAACGACCAAACTCAATCAGCCGTGTCTTCGAGGCGTTGAGGGATAAACCGAACCTGGCCAAGCGCTCCTGCAACTGCACCAGAAACTGCTGAGCCTGCCATTGCGTCCTGAAACCCACCACGCTGTCGTCCGCGTAGCGCACAACAATCACATCGCCACGGGCATGCCGCTGGCGCCACTGCCTTGCCCACAGATCCAGCACGTAGTGAAGATAGATATTCGCCAACAATGGCGATATCACTGCGCCTTGGGGAGTCCCCTTGGTCGCAACCACCCTACGACCATCCTCCATAACACCCGCCTGAAGCCATTTGCAGATAAGTCCGAGCATCCGCCGGTCTGCAATCCGGTGTCCCAGAAACATCAGCATCCATTCATGGTCGATCTCATCAAAGAACGACGTGATATCCGCATCCAATATCCAGTTCACCTTCTGGCCCTTGAGCGCGACCGTCAACGCATCCAGCGCATCATGCTGGCTACGTCCCGGCCGAAACCCATACGAGAATCCTAGAAAGTCTTCTTCATAGATCGCATTCAGAACGGTAACGACCGCCTGCTGTACGATCTTGTCCTCCAGAGAGGCAATACCCAACGGGCGCTGCCTGCCATCGGCTTTGGGAATGTAGACCCGCCGCGACGGCGTTGCCCGATAGGCTCCGCTGTGGAGCCTTCCGTGCAAATCGGTGACCCGCTGGAGAAGACCTTCCTCATATTCTCGCCACGACATGCCGTCCACGCCTACCGCTGCATCGCGGCGCAGGGCATAGAAGCTCTGCGCCAATAACTGCGGTGTGATGTGGTGCAGCAATGCCGTGAACTGCGTACCCTTGTTCCTTCGGGCTGCTTCACGTACACCTTCAAGTCCCATCGACGCGCAACTGATCCGGCTCAGTGTCCGGGGCGCGGGGGGCGTGTCGGTGTTTCCCTTGGCTACGTCCCTTTCCTCCACCATCTCCGCAGGGCTTGGCTCCTTGTTCGATGGCTTCTCAGGTACTACGGACGTATCCGACTTCTCAGCGACGTGAACAGCAGGGTTACGGCTTTTGGCCTTTCCTGCTCCGCCCGGTGCTTGCGCACTGGGCGCCGCTGAGATCTCCCAGTTTCTGTGCGGAGGACTTCCCGACGTGCACAGGGTCTCCGACCGCGCGGGATCAGAGCATGACTGGCGTATAACGCCATGCTCCGTGTTGCCTTCTGCTTCGCTTAACAGCATCGGCATCCCGAATTCCTGATTACGCGGCTCAATGGCTGGCCCATCGGTTTCCCCTGTCAACGCTTCACCCTGCACCTCACGGTGCAACGTGCATGACTCGGGGCCTGGTTGATTCGCCATTTCTTACCAGTATCGAACTTTCATCGACTATCCTCCGCCAGCTTTAACTGGCGCTCTAAGCGGCCAGCGAACACACCTTCAGAAATCCGGAATTAAGGGCGATGGTGTCCGCCTATTTTTAAGCGGACGCGATCACCCTTATCGCCAGGATTTCCATGCGCCAACGAAGCTCCTATCCCAAACCCTTCAAGGCCCAGGTTGTGCAGGAATGCCTGAAACCCGGTGCCTCAGTTTCCAGCGTCGCCATCAGCCACGGCATCAATGCCAACGTGATTCGCAAGTGGCTGCCGATTTACCGTGATAAACCTGTCGCGCCACTTCCCGCGTTTGTACCGCTGCAACCAATGCCTAAACGGCACGCTGATGAAGCGGTGGTGATCGCACTGCCGCTGGGCGACAAAGCCATCACGGTCAAATGGCCCATCACCGACCCGGACGGCTGCGCACGTTTTATCCGCAGCCTCTCGCAATGATACGCATCGACGCCATCTGGCTCGCCACTGAGCCCATGGACATGCGCGCCGGCACCGAAACTGCGTTGGCCCGCGTGGTCGCCGTGTTCGGTGCGGCGAAGCCGCACTGCGCTTATCTGTTCGCCAACCGCAGGGCCAACCGGATGAAGGTGCTGGTGCACGATGGCGTGGGCATCTGGCTTGCCGCACGGCGTTTGAACCAAGGCAAGTTTCACTGGCCTGGCACTCATCGCGGTTTGGAAGTCGGGCTCGACGCTGAACAACTTCAAGCGCTGGTGCTCGGTTTGCCATGGCAGCGAGTTGGCGCTAACGGCGCAATCACAATGATTTAGCCTTGCTTTTCAGCTGTGGCAGGTGGATCGCTTTGGTAAAAACCACGGCATGACTTCCTCTCCCAATCTCGACCAAATGACACCCGAACAACTGCGCGCACTCGCTGCGCAGTTGCTGTCGAAGGTCGACACCATGGGCCGAAAAATCCATCGTGACGAGACGATCATCGAGCAGCTCTCTCACGAGATTGCCATCCTCAAGCGCCACAAGTTCGCCAAGCGCAGTGAGCAGATCAGCCCGGCGCAAGGCAGCTTGCTCGATGACCTGCTCAACACTGACCTTGAGGCTATCGAGGCAGAACTGAACGCGCTTCGTCCCGCCCCAACGTCGGACGAAACCCGCCAAAAACCCAAGCGCGCGCCGCTGCCGCCGCAGTTCCCACGTACCGTCATTCGTCACGAGCCAGAGAACACCCAGTGTGTCTGCGGGTGTCAGCTTCAGCGCATCGGCGAAGACGTCAGCGAGAAGCTGGATTACACGCCGGGCGTGTTTACCGTTGAGCAGCATGTACGTGGAAAGTGGGCCTGCCGCCAGTGCGAAACACTGATCCAAGCACCGGTGCCGGCCCAGGTGATCGACAAGGGCATCCCGACCGCAGGCCTGCTGGCGCATGTGATGGTGGCCAAATTCGCTGATCATCTGCCGCTGTACCGGCAAGAAAAGATCTTTGGCCGTGCAGGCCTGGCGATCCCGCGTTCAACGCTGGCTCAGTGGGTGGGCCAAACTGGCGTACAGCTACAACCGCTGGTGGATGCACTGCGCGAAGCGGTGCTGGCTCAGCGAGTCGTGCATGCCGATGAAACGCCGGTGCAGATGCTGGCGCCCGGCGAGAAGAAAACGCACCGAGCTTATGTCTGGGCTTATTGCACCACGCCGTTCTCGGCACTGAAGGCCGTTGTCTACGACTTCAGCCCCAGCCATGCTGGCGAACATGCACGGAACTTCCTTGGCACGTGGAACGGCAAGCTGGTCTGTGATGACTTCGCGGGTTACAAGGCCAGCTTCGAGCTGGGCATCACCGAAATCGGCTGCATGGCGCATGCCCGCCGTAAGTTCTTCGACCTGCATGTGACGAACAAAAGCCAGTTGGCCGAGCAAGCGCTGCACTCAATCGGCGGGCTGTACGAAGTTGAACGGCAGGCCAAAGACATAAGTGATGAAGAACGATGGCGATTACGCCAAGAAATAGCGGTGCCCATTGCACAGAAATTACATGAGTGGATGCTGGCTCAGCGCGACCTCGTGCCCGAGGGCTCGGCCACGACCAAGGCTCTGGATTACAGCTTGAAACGCTGGGTAGCGCTGACGCGCTACCTGGATGATGGTGCCGTGCCCATCGACAACAACCCGGTGGAGAACACGATCAGGCCATGGGCGCTTGGGCGCTCCAATTGGTTGTTCGCCGGGTCTCTGCGTAACCGCTCCATGAACTACACATTCAAAGCACTCCCCTGACGCCGGATGCTGTGCTCCCGTTTTTCTCCGGAGCCAGCCCCACCATGATGCGACCCGACGCCAAAGTCGAAAAAGTGTACCTCTACCCCAAACCCGTGGACTTGCGAAAATCCATCGACGGCCTCGCCGCTCTGGTCGAACTGGACCTCAAGGTTGCGGTGTTTGACACGGTGCTTTTTGTCTTCCTCAACAAATCCCGCAACCGGGTGAAGATTTTGTATTGGGAGCGCAACGGCTTTTGCCTTTGGCTCAAGCGCCTCGAATCCGAGCGCTTTAAAACATCGCCCGATGTAACCGACGAGGCCATTGTGTTGAGCGTCCAGGAACTGAACTGGCTGCTCGACGGTTTCGACCTCTGGCGCAACCGCCCTCATCAGGTTTTGACGCCGCGCTACGTGGCGTGACCCGGTATAATCCGGGCCATGATTTCTCTGCCCGATGACCTTCCTGATGATCCTGTTTTGCTCAAGCAACTGCTGCTTGAGGCACTCAGTCGCCAAGAGGAATCGGCCCAGGCTTATCAGACCCACATCGTCGACCTGAAAGAACAGATCAAGCTGTTGCGCGACCGTCTGTTCGGGCGTAGGTCCGAGCAAACCATCGAGCCCAACACCCCGCAATTGGCCTTGTTCAACGAGCCCGAAAGCGAACCCATGCCGTTGGTTGGCGACGCTGATGAAGAAGTTGTTGCCGCGACACCGCGCCGAGGCAAGCGCAAGCCACTGTCGGCTGATCTGCCGCGTATCGAAGTCATCCACGAACTACCCGAACACGAACTGACCTGTGCCTGCGGTTGCCGCAAGCATGTGATCAGCGAAGAAACCAGCGAGCAGCTGGATATCGTGCCGATGCAGATCCGCGTCATCAAACATATCCGCAAGATCTACGGTTGCCGTGGTTGTGAACGTGCACCGGTCACCGCCGACAAACCGGCGCAATTGATCGAAAAGAGCATGGCCAGCCCGAGTGTTCTTGCCATGCTGCTGACCACCAAGTACGTCGACGGCTTGCCGTTGCACCGGTTTGAAACGGTACTGAGCCGACATGGCATTGATATTCCTCGTCAGACGCTGGCACGCTGGATCATCCAGTGCAGCGAACACTTTCAGCCGCTGCTGAATTTGATGCGTGACCGGCTGCTGGAAAGTGCGGTGATCCACTGCGATGAAACTCGCGTTCAGGTCCTCAAGGAACCGGATCGAGACCCGACCAGCCAATCCTGGATGTGGGTACAAGTCAGCGGCCCACCCGATCGCAAAGTCGTGTTGTTTGACTACACGTCCAGTCGTGCGCAGGAGGTGCCGTTACGGCTGCTGGAAAGTTATCGCGGTTATGTCATGACCGATGATTACGCCGGCTATAACGCCTTGGCGTTGCAATCGGGTGTGGAGCGCCTGGCGTGCATGGCCCATGCGCGCCGCAAATTCGTGGACGCGCAGAAGGTTCAGCCCAAGGGCAAGACCGGGCGGGCCGATATTGCACTGACGATGATCAACAAGCTGTACGGGATCGAGCGTGAACTTAAGGAAGCCGATGATGAACAGCGGTTTATCGCTCGCCAGGAAAAGAGCCTGCCGATCTTGGGGCAGCTGAAAGTCTGGTTGGATAAAACCCAATCCCAGGTGACGCCGCAAAGTGCATTAGGCAAGGCGGTGCATTATCTGGCGAATAACTGGAGCCGACTGGAGCGTTATGTCGAAGCGGGTTATTTGCCCATCGACAACAACGCGGCCGAAAGAGCGATCAAGCCGTTTGTCATCGGACGCAAGGCCTGGTTGTTCAGCGATACCGTCAACGGCGCCACTGCCAGCGCAAAGATCTACAGTCTGGTCGAGACCGCCAAGGTCAACGGCCAAGAGCCCTATACGTGGCTGCGCCACGTACTGGAGCGGTTGCCGCATGCCTCGTCGGTCGAAGAGTACGAAGCGTTACTGCCGTGGAACTGCTCGCCGCAGATGCCACGGTAGACCGTTGCCCCACCACAGGGTAGGTGGGGTTTATGGATCGCATACGGTTATTTGCCATCGACAACAACGCGGCCGAAAGAGCGATCAAGCCGTTTGTCATCGGACGCAAGGCCTGGTTATTCAGCGATACCGTCAACGGCGCCACTGCCAGCGCAAAGATCTACAGTCTGGTCGAGACCGCCAAAGTCAACGGCCAAGAGCCCTATACGTGGCTGCGCCACGTACTGGAGCGGTTGCCGCATGCCTCGTCGGTCGAAGAGTACGAAGCGTTACTGCCGTGGAACTGCTCGCCGCAGATGCCACGGTAGACCGTTGCCCCACCACTGGGTAGGTGGGGTTTATGGATCGCATACAGAAAGCCAGTGAGATCGAGCATCTACTGCCGCATCAATGGATGCCTGGCTGATCTACGCAAGGCGTATTCCCCATACGCTTACCCCAACGAGGCTTGAGCACCGAGACCACGCTTGGATTTTGGAACTCACAAGCTTCGTGATTCAGCTAACGCATGGCGAGACCGAAGGTGCTGGACTCCAAGAGAGAATTTGGAGCCCCCCATTAGGCCCTGTGTCGGTGCTGGAAGGGGGTCATCGCTCAATTATTCCACCTCGGACTTTCCTGCGTGATACTTCTGCGCAAGGAACACCAGAGGTGAATATGCCAACAGGACGCCCAGCAGCCCATCGAGCTTGTATCGGGTGATGCAGACGGCAATCGGCAACAACCAGAACAGGTTGATCAAACCGACCGCGATGGTTACCGGTAAGTGCTTACGATAGCGGCGAGAGGCGAACTGATAAGCATGACTGCGATGAGCCTCATACACCTTTTCACCACGGAGCAAACGGCGAAACAGTGTAAAGGTGGCATCGACGATGAATACCCCAAGGAGAATCATCCAACCCCAGAAAAAATCAAATGACGCCCATGCGGCCTGAAGCGACAGAACTGCCAGAACCACGCCGAGAAATCCGCTACCTGCATCGCCCATGAAAATCCTGGCTGGCGGAAAGTTCCAAACGAGAAAGCCTGCAGCAGAAGAGGCGAGTAAAAGTGGTGACCAGATCAGGTCATGAGCGCCAGCAATCCAATACAAAGTGCATGCACCAACACAGATAGTCACGGCTTCCACGCCAGCGATGCCATCAATGCCATCCATGAAATTGTACAGATTGAGCATCCAGACCAGGTACAGGGATGCAAGCAGATACCCTATCCAGCCTAGGCTGAATTCATGTCCAAATGCACTAACAAGGGGTAATCCTCCGAGCCAGTAGAGCGCCCATATTGCCGCGGTAAAATGCCCTAGCAAACGCCAGCGCGCAGCGATATGCCCATGATCGTCCATGAATCCGACTATCGCGACCAACGCCCCAGCACCAGCCCCCGCCAGAAAAAATGCGCCTGAGAGCAAATCGCTCGCAAACAACACACACAACGCTGCCAGGAAGGTAACAACGATAGCCACGCCTCCGCCTCTTGGTGTAGGGACGGAGTGAGAGCTGCGAGCATTGGGAATATCAATCAAGCTTCTGGAAAGGGCATATCTTCGTATTGCGGCAGTCAGAATGAACGCAGCAACAAAAGCTATAGGAATGAGCCATCCGTAGTTCATAACGTCAGTGGGTTCCGAAAAAATGCATTCATAAACAACTTCCGAACTGATTAAAGGCCGTCTTATTGCTGGACTTGGCAGACAATAAGACGGCTACACAGCTTCACCGTTTATGTATATCTACTATTTCATGCAGAGGTCGCCTGGTAAGCACTCTCTTGATCTTTTGCCTGACGCCATACGGCACGACATTGCTAAGTCGCTGCATGCGAGGATTACGGTATAGCGTCCAAAGAGCCAAAAGAGCGATCTCTTTGGTTGTTAGCGGTGCTTCTGATGCCATCGACGAAACTCGAAATTCCGGTAGCTCGACAGCAGTACTTTTTGGCAGTTTTTCAGCATTAAAATTCGAGCCACACATCGTTGTATATGTAGACGTATAAAACGTTCGATCGAGCAAACTATTGGCATGCTGCGGTGCAGTGACATTCTCTCCAGCTGCGAGTTTTTTCACGAACTCATTTATTTCAGCCACCAGCGCAGCGGGTTCGGTACCGTATTGGTACACGAGCGTATGATCTCTGCCGGAGAGGCGCTCAGGGAACGCACCGATATCAGGAGCAATAATTGGCAGGCCTGACTCCAATGCATAACTTAGCGTGTAGCTGTAAGTTTCAGGGCACTGGCTCGGAAACAAAATCAAGTCAAAATCGCTCTCGGTAATGAGAGAACTTAAGCGGTGCGAGTCGTAACGACCTGTGTTGAGAATACCTTTAAGCTCTCTGTAGCCGAAGCCGATGAGTCTAAAGTTCAACGGCGCGTTGACACTGGCTGCTTTTTCCGCAATTTGCTCCAGATAATCCGCACCTTTTTCCTTACCCAATGCACCAATAACACCCACGTTGTAGCGGAATTTGAGGGGCACGGAGGATACCGCCGAACTGATTGCACGTTTTTCTTCCACGTGCGCAGCCACTACAGGGTTACGTAACGCGTAATGCTGTTTATAAATCGCCAGTGTGTACTCGGAAGGGAAAACAATTGTTTTTGCGCTCTCGATGAAGCCTCGCAATTGATCGCGCCACAACTCAGTGGAGATACCCTCGGGTAACAGGAAGTTAGGGTTGACGGTGCCATCGACATACTGACCAGCATAGACTCCTTGTTCATTGGTCAGGGTTGGATTCCCGCAAAGCCAGTAATAATCATGAACGGTCAATGCATATTCGGTACCGAGCTGGGCCGGCAAGTCGAACAATTCGTTGTTCAAACCAAGCGAATGGTGAAAATGAACAAAGTTAACTCCACAGCCTTCAAGAAACGCCACAAGCCGTGGGTGCTCTTCTGGCAATCGGAACATCAGTACGTCGGCACCGGGGAAGTTCCCCATGCGCAGAGCAACCGCTCCCTGCCCTTTATGAGGGGTAAGGAACAGACAGTAAGCGTTCGGTTCAATGGATTCCGCCAACTCTTCAAGATGCTGTTCAACACCACCACCCGCCTCATGAGAAATCTGCAAAATCTTGGGTCGGTCCAGTACAGAAATAAGTTGGACCAGTCGTTTCACTCTGACAGATTTTAACGGATCTACTGCAATGAACCTCTGTATATCCAGATGGTATTCGGGGTGAAGCTCAGCAATGGCCTTGGAAGCATGCTCGGTCAATGCTTGCTTGGATGATGAAAAACTAACGCCGCCCTCATGGAACGCGTACAAGTTGGGAGTAATGATGTTCAGCCAACCAGCTTTGATCGCACGCTGACATAGATCATTCTCTTCCCCATAGCCCCTACCGAATTTCTCCTCGTTCAATAGGCCAATTACGTCAAGACAATCTCTGCGAACATACATGCAGAACCCAACGCCAGTAGGGGCTTTGACATTCGGCAGGCGCGACCCGGAAAACACAGCATCGATCTGTTCTACGCTCAGCCCGAAAGCAGATTCGTTTTCAAAAAGAAATGCCGGAAAACTACAAATCGTTGCGTTATTCGAAAATGGAGTAACCGTACCAATATTCTGCGAGATGTAGGCTTCGGCAGTCAGTCGAGTCAGCCAATCAGTTGGAACAATTACGTCACTGTTCAGAAAGACGACATCATCCTGCGGAGCATGGCGCATTCCACGATTGACGGTTTTAACAAAGCCCAAATTTACTTCATTTTCAAGAACTGTTAACACATCAGGCCATTGTTGCTGCAACTCAAGCAGCATGTCCTGCATGCCTGCATCCGGACTAGCGTCGTTGATGGCAATGAGTTTCGAATCAGCGAATGTGGTAATACCGGGCATCGCCGCCAAAATGCATCGCTTTGTCATCTCGACATCTTTATAGATAGGCAAGATCACACTAACGGCGCGGGCACGCTCAATGGGGGCTTCCAGTACATAGCTTTCTGACTCTGGCACCGGCCTCGTCAGCTCCTGCCCCCGTAGGTAAGCTGTTGCAGCAAGCTTGGAACGCTCCAGGTTACTGCGAAAACTTCCTTTACCATTGCGCAACGAACGAACCAAAAACCGGAAAGGTTTGGTAATAAACCAAGAGCTGGAATTGATCACGTCGTTATACGCCGAACCTACCTCAGCAAGTTCCGCCAATAATCTTTCGATTTCCAGCTCGGCAGCACTTTGCGCAATGGCGCTCGATGCTAGAGAGGTTTGCGATTTATTGAATGCCGAAAACAGATTGTCTTCAACGATAACCTGATCCTCACCCCACGTTAAAAACTCGACTGGGCTGCGCCCATTGATGGCGTTCTGGATAGAAGACTCAAGTAACAAAAACTCTTTTATGTCGTCGTCATCAATAGCGTAGCCAGCGGCTTCGCACGCGGCAAAAACGAAGGCTTTCTTTGTGAAAGGTCCCGCCTCAGCGCTTTTGCTAAAGCGACTGATCGAACCAAGCAACTGAAGCAACGCCCTGAAGAGCAAGAATTCGAGACGGAAGTTCTTGATTAACGACCACTCCTTGTCAATCAGCTCTGGCTTGCCGCTTTTATCGACAACGATATTCTGTGGCACGGCATCGATCATGGATCCAGGAAGCAGGTCTAGGATGCTCTCCGAGCAGCCCGAAATTTCATTCAATATCGAAACATAACTTTTCAGGAAGTCGCCAACTCTGGAGTACGTCCAACCTTCAGCATTGACAATATCAATCAGTTTTGTGGACAGTACAAATCCGTTTATATAGGGCTCTGACTCGCTCAGATTGAACTCAACGACAGGTTGATCGCTGGATGGCACACCGCCCGACTTCCCGAGTTTTTTATAGTGCACATTGATTGTATTAAGCGGGCCCTTCCTGAACTCGGAACGCTTGCAGTAGTTCGAACGTCGGTCGCTGCTGTAATGAAACGCTAATGTTCCCGCATCCAATGTCTTGCGAGACACAGGCGAAGCGCCAATCAAGAACGAGTTGGACAAGTCCATGCCAAGACCATTTTTAAAGATCTGCGGCCACGCCAACTCAAGGGAAAACGTGCAAAGCTCAGGAAGCTGTGGATCACGCTGAACACTTTGCCAAGCGAAGGCAGAAGCGTCGAAGCCAGGCGCCTTGAAGCCCTCTTCAGTCACAATTGACACGGGTAGCTTGTAATCAGGAAAAGGGGCAAAGAATTCGCTTGATGCGAAACCGGCTTCTGCGAGGAGCGACGTCAGCACCTGCTTGCCGTAAGTTTGCGGCGTTGAACTGTTATAGCGACCTTCAACGCCATACATCGGGGCAGCCACATGATCTTCAGGCGCGCCTGCAAAGTATTTCAAGCCTAGCTGATTCTCGATGGCGACAATCAGCAGTCCGTCAGGCTTTAGCAGTGAGCGCACTTTTTGAAGCATTCTTGATCCCGGGTTATCACCCGAAATAAAGAGATTGGCGTATTCGAATACGCCGATCAGGGTAATGACATCAAATTTTGTATCGATATTAAAACTTTCGAACGACTCCGCCAGAACAGAGACGTTCGGCAAATCCCTCGTTCGTGCCCGGGCAATGCTAGCTCTTCGGCTACTGCCTTCCAACGCCAGCACCCGTCCGCCTTGCTCCCCAAGATAACGGGTAATCGCTCCGCAACCCGCACCGATTTCGAGAATATCCCCGGAAAGATCGGCGTCAAATACACGAAGTAAATTGGATCGAGTACTCGAAAGATAATAAAGCGATGGCCAATCCGTACACGACTTCCGCAATTCGTCTGAAAAGACACTCACGTCGCTTGCTTGATCAATCAAGAATTTTATGCGCAGTTCGGTGCTATCACCATCACTATAATTGATACTCGCATAATCCGGCCTGGACCAGATCTTGAGCTCCTCATTCAGTTGATAGCCCGCTTGCTTCAATAAAATATTCAATTTGAAACCTTCTTCGCACGAATGCTGGAATCTAGATTTACAAGCCCAAAGAACTTATCTGTCGGACGAACCTGGAGGTGAATCGAGTCGTAACGCCTATCTCGCGGAGTAACCTCCTCCCCATCCTTGGTCGAAATGCCCAATGATATGAAGTAGTCACCAGGTGCCAGATCACAGGAAATAAATACTTCTGCTTCGACGATTTCGCCTTTCTGGCCACAGGTCCTAAACTCTAGGCAATCCAGGCTTTCGGTATTGACGCCGTAGACGGTAACGCCTTCCTTGGTTTTTATAGTCATCCCCAGGATCGGGCATACCAAGTCGGTGTCGAACCTCACAAACACTGAAAGCTTGACCTGAGCGCCGGTATCTACCGCGATCGGATAGTCGAGGCCGGCCGCACTCAAATGGAAGTCGATAATCGTTGCCGATCGATCGCCCCATCTATATTCGTTCGGATTGTAGTTGGGGTGCGTTTCAAACACGTCCGCACCGCCTTCAGGCGTCTTATAGGACGTCAGTTCGCTGCCCTCTTCCGCACTTTCAACCGAGGCTGACTTCTGGGTTTTACCAAAGAGCAGATCCAAATAACGATTCACTACTTTTCGTGGCTCGCCCTCTTCCAGTTGTAAGCCATCATTCAATAAGAAGGCGTGATCGCAGTGAGTAACAATTTGTTCACTGGAATGGGTAACCAACAATATGCTTGTGCCATTTTCCTTAAGCTTCTTCAGACGATCAAAGCAACGTGCCTGAAACTTGGCATCGCCAACCGCCAAAGCCTCGTCGACAATGAGAATATCAGGTTCCACTTGGGCTTGAACAGAAAAGGCAAGCCGCACCAACATACCACTTGAATAGGTCTTTACGGGCTGATTGATAAACTCACCAATATCAGCAAATTCTATAATCGCATCGTATTTCTCATCTATTTCTTCTTTGCTTAACCCGAGGATAGAGGCATTTAAGTAAAC
Source organism: Pseudomonas sp. RA_15y_Pfl2_54 (assembly GCF_963971015.1). Classification (NCBI taxonomy): domain Bacteria; kingdom Pseudomonadati; phylum Pseudomonadota; class Gammaproteobacteria; order Pseudomonadales; family Pseudomonadaceae; genus Pseudomonas; species Pseudomonas sp. RA_15y_Pfl2_54. The sequence goes on from NZ_CAXAPN010000005.1 coordinate 18,915, forward strand.
GTTCTCACGTCCTGTAAACTCTGGATTGAAGCCCGAACCCAACTCAAGCAAAGCAGCAATTCGACCGTGTGTTTCTACGGTGCCACTGGTCGGATTCAGTGTGCCGCACAGAATCTGCAGCAATGTCGACTTACCGCTGCCATTGCGACCGACAATGCCAACTGTTTCACCCTTACGTATTTCGAATGAAACATCACGAAGTGCCCAAAACTCTCGGCAATACTTTTTCTTGCCGCGACTGAGCATCTGAAGCAATCGGTCTCGCGGCTTGTCATAAATCTCATAGCACTTGCTGAGATTCTGAACTTTAATAGCGATTTCAGATGACATCAGCAAATCCTTTCCGAGTTTTCTGAAACCATGCAAACCCCAACCATGCAATCAATGTAGAGCCTAACAGGTAGACACCCAACACAGTAAAATCAGGCATCTTCCCCCAAAACAAGATATCCCGCGCATATTCAATAGCCGGCGTGAGGGGATTCAACATAAGCAAATGCTGGTATTTTTCCGGAAGTGCACTTGCCGGATAGAATATTGGAGAAAGGAACATCAGAACAGTGGTCAAAATTCCAATAAACTGCGCAACATCCCTCAAATATACTCCAAGCGAGGCTAGCGCCCACGTCAACCCCATAATCAATAGAAGCAATGGCAAAATAACCAGGGGAAACAACAACACCGTCAGATGAGGAGCACCAAACAATATCAGATAGGCCAGTAACCAAACCGTCAAACTGATGATCATATGAAACAGTGCCGAGCCCACCGTGATCCAAGGAAGAATCTCCAGGGGGAATACCACTTTTTTCACATAGTTTGCATTCGAAAGAATCAGCGTCGGGCTACGATTAAAACATTCGGCAAAAAGATTGAAAACGATCAACCCAGCGAACAGGATAAGCGCGAATTCGGTTTTCGAGTCGCTACCACCACTCCAGCGGGCCTTGAAGACGACACTGAACACGAATGTATAGACAACCAACATAAACACGGGGTTAAAAAACGACCAAAGAATCCCCATGAACGACCCACGATAGCGCCCTACAACCTCTCGCTGCACGAGAGCCTTTATGAGACTCCGGTTGCGCCAAAAGCTATTGACCATTTCCTTTGGCGACGTGGAAAAATTAAGCATTAAGCGCACACCTAAAAAAATCGAGGGAGATGAACTTCATCAGTAAACTCTCTTGTTCAAATACTACTTAATGCCTACAGAAAAATTCCCGAAGGAGCCTTCTAGGCTCGAATATGCATCAGATTCTATTGAATACTGCGGCCAGTATCAGCCCAAGGTTGCCCCAACGTGTCTGCCGGTAGACCCTGGATCGCCTTAGCCAAATGAAGCGGGCAATACCCCTAGAGCTACGCGCCTTTTTAAATTGTTCCAGCGTCAGCTGGCTTTCTTGACTCAGTCGAGTATGAATGGAGTCCAGAGCCGCGATATTTTGTTGATTCCAGCCACGGAAACGCCCACTGAACATCATTTGTAATCTCATCAAGCGTGCACGCATGCCTGAGTTGGAGCCGATCAGGTTCGCCTCGTGCTGCCTATAGAGGATGGTGGGGGACTGGTCATAAAAAACCTGCCCGCCCGCACCGGAAACAAGCAGATAAGCCCACCAGTCATGGGAAACGATCTCCAGATGCGATCCAGCGTTCTGAAAAAGCTCCCGGGCCACTCGATTGAACACCATGGTGTTCCCCCCACCAATACTCTGCACGAGTGCATTAGCGAAACTGACCGGCCGCCCAAACAATGGAGAGCAACCAATAATTGCACCGGTATCGCTGATCAATTCGGTACGAGCGCAATACAGCGCCGGGATATCCCTCGGCACTGCCTGCAACAACTGCAACGCAGTCTCCAGCTTGTTGTCCTGCCAAATGTCATCCTGGTCTGCCCAGGCATAAAAATGTGATTCGGCGGGCTCATCGCAAGTGACCGACATGAAGTTCGCGGCAAAGCCGCGCTTCGGCCCTTGGCGAACGGTTAGCTTCCCCTCCCCCCAGGATTCGCTGTATTGACTCAGGATTTCCAGTGTCGAGTCGGTTGAGCCGTCATCAGACACCACAACATTCCACTCGGAGTAAGTTTGACGAGCGATCGAGTCAAGCTGTTCGGCCAGAAAGCGCTCACCGTTGTAGGTACACATCAGTACCGTAACGCGCTCCAATCGCGTGTTTTCCCCCAGAGGGATACCACCGTCGCCGGAGCTTGATTCGTTTTTCTGAACAACTAGCAGAAGAGGGGCTACCACCGAGCACTCCATTGCGTTAAAGATAAAAAAATGACGACGTTGGTTCGTTCGACATAGAAATGCGCTCGACCAGCAGAATCAGCCTCACATGCTCTTCTCATGAGCCGCTCCCGACTGCGCAAAATTTGTCATTATAACGACTAGCCATTGCGATTTGATAGCCCAGTGACATCATCGCTTCAGGTAGCCCAAGCGAAGAAAAAGGAAGGTAAAGAGAATCCGTATGTAAATCGTATTCAGTAGAGCTGAAAATCCAGCTGGGGAGTTCTGACGGCACGCTTGTATAGGGTATCAAGTGCCCCCGATTGGCAAAAGGGTGGCAATATGCCAATGACTAAAACCAAGCAAAATGGGGCAGCTGCATCGCTTGATTCACTCCGTAGCGCCCCGAACAAGCACAGGTTCACACCGCCCCCACCACACTCAACGATTTCACTTTGCAGAGTAATGAGAAGCAGTGTTCTGCAATGCCCTGTCCACACTCACTGGTGGCAACCATCCCAAAATTGAACATGTCTTCTCAATATCCACCTGCAATGAACCACACAACCTTTGCGCCATTGCGTGCTTGCCTAGTAGCGATGCTCCGAGACGCAACGCCGCTTCCGGCACAGGCAACAAATACGCGCGCACCTTCAGCGCACCAGCCATGCGTCGAAGCAGCTGCGTTGTAGACAAGTCCTCACCATCACTCACCAGAAACGTCTGGTTTGCGGCATCAGGATGAGAGATGCAAGTGACAGCCAGATCCACCAGATTGCCAATTGCCACTAGACTGCGACGGTTATTTAGCGCACCCAGCGGTAGCGGCACTCCCTTGTCCAGCCAACGCATCATGCTTAGAAAATTGGCTTTAACACCGTGACCGTACACCAGTGGCGGCCGGATAATGACAACCTCCATTCCGGTATTCCGACTGACTTGTCGCAGAGCGTCTTCAGCCTCCTTCTTCGACACTCCGTACGGATCAGCGGGGGCAGGTTGATCGTCAGCCTTGAACGGCACACCCGGCAAGGTCCCTTCACCGTTGACTTTGATCGAACTGATGAAGATGAACCGCTTAACACCCGATTCGGCGGCCTTGCGAGCCAGTCGAACGGTCCCCTCCACATTGATCTTACGAAACTGCGCAAGCGGATCTGACGCCGCGTCATTCATCACGTGCACCCGAGCCGCGCAATGAATAACTACTTGAACCCCCGCCAAGGAAGGCAGCGCGATTTTGTCACTCAGGTCGAAGGGCACAACACTACACAGCCCACCCAATCGGGTCTCGCCACGCACGGCAGCGACAGGGGTGAACACCTTGTCGAGCAACAACCGGAACACAATAGCTTCGCCTACAAACCCGGTGGCTCCCGTTACTAAAACCCGAGGACCTTTCATTTGGCTTTTTTCCCAATCACAGCGGTGGCGCAACAAATACAAAAAAAGAACACCTTATCCCGGGTTCGCCGACGACATTTCCACGCACTCAGTGACAGCCTCAGCAACTGCAAGCGTCCTAGCGACAACCACTGTCGTACAAAGGGGTCATCGCCCCGCCCTACCAGACAAGCAATCATCCGCACTTGGGAAAACCACCAGCCGTCATGGATCATCTTGTAGCGCGCGATCAACGGGCTGATACCAGTATTGGCCCCAACCTGATTTCGTTCATGCTGGCGGTACTGCATGGAAGGCTGCGGATCGATAAACCAACCAAAACCTTGGCTGCGCGCAAAGGCGTAGCAGTACCAGTCATGCAGGCTGACACCTTGCAGGTCAGCCCAATTGACCAACATGGAGGTCTTTAAAGGTGCCACCATTTTCTGGCTCATTACATATGTGCAACCTGGCCCAGCAGCTTCAAAAAGGAAGTCCCACGCAACCTGAGGTTGAGCCTTGTCCAGCAACTGCGTTCTGCCGTCCGGCCAAAAAGCGGTGACATTGCTGGAGTACGCCTCTACTTTGCGGGACTGAATTGCATGGGTCGCACGCTGAAGCTTATCCACGTGCCATACGTCATCCTGATCGGCAAAGGCAACATAGTCGTACCCTTCAAAATCGACATCGCGAACCAACCTGAAAAAATTACGTGAAGCGCCGCCGAAGGTGCCAGCAGCGGGCAGCACAATAACGCCTGGTTGCTGAGCGGCGTAAGCCGCGCACCACGCTTCCGTACCGTCAGTAGAGGGGTCGATACTGATATGAACGGTTACGTCGACCCCTGACTGGCCGAGGATCGAGGCCAACTGCTCCTCGATCCACTGCATGCCATTGTAGGCAGCCAGCAAAACCGCAACCTTGGGATGTTTTACTGGCATGCCATTCCTGCTTGCACCGGTTAAACGCTACTGCTCGAAAAGATTGAGCGTTCGAATCAGTGGGAAGGCGAGTCCAGCAGCTTCTGCAAGTACTGACCGTAGCCAGTCTTCTTAAGGGCATTGGCTTGAGCGCCTAGCTGCTCGTCAGTGATCCAACCATTGTTGTACGCAATCTCTTCCAGGCAAGCCACTTTCAGGCCTTGGCGCTGTTCGATGGTGTGCACGAAGTGACTGGCTTCCAGCAGCGAATCATGGGTACCGGTATCGAGCCAGGCGAAGCCACGGCCCAGCATTTCGACATTGAGCGTCTTCCGCTCGAGGTATGCACGGTTAACGTCGGTGATTTCCAGTTCGCCACGCTCGGACGGCTTAATGCTCTTGGCGATCTCGACAACATCGTTGTCGTAGAAGTACAGGCCGGTCACGGCATAGTTGGATTTTGGTTTCAGCGGTTTCTCTTCAATGCTCAGCGCCCGACCGCTTTTGTCGAACTCAACAACACCGAAGCGCTCCGGATCGGAGACGTGGTAGCCAAATACAGTAGCGCCATGCTGTTGAGAGCTGGCGGAACGCAAGTTATCGGAGAAGTGCTGACCGTAGAAGATGTTGTCTCCCAGGATCAGGCAGCAAGGATCTTTACCAATGAACTCTTCGCCAATGATGAAGGCTTGTGCCAGACCGTCCGGACTAGGTTGTTCGGCATAGGTCAGCTTGATGCCGTACACGCTGCCGTCACCCAGCAGCTTGCGGAAACATGGCAAGTCTTCTGGCGTGGAGATAATCAGGACTTCACGCATACCCGCCAGCATCAGCACCGACAGCGGATAGAAGATCATCGGCTTGTCGTAGATCGGCAGCATCTGTTTGGACACGCCGAGGGTCAACGGATGCAGGCGCGTACCCGAGCCGCCAGCGAGGATGATGCCTTTACGATTTGTCGTGCTCATTTATTCAGAACTTCCCTAAGCATTCGGGTTACACCACTTTGCCAATCCGGCAAGTGCAGAGAAAAATTGTCACGCAGCTTCTGGGTATTCAATCGCGAATTCAGAGGGCGGCGCGCAGGTGTCGGATAAGCCGTCGTTTCAATCGGATTGATCGCCGTGACGGCGAGCTGCTCGCCGTTGGCATGGGCGAAACCGATCACATGGCTAGCATAGCCGTGCCACGACACTTCACCACTGGCCGCCAAGTGATACATGCCCGACAGCTCGGGACGCGGCAGAACTTGCTGGATGGCCAGCGCGGTCACGTCAGCAATCAGGTCTGCACCCGTCGGGGCTCCGATCTGGTCGGCGATGACGCTCAAGGTTTCGCGATCCTTGGCCAGACGCAGCGTGGTTTTGGCGAAGTTGTTACCGCGAGCGCCATAGACCCAGCTGGTGCGGAAGATCAGATGCTTGCAGCCCGACGCGGTAATCGCCTGTTCACCAGCCAGTTTACTGGCGCCGTAGTGATTCACCGGGGCGACTGTGTCTGACTCTTGCCACGGAGCAGAGCCCAGGCCGCTGAAGACGTAGTCAGTCGAATAGTGAATCAGCCAAGCACCCAAGGTCTTGGACTCTTCGGCCATGACTTGGCTTGCCTGACCGTTCACACGGTCAGCCAGTTCAGTCTCGGACTCAGCTTTATCGACGGCCGTGTAGGCCGCAGCGTTGACGATGACGTCAGGTTTGACCTGACGGATCGTTGTGCGCAAAGCGTCGAGATCGGACAGATCACCACACAAACCATCGACTGCATGACGGTCCAGGGCGATTAATTCACCCAGCGGCGCGAGGGAGCGCTGCAGCTCCCAGCCCACCTGGCCGTTTTTTCCGAACAGGAGGATTTTCATGCCTTGTTCGAACGATCTGCGTAGTTCTGATCGATCCACTGCTGATAGCTACCGCTCTTCACATGAGCGACCCATTCAGTGTTGTTGAGGTACCACTCGACCGTTTTGCGGATGCCGGTTTCAAAGGTCTCTTCCGGCGTCCAACCCAGCTCACGCTGGATTTTGCTGGCGTCGATTGCGTAACGCTGATCGTGGCCCGGGCGGTCCTGAACGTAAGTGATCAGGCTGGCATGTGGACGGTGAGCAGAATCGGGACGCAATTCGTCGAGCAGTGCGCATAGGGTATGCACCACTTCGATGTTTTGCTTTTCGTTATGGCCACCGATGTTGTACGTCTCGCCGATAACACCTTCGGTTACGACTTTGTACAGTGCCCGGGCGTGATCTTCGACGTAGAGCCAATCACGGACCTGATTGCCTTTGCCATAGACCGGCAGCGGCTTGCCTTCCAGGGCATTAAGAATGATCAGCGGGATCAACTTCTCAGGAAAATGGCACGGGCCATAGTTGTTTGAGCAGTTGGTGACCAGGGTCGGCAAGCCGAAAGTACGGCTCCAGGCGCGAACCAGGTGATCGGAACTTGCCTTGCTGGCCGAGTATGGCGAGCTTGGCTGATAAGGCGTGGTTTCAGTGAATAGGTCTTCCGGACCTTCGAGGTCTCCGTAAACTTCATCAGTCGAAATATGGTGAAAGCGGAAGTTGGCTTTACGTGCATCGTCTAGCGCTGCCCAATAGTGGCGCGCAGCTTCCAGCAAGGTGTAGGTGCCGATGATGTTGGTCTGGATGAATTCAGATGGGCCCGAAATCGAACGATCGACATGGGACTCTGCAGCCAGGTGCATGATGGCATCGGGTTGGTGTTCACGCAGGACACGGTCGATTTGATCGCGGTCGCAGATATCGACGCGCTCGAAAGCATAACGAGGATCCTGGCTCACTTCAGCCAACGACTCCAGGTTACCGGCGTAAGTCAGCTTATCGACGTTAACGACTGAGTCGGTGGTATTGGAAATGATGTGACGGATGACTGCCGAGCCGATGAACCCGGCGCCGCCGGTAACTAGAATTTTCACGCGAAACCATACCCTTGAGCTGCGGACAGTGACACCAACGATCACCGCCTAATCCATGAATGCAGAAACCATCAAAACCTGTGGCTTCTGTCAGAGTCAGTCTGAATCGATGTGGGAATGTGCCACTATCGAACAAGGGCTGCATTTTACAGCTTAATGAACGTTTTACTAATGGATATAGACAGGCTGAGGCGCAATTTCGACAGATGCCATGCACCTGTCGTTTTCAGACAATTCGTTTGCGTGCCGCCCTGGACGAACGTCCCAGAAACCAGCCTAGTATCGGGCCAATCAACATACCGATGAGCAATGCCAAAACCACTACCAGCGAGACCGGCAATTGAGGCCCGGAAAAGCCTAGAAACAATAACGACACCGATTGCTGATTTTCCAGAACAAACGCCAGAATCACCAACACCAGCAAAAGAATAAAAACGCCAAGAAGTATGCGCTTGAGGTTACGCATGAGTAACTCCTTGAGAGATAGCGACTGTCAAACCCCCTCCTCCTCTTCCTCGTTCACTCGATCACGCAATTCTTTACCCGGCTTGAAATGCGGAACGAATTTTCCATCCAGACTTACAGACTGGCCGGTCTTTGGATTGCGACCAACGCGCGGCGCACGGTAGTGCAGGGAGAAGCTGCCGAACCCACGGATCTCGATGCGATCACCAGTGGCCAGACACTGGGACATTTGTTCAAGCATGGTCTTGATGGCCAACTCCACATCCTTGGATGAGAGCAGCCCTTGATGGGTGACAATTCGTTCGATCAACTCCGACTTCGTCATATTTTTCCCTTCTTTTTCAAGCAGCTAGATCAGCGCTTGAAAGGTTTTAGCATGCCCGGAAGATTTTGAACAGCCCAGGGATTGACATATCTTCTTCAGCGCTGAAACGCCCGCTTTCAGGGCATAAACTCACTCGCCAGGATCACCCCACGCTCAACGGCATATCACCAGCATGGTCCGGGTCACGTACCCAGCAGGATTGAAACCAAACGGAAACTCATCTTCGTCTTTGGCATCATCAGATCGAGTGATCACCTTGTAACCCGCCCCCTTACACTCCTTCGCCGCTCGCTTTTGACACCTCTCCCAGCCAGAGCCCAGCCCAGAGCAATCAACTTCAATGCCGCTGACACCACGCACCGCATGGGTCTTGGCATTTGTAGTACAGCCTGCAAAAACCAGTACCGCTATGAGGACAATAAGCTTGTTCATCCACTTCCTTATGCCAGGCAACGCCCGACTACTACACGCTTAAGACCAAGCTTAGTCGCGAATAGGCGATTGATCCCATTAAAGAAACAGACAATCTGGCGACTGGAATGGTTTCACAGGCAGCACTGATTCGCGCAGAAGAAAACCAGGACTCATCAAATCGCAGGCACAAAAAAGGGCGACCTAAGTCGCCCTTTTTAATGATCAAGCAGAACTTAGTTCTGTTTGGCCATTGCCTGGCGCAGCAGTGCCGCCATGGTGGTTTCGCCGGTAGCAGCTTCCGGAGTCTCTTTCAGGCTCTGGATTGCTTCTTTCTCTTCAGCGTCGTCTTTCGACTTGATCGAGAGCTGGATTACGCGGCTCTTGCGGTCAACGCTGATGATCTTGGCTTCAACTTCCTGGCCTTCTTTCAGCACGTTGCGCGCGTCTTCAACGCGGTCACGGCTGATTTCGGAGGCTTTCAGGGTCGCTTCGATGTCGTCAGCCAGAACGATGATGGCGCCTTTGGCGTCAACTTCTTTCACGGTGCCAGTAACGATTGCGCCTTTGTCGTTAACCGAGACGTACTCGGAGAACGGATCGCTTTCCAGTTGCTTGATACCCAGGGAGATACGCTCGCGCTCTGGGTCAACCGACAGGATAACGGTGTCCAGTTCGTCGCCCTTCTTGAAACGACGTACGGCTTCTTCGCCCACTTCGTTCCAGGAGATGTCGGACAGATGAACCAGACCGTCGATGCCGCCGTCCAGACCAATGAAGATACCGAAATCGGTGATCGACTTGATGGTGCCGGAGATTTTATCGCCCTTGTTGAACTGGCCAGAGAAATCTTCCCATGGGTTAGATTTGCACTGCTTGATGCCCAGGGAGATACGACGACGCTCTTCGTCGATGTCCAGAACCATAACTTCCACTTCGTCGCCGACTTGTACGACTTTCGAAGGGTGGATGTTTTTGTTGGTCCAGTCCATTTCCGAAACGTGTACCAGACCTTCAACGCCTTCTTCCAGCTCAGCGAAGCAGCCGTAGTCGGTCAGGTTGGTTACACGAGCGGTAACGCGAGTGCTTTCTGGGTAACGGGCTTTGATAGCAACCCATGGATCTTCGCCCAGTTGCTTCAGGCCCAGGGAAACACGGTTGCGTTCGCGATCGTATTTCAGAACCTTAACGTCGATTTCGTCACCAACGTTGACGATCTCGGAAGGATGCTTGATGCGCTTCCAGGCCATGTCGGTGATGTGCAGCAGGCCGTCCACGCCACCCAGATCGACGAATGCGCCGTAATCGGTGAGGTTTTTGACGATACCTTTGACTTGCTGGCCTTCCTGCAGGGATTCCAGCAGAGCTTCACGCTCGGCGGAGTTCTCGGCTTCCAGGACGCTGCGACGGGAAACGACAACGTTGTTGCGCTTCTGGTCCAGCTTGATGACCTTGAATTCCAGCTCTTTGCCTTCCAGGTGCGTGGTGTCGCGCACTGGACGGACGTCAACCAGGGAACCTGGCAGGAACGCACGGATGCCGTTAACGTCGACAGTGAAGCCGCCTTTAACCTTACCGTTGATAACGCCCTTGACCACTTCCTCAGCTGCGAAGGCTGCTTCCAGAACGATCCAGCATTCAGCGCGCTTGGCTTTTTCACGGGACAGCTTGGTTTCACCGAAACCGTCTTCAACCGAGTCCAGCGCAACGTGAACTTCGTCACCGACATTGATAGTCAGATCGCCAGCGTCGTTGTAGAACTGCTCAAGCGGGATGAGTGCTTCAGACTTCAGGCCAGCGTGAACGGTTACCCAGCGAGCTTGGTAATCGATATCAACGATAACACCGGTGATGATGGAGCCTGCCTGAAGGTTCAGGGTTTTTAGGCTTTCTTCAAAGAGTTCCGCAAAGCTTTCGCTCATTTTAATTCCTGTAAATGAGGGCGAAGGATACGCCCATCTCCACACCCCAGACGGTGTGGGTTAGTTTCATATAGAAGAAGCGCCGCAGGACTATGACTGGTCCCCTGCAACCTTCTTGGTCACCCGGCGATATCGCGAATGGCGATCTCGCTCATGATGCGTTCAAGCACCTGATCGATGGACAACTCCGTGGAATCCAGCTGTATTGCGTCAGCCGCCGGTTTTAGCGGGGCTACCGCTCGCTGGGTATCACGCTCGTCGCGTGCACGGATCTCATCTAGCAGACTCGACAGACTAACACCCTCGACTTTGCCCTTCAACTGCAAATATCGGCGGCGCGCCCGCTCCTCGGCACTGGCGGTCAGGAAAACCTTCAGCGGCGCACTTGGAAAAACGACCGTGCCCATGTCGCGACCATCGGCCACCAGCCCCGGCGCCTCCTGAAAAGCACGCTGGCGCTGCAGCAGCGCCTCGCGCACAGCCGGCAATGCCGCCACCTGAGAGGCGCCGGAACCGACGCTTTCAGTGCGGATGACATCGCTGACTTCATCGCCTTCCAGAATGATGCGCTGCAGCTGACCGTCGGTCGCCGCGATGAACTGCACATCCAGATGAGCGGCGAGCTTCTTCAGCAGCTCCTCATTGGTCAGGTCTACACCATGGTTGTGCGCAGCGAATGCCAGCAGGCGATACAGCGCACCGGAATCCAGCAGGTTCCAGCCCAGACGCTTGGCCAGAATCCCGGCGACCGTGCCCTTGCCCGAGCCGCTTGGCCCATCGATGGTGATGACCGGTGCAATGTTTTTCACGACTGAGCCTCTTGTGCCACACGAATACCGACCTGCCCGCACAGCGCGAGGAAGTTCGGGAACGACGTCGCGACGTTGGCGCAATCATGGATGCGGATCGGTGCAGTGGCGCGCAGGGAGGCCACACTGAAAGCCATGGCGATACGGTGATCGCCGTGACCATGCACTTCGCCGCCGCCAATCTGGCCACCGTCGATGATGATGCCGTCCGGTGTTGGCTGGCACTTGACGCCCAGTGCCAGCAAGCCGTCCGCCATCACTTGAATGCGATCCGACTCCTTGACGCGCAGCTCTTCGGCACCGGTCAGCACGGTACGGCCTTCGGCACACGCCGCCGCCACGAACAGCACCGGGAATTCGTCGATGGCCAGCGGAACCAGCTCTTCAGGAATCTCGATACCTTTGAGTTTAGCTGCTCGCACGCGCAGGTCAGCCACTGGCTCTCCGCCGACTTCACGCTGGTTTTCCAGGGTGATGTCCGCCCCCATCAGGCGCAGGATGTCGATCACGCCAGTGCGGGTCGGGTTGATACCGACGTGTTCGAGCACCAGCTCCGAACCTTCAGCGATCGATGCCGCGACCAGGAAGAACGCCGACGACGAAATGTCGCCCGGCACTTCAATGTGAGTCGCGGTGAGTTTGCCGCCGGACTCGACCGAAGCCGTAGCGCCATCCACGGACACCGAGTAACCGAAACCGCGCAACATACGCTCGGTATGGTCACGGGTCGGAGCAGGCTCGGTGACGGTGGTCTTGCCTTCAGCGTACAGGCCGGCAAGCAGCAGGCAGGACTTCACCTGAGCACTGGCCATCGGCATGGTGTAAGTCAGGCCTTTTAGCTTGTGCCCGCCACGAATGGTCATCGGCGGACGACCTTCAGCCGCGGTTTCGATCACAGCGCCCATTTCACGCAGCGGATTGGCCACGCGATTCATTGGACGCTTGGACAGCGAAGCATCGCCCGTCAGGGTGCTGTCGAAGTTCTGCGCGGCCAGCAGGCCGGACAGCAGACGCATCGACGTGCCGGAGTTACCCAGATAGATCGGGCCCGGCGCAGGCTTCAGGCCGTGCAGGCCGACACCGTGAATGGTCACGCGACCGTGGTGCGGGCCTTCAATGACCACACCCATATCGCGGAATGCCTGCAAGGTCGCCAGGGCGTCTTCGCCCTCAAGGAAGCCTTCGACTTCGGTGACGCCTTCGGCCAGCGAACCGAGCATGATCGAACGGTGGGAAATCGATTTGTCGCCCGGTACGCGAATCCGACCGGACAGGCGGCCACCAGGTTGAGCCAGGAAGATCAGATCGTTGGAATTCATAGCGTCCACATAGGCCCTGCGGGCCAGGATTTTACTGAAATGCTCGCGGGCAACCCGGGCGCGTGTGAAAACGCCCAACAATTGGTGCCCATCCCCTGCATCGACCGCGTCGCGCAAGGCGTCGAGGTCGCTGCGAAATGTATCGAGTGTGCGCAGGACAGCCTCGCGATTGGCGAGGAAGATGTCGTGCCACATCACCGGGTCGCTTCCGGCGATTCTTGTGAAATCGCGGAAACCGCCCGCAGCGTAACGGAAGATCTCAAGGTTTTCATTGCGCTTGGCCAACGAATCGACCAAACCGAAGGCCAGCAAGTGCGGCAAATGACTGGTTGCGGCCAATACTTCGTCGTGGCGCTCGACTTGCATGTGCTCGACGTCGGCACCCAATTCACGCCATAGACGATCAACAACAGCCAGCGCGGCCGGGTCGGTTTGCTCAAGCGGCGTCAGAATTACTTTGTGACGACGGAACAATCCAGCGTTGGAAGCCTCCACCCCGCTCTGCTCGGAGCCGGCAATCGGGTGCCCCGGCACGAACCGCACCGGCATGCCGCCAAAAGCTTCGGTCGCCGCACGCACCACGTTGCCCTTGGCGCTACCGACATCTGTCAGGATCGCCTGCCCCAGATCCATGCCCGCCAGACGGGCCAGCACTTTCTCCATGGCCAGAATCGGCACTGCCAATTGAATCACGTCAGCGCCACGGCACGCCGCTACCAAGTCATCTTCGCAGCGATCAACCACACCCAACTCGACCGCGAGCTTGCGCGATTGCGGGTCGAGATCGACCCCGACCACCTCGCGGCAGATACCGCTTTCACGCAAGCCTTTGGCAAATGAACCACCGATCAACCCCAGTCCGACCACCACCAGGCGACCGATCATAGGTGCAGCAGATTGCAACGCAGTGACATCACCCACGAGCCAGAACCTTGCGCAGCGCTTCGAGCAAGCGGCTGTTTTCCGCCGGCAGACCGATGGTCACCCGCAGGTGATTCGGCATACCGTAGTTAGCCACCGGACGCACGATCACGCCCTCAGCCAGCAAGCCTTGAAACACCGGGGCCGCCACTTGGCCGAGGTCGACGCAAACGAAGTTGCCTTTGGATTCGATCCAGCGCAAACCCAACTCACGAAAACCTGCTTGCAGTTGTTGCATGCCGGCCTCATTGAGCTGACGGCTTTGCGCCAGATATTCCTCATCCTTCAGCGCTGCACAGGCCGCAGCCAAGGCCAGGCTGTTGACGTTGAAGGGCTGGCGCACGCGGTTCAGCACGTCCGCCACCACCGCCGTGGACAGACCATAACCCACGCGCAATGCCGCCAGACCGTATGCCTTGGAGAAGGTGCGCGAAACCAGCAGATTCGGATACGCCGCCAGGAAATCCAGACCATCGGGCAAGTCGCTGCCTTCGGCGTATTCGATATAAGCCTCATCGAGCACCACCAGCACATGCTCCGGAACGTCCTGCAGGAACTCGTCCAGCGCCTCTGCGCCGAACCAGGTACCGGTCGGGTTGTTCGGGTTGGCGATAAACACCACGCGGGTATTGGCATCAATGGCCGCGAGCATGGCCGGCAGGTCATGCCCCCAATCCTTGGCCGGGACTACTTTGGCCTGAGCGCCAACAGCCTGAGTCGCAATCGGGTACACCGCGAAAGCATGCTCGCTGAACACGGCGTTAAGGCCCGGCGCCAGGTACGCGCGCGCGACCAATTCGAGAATATCGTTGGAGCCGTTGCCCAGAGTGACCTGGTTCAGCTCGACACGACACTGCTCGGCCAGCAGGGACTTCAACGCAAAACCGTTGCCGTCCGGGTAACGCGTCAGCTCAGCCAGCTCTTCGCGGATGGCCGCCAAGGCTTTCGGACTGGCGCCCAGCGGGTTTTCGTTGCTGGCCAGTTTGACGATTTTCGCCGGATCCAGACCCAGCTCGCGCGCCAGTTCGTCCACAGGCTTGCCCGGAACGTACGGCGAGAGTTGTTGCACGCCCGGCTGTGCCAGAGCGAGGAAGTTGCCACTCATTTGCTACCGCCCTTAGAGAACTGCTTTCGGGTAGGAACCCAGCACCTTGAGTGCTACCGCTTCCTGACTGATCTTTTCCAGTACACCTTTGACCAACGGATCACGGTGGTGGCCGACGAAGTCGATAAAGAACACATAGGTCCATTTGCCGCTGCGCGATGGACGGGTTTCGATGCGCGTCAGGTCAATGCCGTTGTCATGGAACGGCACCAGCAGCTCGTGCAGCGCGCCAGGCTTGTTGCTCATGGACACTATGATCGACGTCTTGTCGTCACCGGTCGGCGGCACTTCCTGGTTACCGATCATCAGGAAGCGCGTGGAGTTGTCCGGACGATCCTCGATTTTCTCGGCCAGACGGGTCAGACCATAGAGCCCAGCCGCCATATCACCGGCAATCGCCGCCGAGTTCCATTCACCTTTAACCCGTTTGGCCGCTTCGGCGTTGCTGGACACCGCCACGCGCTCGACATTCGGGTAGTGCGCGTCCAGCCACTTGCGGCACTGGGCCAGCGACTGCGCGTGGGAATAGATGCGGCTGATGCTGTCGGTCTTGGTGTTTTCACCGACCAGCAGATGATGGTGAATGCGCAGCTCGACTTCGCCACAGATCACCATGTCGTGCTCGAGGAAGCTGTCCAGCGTGTGATTGACCGCGCCTTCGGTGGAGTTTTCCACCGGCACCACGCCAAAGTTCACCGCACCGGCGGCCACTTCGCGAAACACTTCGTCAATCGCCGCCATCGGCTTGCTGATCACCGCGTGACCGAAGTGCTTCATGGCCGCCGCTTGGGTGAAGGTGCCTTCAGGGCCGAGGTAGGCCACTTTCAGTGGCTGCTCCAATGCCAGGCACGAGGACATGATTTCGCGGAACAACCGCGCCATCTCTTCGTTGCCCAACGGCCCTTGATTGCGCTCCATCACACGCTTGAGCACCTGAGCTTCGCGCTCGGGACGATAGAACACCGGCACTTCGCCTTCGGCCAGCGAGGCCATCTTTACTCGCGCGACTTCCTGGGCGCAACGCGCACGCTCACTGATCAGCTCGAGGACTTTGGTGTCCAGAGCGTCAATGCGAACGCGCAGTGCCTTGAGTTCTTGCTCGGACATCAGCCGTGTTCCTTCTCGAATTCAGCCATGTAGGCCACCAGCGCATTGACGGCGGTGATGTCGACGGCGTTGTAGATGGAGGCGCGCATACCGCCCACAGAGCGGTGGCCCTTGAGGTTGAGCAAGCCGCGCTCATCAGCGCCAGCCAGGAACGGCTTGTCCAGACGATCATCAGCGAGACGGAATGGCACGTTCATCCACGAGCGATCCGATTTGTTGATCGGGTTGCTGTAGAGGCCGCTGGCGTCGATGAAGTCGTACAGCGTGCGCTGCTTGACATCGTTCAGCCTGGCGATGGCTTCAACGCCGCCCTGCTCTTTCAGCCACTGGAATACCAGACCAGACAAGTACCAGGCCAGAGTCGGCGGGGTGTTGTACATCGAGCCGTTATCGGCCGCGACTTTGTAGTTGAGCATGGTCGGGCACAGCGAGCGCGCCTTGCCCAGCAAGTCTTCGCGGATGATGTTGACCACGATGCCGCTCGGACCGATGTTCTTCTGCGCACCGGCGTAGATCATGCCGAAACGCGAAATATCGACCGGACGCGAAAGGATGTCCGAAGACATGTCGGCCACCAACGGCACGTCGCCGGTTTCCGGGATCCACTGGAATTCCAGACCGCCAATGGTTTCGTTCGGCGCGTAGTGAACGTAAGCGGCGTCCTTGGACAGATTCCACTCGTTCTGGCCCGGAATGGCGAAATAATCGTAAGGCTTGGCGGTAGCGGCGACGTTGACGTGACCGTAGCGCGAGGCTTCTTCGATGGCTTTCTGCGACCAGATACCGGTGTCGATATAGTCGGCCGAGCCATTTTCCGGCAGCAGGTTCAGGGGAATCTGCGCAAACTGCTGGCTCGCGCCACCTTGCAGAAACAGCACTTTGTAGTTCGAAGGAATATTCAGCAGGTCACGCAGATCCTGCTCGGCCTGATTGGCAATGGACACGAACTCATCGCTGCGATGGCTCATTTCCATGACCGACAGCCCCTTGCCGTGCCAGTCAAGGAGCTCACCTTGAGCGCGTTTCAGGACAGCTTCAGGAAGCGCCGCAGGGCCGGCGCAGAAGTTATAGGCTCGCTTGCTCACATCCAATCTCGCTCTGACTTGGTGATACACAATAATTCGGTCATTCTGAAACTTTCATAGCGGACAAATAACAAGGGGGCGAATTCTCATCCGCCCCCTCGCTTGCCCGCTTATTCCTGCGGTTCTTCGTCAGCTGCGGCGTCGAGTTGCTGATCTTCAACAGCGTCGTCGATCACGACCTCCGCGCCGGACACCAGCCCTTCTTCACCTTCAAGCTCCTCGCCCTCGACTTCCGACGGCTCCTGAACCCGCTCCAGACCGACCAGCGTTTCATCGGTGGCCAGCTTGATCAGGGTCACCCCTTGGGTGTTGCGACCCAGGCTGGAGACTTCATCAACGCGGGTCCGCACCAGCGTGCCCTGATCGGAAATCAGCATGATTTCCTCGCCTTCCTGAACCTGGATTGCACCGACGAGCTTGCCGTTGCGCTCTTTGGTGACCATTGCAATCACACCCTGACCACCGCGACCACGGCGAGGGAATTTGCTCAGCGCGGTGCGCTTGCCGAAACCACGCTCGGAAGCGGTCAGAATCTGCGCGCCCGACTCAGGAATCAGCATGGAGATCAGCTTCTGATCCTTGAGGATCCGCATGCCGCGGATACCGCGAGCGCCACGACCCATTTCACGCACGGCGGCTTCAGCGAAACGAATCACCTTGCCAGCGTCGGAGAACAGCATGATTTCTTTCGCGCCATCGGTGATGGCAGCCGCGATCAACGTGTCACCTTCCTTCAGCTTCAGGGCGATCAAGCCATTGGAGCGCGGACGGGCGAAGCGTGCCAGCGGCGTCTTCTTGACGGTACCGGAAGCCGTGGCCATGAAGATGAATTCGCCAGTCGGCTCAGCGACCAGTTCGGCCGTTTCGCCGTCGATTTCTTCCAGTTCGGCAGCTTCTTCAGCTTCAACCACTTCGCCTTCGATGATCACATCGTCGGCATCATCTTCATCGTCAGCACCGGCGCGTTTTTGCAGGGCTTCGAGGTCGATCTGCAGCATCGTGGTGATGGTTTCATCGGCTTCCAGCGGCAGCAGATTGACCAGCGGACGACCCCGCGCGGCACGCGATGCCTCAGGAATTTCGTAAGTCTTCAGCCAGTACACCTTGCCTTTGCTGGAGAACAGCAAGAGCGTGGAGTGACTGTTGGCAACCAGCAGGTGAGCAATGTAGTCCTCATCCTTGACGCCAGTCGCCGATTTGCCTTTACCGCCACGACGCTGAGCCTGGTACGCAGCCAACGGCTGGGTCTTGGCGTAGCCACCGTGGGAAATGGTCACAACGCGCTCTTCTTCCGGGATCATGTCGCCCAGAGTCAGGTCGAGGCGTGCATCGAGAATCTCGGTGCGACGCTGATCGCCGTATTCGGCACGGATCACTTCCAGCTCTTCGCGGATCACTTCCATCAGGCGCACGGCACTGTTGAGGATGCGGATCAGCTCGCCGATCTGGTTGAGGATCTCTTGATACTCGGCCAGCAGCTTTTCGTGTTCCAGGCCGGTCAGGCGGTGCAGACGCAGTTCCAGAATGGCTTGCGCCTGTTCTGGCGACAGGAAGTACTTGCCCTCGCGCAGACCGTATTGCGGATCAAGGTTTTCCGGACGGCACGAATCGGCACCGGCACGCTCAACCATCGCCACCACCGCCGAGGATTCCCAAGGCGTGCTGATCAGCGCTTCCTTGGCTTCCGACGGCGTTGGCGACGCCTTAATCAGGGCGATCACCGGGTCGATGTTCGACAGGGCAACGGCCTGACCTTCAAGGATGTGACCACGCTCGCGGGCTTTACGCAGTTCGAACACGGTGCGACGGGTGACGACTTCGCGACGGTGACGAACGAAGGCTTCCAGCAGATCCTTGAGGTTGAGGATCCGCGGACGGCCGTCGATCAGCGCAACGATGTTGATGCCGAACACCGATTGCAGTTGGGTCTGGGCGTAGAGGTTGTTGAGGATCACCTCTGGCACTTCGCCGCGACGCAGTTCGATCACGACGCGCATACCGTCCTTGTCGGACTCGTCGCGCAGTTCGGTGATGCCTTCGAGTTTCTTCTCTTTTACCAGCTCGGCGATCTTCTCGATCAGACGCGCCTTGTTCAACTGGTAAGGGAGTTCGGTGATGACGATCTGCTGACGGCCACCGACCTTGTCGATGTCTTCAACGATCGAACGCGCACGCATGTAAATGCGCCCGCGACCGGTGCGGTAGGCTTCGATGATACCGGCGCGACCGTTGATGATCGCGGCGGTCGGGAAGTCCGGACCGGGAATGTATTGCATCAGCTCGTCGACAGTCAGCTCGGGATTGTCGATGAGTGCCAGGCAACCGTCGATGACTTCACCGAGGTTGTGCGGCGGGATGTTGGTCGCCATGCCCACGGCAATACCGCTGGAACCGTTGACCAGCAGGTTGGGAATACGGGTCGGCATGACCGCCGGGATCATTTCGGTGCCGTCGTAGTTCGGCACCCAGTCGACGGTTTCCTTGTGCAGGTCAGCCAGCAGCTCGTGCGCCAGCTTGGTCATGCGCACTTCGGTGTATCGCATGGCCGCGGCGTTGTCGCCGTCCACCGAACCGAAGTTGCCCTGACCGTCGACCAGCAGATAACGCAGCGAGAATGGCTGCGCCATACGGACGATGGTGTCGTAGACCGCTGTATCACCGTGCGGGTGATACTTACCGATCACGTCACCGACAACACGGGCAGATTTCTTGTACGGCTTGTTGAAGTCGTTGCCCAGCTCGCTCATCGCGAACAGCACGCGACGGTGCACGGGCTTCAAGCCATCGCGCGCATCCGGCAGTGCACGGCCGACGATCACGCTCATCGCGTAATCGAGGTAGGACTGTTTCAGCTCGTCTTCGATATTGACCGGGAGGATTTCTTTGGCCAGTTCGCCCATGAGAAGCCTGATTCCTTTTTCTGGTGAAACCTCGTCATATCCATAGGGATCACGAAGCTCGTCGATGCAGGCTGAGTGCCATGCGCCGACTTACGACAAATCAACAAGTTGGACCCTGGATTTGCGCAGTGAAGACAACCCCGTGGGACTGCCTCGGAAAACGCCGGATGCTACCACAATCGCCGCCACGCACCTATCCCCCACAAGCGCATGGAGCATAGTTAGTTGGCCGGTAATCGCCTGAAAGGGGGACGAGAGACGCTTAGAGCCTCTTCGAATGCAGAATCGGAGGCTTGTTTACGTATGTTTATTGACTTTTAAGGCCCCATCGCTGACAAGCCAGCGATGGGGCCCTTTGAGGCACAACAGCCCGTTAATGCAGGCGTTTGCGACACATCAACTGGGCCATTTTCGCGGTATCCGGACGCTCGACGATGCCCTTCTCGGTAACGATCGCGTCGATCAGATCCGCCGGCGTCACGTCAAACACCGGATTGAACGCCTCGACATCTGCGCCGACACGCTTGCCGCCCACCTCCAGCAACTCGGCGCCGTCACGTTCCTCAATCGGGATGTCATCACCACTGGCCAGGTTCATGTCGATGGTCGAACTCGGCGCCACGACCATGAAACGCACGCCGTGGTGCATCGCATTGACCGCCAGTTGATAGGTGCCGATCTTGTTCGCCACGTCGCCGTTGGCGGTGATCCGGTCAGCACCGACGATTACCCAGGTCACACCTTTGGTTTTCATGATGTGTGCGGCGGCAGAGTCGGCATTAAGGGTCACCGGGATACCTTCATTGACCAACTCCCAGGCCGTCAGGCGCGAGCCTTGCAGCCACGGGCGGGTTTCGTCGGCGTAAACGCGCTCAACCATACCTTCAAGGAACGCCGCACGAATGACACCCAGCGCTGTACCGAATCCGCCCGTCGCCAGCGCGCCAGTGTTGCAGTGGGTCAGAATCGCCTGAGCATTGCCCTGATGCTTACGAATCAGGTCGACACCCAGTTGCGCCATGGTCAGGTTGGCTTCGCGGTCACTTTCATGAATTGAGATCGCCTCGGCTTCCAGTGCCGCCAGCGGATCGGCATTGTCTTTCAGGCGCTCAAGCCGATCACGCATGCGGCCCAGCGCCCAGAACAGGTTGACCGCGGTCGGACGAGAGCCGGCCAACAGCGCGAAGTCCTCTTCCAGCACCGCACGCCAATCGCCACCCTCGACAATCCGCGCACGAGCCGCGAGCACGATGCCATAGGCGGCACTGATGCCGATGGCTGGCGCGCCACGCACCACCATTGAGCGAATCGCCTCGGACACGCCGGCGGCGCTGGTGCAGGCGATCCAGGTTTCCTCGAACGGTAAAATACGCTGATCCAGCAGGTGGAGCGCGCCGTCTCGCCAATCGATGGCCTTCACTTTCTCCGCAGCCAACAGTCGATCGCGCATCCCTAACCCCGCACTCATGAACAAAAGCCGCCGATTATAGCGATCCCCCCGCGAAGACGCTCGGGTATACTTCGCCATCCTTTACAAAAGCACTGGAACCGACCCTCGATGCCGAAACCTGCCATTGCGCTCGACTTACTATTGCTGCCGACCTGGCTGGTACCCGTCGAACCTGCAGGCGTTGTGCTTAAGGAGCACGGTCTGGGCATCCGCGACGGTCGCATCGTGTTTATCGGCCCGCGCGCCGAAGCATTGAAGTGTAACGCCACACAAATCCGCGAATTGCCGGACATGCTGCTCAGCCCCGGTCTGATCAATGCTCACGGCCACGCCGCAATGACACTGTTCCGCGGTCTGGCCGATGACTTGCCGCTGATGACCTGGCTGGAAAATCACATCTGGCCAGCCGAAGCCAAATGGGTCGATGAAGATTTTGTCCGAGACGGTACTGATCTGGCCATCGCCGAACAGATCAAGGGCGGCATCACCTGTTTCTCGGACATGTATTTCTTCCCGAAAGTTGCCAGCGAGTGCGTGCACAAAAGCGGCATTCGCGCGCAGATCGCGATTCCTGTCCTCGACTTCCCGATACCCGGCGCCAGCAACACTGATGAAGCCATTCGTCAGGGCGTCGAGTTGTTCGGTGATCTGAAGCACCACGAACGGATCAAGATCACCTTCGGCCCCCATGCACCCTATACCGTCAGCGACGAGAACCTCGAGAAGATCCGCGTGATTGCCGAGGAACTGGATGCATCGATCCACATGCACGTCCACGAAACCGCCTTCGAAGTGCAGCAAGCTGTCGAACAACGCGGCGAGCGGCCACTGGCCCGCCTCGGCCGCCTGGGCCTGCTTGGCCCGCGCTTCCAGGCCGTACACATGACCCAGATCAGCGATGACGATCTGGCGTTACTGGTAGAAAGCAACACCAGCGTGATCCACTGCCCCGAATCGAACCTCAAACTGGCCAGCGGTTTTTGCCCGATCGAGCGATTGTGGCAGGCGGGTGTGAATGTGGCTGTCGGCACTGACGGTGCGGCGAGCAACAATGATCTCGACCTGCTGGGTGAAACCCGCACTGCCGCGCTGCTGGCCAAGGCCGTCGCCGGCTCTGCCACCGCGCTGGACGCCCACCGCGCCCTGCGCATGGCCACACTCAATGGTGCCCGAGCGCTGGGGATCGAAGCGCAAGTCGGCTCGCTGGAAATCGGCAAAGCCGCCGACATCGTCGCCTTCGACCTGTCGGGCCTGGCGCAGCAACCAGTCTATGACCCGGTTTCGCAGCTTATATATGCCACCGGCCGCGACTGCGTGAAACACCTGTGGGTTGACGGTAAGCAACTGCTCGACGACCGGCGCCTGACACGCCTGGATGAGGCACAACTGGGCGCCACCGCCCGTGCCTGGGGCCAACGCATCAGCGGCCACACCGAATCGTAAACACTGCGCATAACCTGCGCAGCTACAGCCTTTTTCAAGTTTTAGAGGAATGGAACATGAGCAACGTCGACCACGCCGAAATCGCCAAATTCGAAGCCTTGGCCCATCGCTGGTGGGACCGTGAAAGCGAATTCAAACCGCTGCACGACATCAACCCGCTGCGGGTCAACTGGATTGACGAACGGGTCAACCTGGCCGGCAAGAAAGTGCTCGACGTCGGTTGCGGCGGCGGCATCCTCAGCGAAGCCATGGCCCAACGCGGTGCCACCGTAATGGGCATCGACATGGGCGAAGCGCCTCTGGCGGTCGCGCAATTGCATCAACTGGAATCCGGCGTCAGCGTCGATTACCGCCAGATCACCGCCGAAGCTCTGGCCGAAGAAATGCCCGAGCAGTTCGACGTGGTCACCTGCCTGGAAATGCTCGAACATGTGCCGGATCCATCGTCGGTCATTCGCGCCTGCTTCCGCATGGTCAAGCCCGGCGGTCAGGTGTTCTTCTCGACCATCAACCGCAACCCGAAGGCCTACCTGTTCGCCATCATCGGCGCCGAATACATCATGAAGTTGCTGCCGCGTGGCACCCACGACTTCAAGAAATTCATCCGCCCGTCCGAGCTTGGCGCCTGGAGCCGCATGGCCGGCCTGACCGTCAAGGACATCATCGGCCTGACTTACAACCCGCTGACCAAGCACTACAAGCTGGCCAACGACGTTGACGTCAACTACATGATCCAGACCCTGCGCGAGGAATAAGCCGATGGTCATCAGAGCAGTCCTTTTCGACATGGACGGCACCCTGCTCGACACCGCACCGGACTTCATCGCCATCTGCCAGGCGATGCGCGCGGATCGTGGCTTGCCGCCAATCAACGACAAGCACATTCGCGACGAGATCTCCGGCGGCGCCAAAGCCATGGTTGCGGTGACGTTTTCGATGGACCCGGAATCGCCGGGGTTTGAAGAGTTGCGCCTGGAATTCCTCGAGCGCTACCTCGTCGGCTGCGCGGTGCACAGCAAGCTGTTCGACGGCATGGCCGAACTGCTGGCTGATATCGAAAAGGCCAACTTGATCTGGGGCGTGGTGACCAACAAGCCGCTGCGCTTCGCCGAGCCGATCATGCAGCAGTTGGGACTGGCCGAGCGTTCGGCGCTGCTGATCTGCCCGGATCATGTCAAAAACAGCAAGCCGGATCCGGAGCCGCTGATCCTGGCGTGCAAGATGCTTGATCTGGATCCGTCGACGGTTTTGTTTGTGGGCGATGATCTGCGCGATATCGAATCCGGGCGCGACGCTGGCACCAAGACTTGCGCGGTGACGTTTGGCTACATCCATCCCGACGACAACCCGCGGCATTGGGGCGCGGATGTGGTGGTGGATCATCCTCTGGAGTTGCGCAAGGTGCTCGATAGCGCGCTCTGCAGTTGCTGAGACTTGACGCAGAGCGTCATTGGCTGCTTTCCCATGCGGAGCGTGGGAATGATCTGACTCTTGATGAGGTTTTTTATGTTTGATTACACAGCTCGTCCCGAATTGCTCAAGGACCGGGTCATTCTGGTCACCGGTGCCGGTCGTGGCATCGGCGCGGCTGCCGCGAAAACCTACGCTGCCCATGGCGCAACCGTTTTGCTGCTGGGCAAGACTGAAGCCCATCTGACACAGGTCTACGACGAAATCGAAGCCGCCGGGCACCCCCAGCCAGCGGTGATTCCGTTCAATCTCGAGACCGCCCTGCCGCATCAGTACGATGAACTGGCCGCAATGATCGAGGCTGAATTCGGCCACCTCGACGGCCTGCTGCATAACGCCTCGATCATCGGCCCGCGCACGCCCATCGAGCAGTTGTCCGGCGAAAACTTCATGCGTGTCATGCAGGTCAACGTCAACGCCATGTTCATGTTGACCAGCACATTGCTGCCGCTGCTCAAGCTGTCGCAGGATGCTTCGGTGGTGTTCACTTCGAGCAGCGTCGGACGCAAGGGCCGTGCTTATTGGGGGGCCTATGGCGTTTCGAAATTCGCCACCGAAGGCCTGATGCAAACCCTGGCCGATGAAGTCGACGGCGTGGCGCCAGTGCGCTCCAACAGCATCAACCCGGGCGGCACTCGCACCAGCATGCGCGCGCAAGCCTATCCGGGGGAAAATCCGCTGAACAATCCGACGCCCGAGGAAATCATGCCGGTCTACCTGTACCTGATGGGCCCGGACAGCACCGGCATCAATGGTCAGGCATTCAACGCGCAGTAATGCCATACGTCGCATTTGTAGCCGTGGCGGATTTCCGTCACGGCATGCATTAACCGTTAGTGGCCGTCACAATACAGTCAAATATCCAGCACACCTTAGTCTTCCGAAAAGCCAAGCTATTGATTCGTATAGCTTTAAATAAAACAGAACTGAATGGCACGACTTTCGCTCTAATTTTCCTCAAAGCATGCCGTGTGAAGGCAATGGGGCAAGACCTGATTCGATAGCTCACTAATCGTCATCAGGCAGACTAGACTTACACCAAATGTCCTACGGGACTGATGGATCAGTACGACACGCAGCCCATAGCCGCTCTCACCCAGCCTGTAAGACAGACTTACTGCTTAGGGGCTCACGCCATATGAAATCACCTTCCCAGACCAATGCAATTGACTTCGACAGTGCCAAATTGCAGCGCCTGGGTTTCGGTCAGCAGCCGCCTCTTCTGGAGCGGCCCGCCAGTCTTGCGCAATTGCGCCAGCAACTGAGCCTGCAACTGCAAACCAGTCTTGAACCGCAACGCATTCTCGGTCTGTTCTTTCGCGAGGCTCAGCGCCTTGTACCACTGGATGCCTTGAGCTACACGCATCAAGGCAGTGACCTGCGCCTGGAGTTCGGCGCCCGAGGCCATCACTCGGTCAGCTACAGCCTCAGCCACGAAGGCGAGCACATGGGTGAACTGGTATTCCGCCGTAATCAGCGCTTCAACGATCAGGAGCAGGGGCATCTTGAATCGCTGCTGTCGTCGCTGCTGTATCCGATGCGCAACGCCCTGTTATACCGCGCGGCGACCCAGAGCGCACTGCGCGACTCCCTCACCGGTGCCGGCAACCGTATTGCGATGGACCAGACCCTGCAACGCGAAATCGAGATGTCACGTCGCCATCTGCAACCATTGTCGGTATTGATGCTGGATATCGACCATTTCAAGCGGGTCAACGACAGTCACGGGCATAGCGCTGGCGATGACGTACTCAAAGCCGTTGCCGCCTCAATCAAAGGTCAATTGCGCAACGTCGACATGGTGTTTCGTTATGGCGGGGAAGAGTTCCTGATCCTGCTGTCCAACACCAGCCGGGAAGCGGCTGCTCTGGTCGGTGAGCGTTTGCGCTACGCCGCACAGGCTAATGAATATTACGCTGACGGCCAGTTGATCGAGCTGACGGTGAGCCTGGGTTGCTCGACCCTGCTGCCGGGTGAATCGGCAGAAAGCCTGCTGCGTCGCGCTGACAGTGCGTTGTATGTGGCCAAGCGTGAAGGCCGGAATCGATTGGCAATGGCGGGTTAGTTCTACCGAACGACCAAACAGTGTGGGAGCGGGCTTGCTCGCGAACAGGGTGTGTCAGTCAGCAGTTGCTAGACTGCGACACCGCTTTCGCGAGCAAGCCCGCGCCCACAGTTACATCAGCTTTCGACTACTGCCCTGCGTTCGCGCACCAACAAACGCTCGGATGTTTCGAGCTGCATGCAACGCTCCAAAAACAGATACATGTAGTCGTAGCTCTTGCAGATCGCCTGACGCAACTCGACCTGCAGGGCCTTGCTCGGATTCATGCCGGCCAGGGTGCAAATGATTTCCAGCGCCTCCCAAGGGTGGGCATCGTCATACTGCGCGTGCATCTTCAACCACTTCATCGCCCGCTTTCGATCTTCCTCCGGGAATGCAGCAGCATACACGCCAGTAGAACAAACCAGTGCCGACCACTCCCCGGTCGCGCCCTCGATTGCATAGTTGGTGGCCGCGATAGCCACGATCAGCGAGTCCGCCGAACTGGTGTGCCAGCACCAATGACTCAAGGCGTGCAGCTCGGGCGGCACATGCTGGGCCTGCAGATCTTCCAGGCTCACACCGTGCGCACGACTCCAGTGCACCCAGTAATCGGCGTGATTCAGCTCGACGCGGATATTGCGCATCAGCCAGCGCCGCGCCATGTCTTCACCGGGGTGACGGGCGAATTTGGTCTTGGTCAGGTTCTGCGCCATGTAAAGAGCGAATTGCTCAACCACCGGCCAACCCCCGATCAGGTACTGGCGCATGGTTTTGGCGCTGAGCTTGTTATCACGCATGCGCAGGTACAACTCATGTTCGACAACCCGGCGCTTGCTCTCGCTGCAATCCTCAATCAGCTGTTGTGCCCAGCCTGGATAACTTGCAGCTTCCATGAGCGGTCCGGCTCGGTTGAATGTGTCGATCACTGTTCGGCTCCTTTTGATTTGTGATTGTAAGGATCGGCGAGAGACTTCAACGGAACGTGCCAGGCGCTTTGAACAACAACGGCTGCGGTCTGGCGGGCCGACTTTGCAAACTGTCACAGGTAAACAATTGCGGTCGTTCGATGACATAACCCTGAGCGTAATCCACTCCAATTTCAAGCAATGCCTGCTCGATCTGGGTTGTTTCAACAAACTCGGCAATTGTCTGCTTACCCATGACATGCCCGATGTGATTGATCACTTCGACCATTGCTCGGTTAATCGGGTCGTCCAGCATATCTTTTACGAAACTCCCGTCGATCTTCAGGAAGTCTACAGGCAAATGTTTCAGATAAGCGAATGAAGACATTCCGGCACAAAAGTCGTCCAACGAGAAATAACAACCCAAGCCTTTGAGTTCATTAATAAATCTAATTGCACTGCCCAAGTTTGAAATTGCACTGGTTTCAGTAATTTCAAAACAAATCATTTCAGGCGGTATCGAATAGTTAACAAACTGTTCGCGCAGAAAGTGCAAAAACGCATCATCTCCTATAGTAATACCTGACAGATTAATCGCACACATCGCTAATGGGCCTTTATGCTCTTGTGCAATACATTGAGCAATTACCTTAAATACGTTTTGCACGACCCAGCGATCCAACTGGCTCATCAAGCCATAACGTTCGGCGGCGGGAATGAAACTGTCCGGCAGAATCATCCGTCCGGCCTCGTCATGCAGACGCAGCAGGATTTCAATGTGCCCACCCTTGCCGTCACTCGGCTTGAGCGGTGAGATTTCCTGGGCGTAAAGACAAAAACGGTTCTCTTCCAGCGCCATGTGCAGACGCTGGACCCAGGCCATTTCACCAAAGCGCAGCGACAGTTCGGAATCGTCAGCGTGGTAGACCTGCACACGGTTGCGGCCCTTTTCCTTGGCCATGTAACAGGCCATATCAGCAGCACGCAGCGAAGCTTCCAGCGTCGCCGGGGTTTGCACGACATGCACCAGGCCGATACTCACCGTGGTCAGGAATGGCCGCCCTTTCCAGACAAAATGCAGGTTCTGCACGGTCTGGCGCAGCGCCTCGGCAATTTTCTCCGCCGCTTGCGGCGCGCAGTTTTCCAACAGAATGCCGAACTCGTCACCTCCGAGCCGCGCCAGGGTGTCGCCCTCACGCAGCCCCGATTGCAGCAAGGTGCAAATGTGCCGCAGCAGTTCATCACCCGCGGCATGGCCGCAGGTGTCGTTGACCAACTTGAACTGATCCAGATCGAGGAACATCAGCGCATGCCGCCCGGACTGGCGCGAAAGGTTATGCAGCGCTTGCTCCAAGCGATATTCGAACTCACGGCGGTTCGCCAGCCCGGTCAGCGCATCATGGGTGGCCTGCCACGAAAGATTGGCGATGTATTGCCGTTCCTGGGTCATGTCGTGCAGCACCAGCACGGTACCGCTGACGTTCCCGGCATTGCGAATCGGCGCACCGACCAGCGTCACCGACAGCGTGCTGCCATCCAGGCGCTGAATCAGTTTGGAGTGTTCACTGCCGCCACTGAGATGGCCACTAAGAATATGTTCGATCAGGGTCAGGCCTTCGGCCTGGGCATTGTCGTCAAGCAAGTTGAACAGCGCCGCCAGCGGCAGACCGGCTGCCTGCTCGGCCTTCCAGTGGGTCATGGCTTCGGCGGCGGGGTTCATGTAATCGATGGCGCCGGAAACGTCGGTGGTGATGACGCCATCGCCAATCGACTGCAGCGTGACATGCGCCCGATCCTTCTCCAACTGAAGGGCCTGGGCAAAAGCATGGCGTTGTTTGAGCAGTTTGTGCGTGCGCCATAAAGCCAGCACGATAAGCCCCAGCGCCGTGGCCAGGTTGGTGAACAAGAGCAGGCGCAAGATCATCCGCGAGCCTTCACCCAGGGCATCACTGAACGCTTTCGCCGCCGGGGTCACGCCATCGTTGATCGCCAGAATCCGCGTCTTCCAGCGCCGGATATCGGCACTGCTGGCAGTGTTCTGCAAGATGCTCTGGTGCATTTCGCGCGCCACGTCATTGAGTTCGACCAGATAAGCGTCACCCACCGTCCAGCGGTCGATTGCGGTTTCCAGATAACTGAAATGGCGGAAGTTGAGGTACAGCCAGATCAGGCTGGGGACGTCGTCCGGGTGGTTGCCGCCCTTGAGAATGCCTTCGCGTGCAGCGGTCAGGTCCGGCGGTTGGTGATCCAGTGCCAGGCGCAGCTCATGGCCGCCCTGAGGCACGGCAATCGCCTTTTTGTACTTGAGAAAAATCGTTTCGTCACGACTGTCGGCGTACAGATTGAGGTAGTAAATGGCGTCTTTCTGCCCCTTGGACCAGAGGCTCTCACCCGCGACATAACCGCGAACGGCCGACAGCACGTAAAGACTCATCCCTCCCAATAAAGCCTGAAACAACACGACAGCAATGAATGGCCAGACGATGCCCAACAACCGTGGCGTTCCGAGAGTCCGCTTCTGATTCATGAGGTCCCTTGCGCAAGCACTGCCAGATATACACCGGGAAATACCGCTCCTGACAGCTCAGCCTAGGCTAATTTTCGGCATGTCGAAGCGACTGCTAGGCCGTCTTCACTGCCGATTGCGCAACCTGCTGCCTGTCAACGCGTTTCGGAGTTTTTTATTTTAAGCAATTCAAACACTAAGCACACAAACGCGCAAAAAACTCAAGAGCACTATATCTGCTGCAAATGGCCATACAGTTTGGCGTACAGCCCGCCATCGGCAATTAACTGCTGATGATCGCCGTCTTCGGCCACTTGTCCGCCATCGAACACCACCACCCGATCCGCCTGTTTTACCGCCGACAAGCGGTGGGCAATGATCAGTGTGGTGCGACCATTGAGGAACCGCGCCATGGCTTCATGCAGGTTGTATTCGGTGGCGGCATCGAGGGCCGAGGTGGCTTCGTCGAGGATCACCACTTTGGGCTCGGCCAGGATCATCCGCGCAATCGCCAGACGCTGACGCTGCCCGCCGGACAGGCGCACGCCGGAGCGCCCGACGATGCTGTCGAGGCCGTCCGGCAAGGCACGGATAACGGGTTCGAGCTGGGCGATTTCCAGCGCCTGCCAACAGGCTTCGTCACTGCGTGTGCGCCCCATGGTCAGGTTGGCGCGCACGGTGTCGTTGAACAGCGCCGGATGCTGCAACACCACCGCAACGTTTTCCCGAACGATCTCCAGACCGATTTCCTGCTGGGTCGACCCACCGAAACGGACGGTGCCCGCGAGCGGCGTGTACAACCCCAACAGCAATTGCACCAAGGTACTTTTGCCACCGCCACTGGCGCCAACAATCGCGACTTTTTCGCCGGGCGCGATAGACAGGTTCATCTGATCCAGCACCAGCTCATCGCCGTAACCGAAACACAAGCCCTGCACTTCAATACCGACGGTTTCGCGCCCTTTGAACGGGTCGACACCCCCCGGATATTGTGGCTCATCGGCACGCGCCAGCAATTCGTTGACCCGCGCCAGCGCACCGCCCGCCGCGTAGTAGGCGTATTGCAGATTCAACAACTGTTCGACCGGGCCAATCATGAACCACAGGTAACTGAACACCGCGAGCATCTGGCCAATCGACAGATCGGAAAACAACACGGTGAGCATCGCCGCCGCGCGGAAGATGTCGATGCCGAACTGGAACAGCAAGCCACTGGCGCGGTTGGACGCGTCGGTTTTCCACTGCGAATTGACCGCGTAGTTACGCACTTCCTGTGCCCGCAGACCCAACCGCCCGAGGAAATAGCCCTGACGGTTACCCGCTCGCACTTCCTGGATCGAATCGAGGGTTTCGCTCAGCGCCTGAGTGAAGCGCGCGGTGCTGTCGTTCTCGAGTTTTTTCAGGTGTTTGACCCGCTTGCCCAACTGCACCGTGGCGTAGATCACCAGCGGGTTGAACAACAGAATCAGCAGCGCCAGTTTCCAGTGCATCCACATCAGAATGCTTGCTGTGCCAACCAGAGTCAGCATCGCCACCAGAAAACGGCTGAGGGTTTCGCCCACAAACTTGTCGAGGGTGTCCAGATCGGTGACCAGGTGCGTGGTCACGGTCCCGCTGCCCAGGCTTTCGTATTCGCCGAGGGAAATGCGTTTGAGGCGTTCGATCAGCCGCACACGGATGCGGTAGACGATGTCTTTGGCCAGACGCGCGAAGAGTCGCGCCTGCAACACGCCAAAACACAGGGCGCTGCAGCGCAGGGTCAGCGTGACCACCAGCATCAGGCCGATGTAGCCCGCCGCTTGCTGCCACATCGACGGCAGCACCTGATTCATGACTTTCAGCGCGGCGTCGCCGTGGCCGAGCAGCACTTCGTCCACCAGCAAGGGCAGCAATAATGGAATCGGCACGCTGCACAGCGTCGCCAGCACGGCCACGCCGTTGGCGATCCACAGGGATTTTTTATGATGCAGTGCCAAGCGCCGGACTTCTGCCCAGCTCAGCCGGTCGACACGCTTTACGGCTGGCGTGTCATCGGCCAGGTCAGGCACAGGCTGCGCGCTCCAGCCAGCGACCGAGCAACGGCGACAGCTCGCTGAGCGGTTGATAGCCATTGGTCAGCAGCGCCAGTTGGCCATTGCGTTCGGCCAGCAACGTCGGGAACCCGGCGATGCCCAGATCCTGCACCCAATTGAAATCCGCCGCCGTGGCTTCGTGCTGATCGGCGCGATCAAACAGTGCGGCAAATTCGATCCGTGGCACGCCAGCCTGCTCGGCCAGTTCCACCAGCACGCTGGCTTGGGTGACGTCGCGGCCTTCGGTGTAAAACGCCTGCTGAATCAGTCCGACCAATGTCCACGCACAATCCGGCGCCAGGCTGCGTGCGGTGACGATCGCACGGCAGGCAGGCTCGGTGTCGTAGACAAAACCATCGGGCAACGCGCCTTCAAACTTGAATGGCTGGCCGGTGGCCTCGGTCACTGCCTGCCAATGCTCGAGAATGTAGCGTCGAGTGGTCGGCTCCAGCGCCGAACCGCTGCCGGTACGCAACCCGCCAACGACAAGGTGCAACTCCACCCCGGCCGCCTGGGCCTGCTCGACCAGAGCCTTGGCCACCGGGGCAAACCCCCAGCACCAGGAACACATCGGATCCATCACGTAGAGCAGGCGCGCAGACATGGTTAAGCCTCGGTGGATGCTTGCTTGTAGTTGTAGCCGATCGGGTGCGGCTGGTTGCGGGCCTTGGCCAGTTCGATCTGCTTCTGCCGATCGATGGCGCTGCGGCGGGTTTTCTCGCTCAGCGTGTCCCAGCAATGCGGGCAACTGACGCCGGCGACGTAATGCTCGCTGGCGCGATCTTCAACGCTGACCGGCGTGCGGCAGGCATGACATTGATCGTAGTCGCCTTCGCTGAGGTCGTGACGCACGGTCACACGGTTGTCGAATACAAAGCAGTCGCCCTGCCACTTGGTTTCTTCCTGCGGCACCTCTTCGAGGTACTTCAAAATGCCGCCCTTGAGGTGGTAAACCTCCTCGAAACCTTCGCCGAGCATGTAGCTCGAGGCTTTCTCGCAGCGGATACCGCCGGTGCAGAACATCGCGACCTTCTTGTGTACGGCCGGATCGAAGTGTTCTTTGATGTAGTCGGGGAATTCGCGAAAACTGGTGGTTTTCGGATCGATGGCACCTTCGAAGGTGCCGATCGACACTTCGTAATCGTTGCGCGTGTCGATCAACAGCACTTCAGGGTCGCTGATCAACGCGTTCCAGTCTTGCGGATCAACGTAAGTACCGACTTTTTTGTTCGGGTCGACGCCTTCGACACCGAGGGTGACGATCTCTTTCTTGAGCTTGACCTTGGTACGGTAGAACGGCTGCTCGTCGCAGTACGATTCTTTATGATCGATGTCGATCATGCGCGGGTCATTCTTGAGCCAGGCGAGCAGGCCGTCGATGCCTTCGCGAGTACCGGAAACCGTGCCGTTGATGCCTTCTTCGGCAATCAACAGTGTGCCTTTGATGCCGTTGTCGACCATCGCTTGCAGCAGTGGCTCGCGCAGGTTGACGTAATCTTCGAGGGTGACGAACTTATACAGTGCCGCCACGACAATAGGTTGTGTCATGGGTATTTCTCCAGGTGGCTACCCTCGCAAAGGGTGAACCGGATGCGAAAAAAAACGCGCCGGGTGAGCGGCGCGTTGCGGATTCTAGCAAAAAAGCAGCTTCGAGCGGCTAGCTTCAAGCGGCCAGCCATGAACAAGGCGCCGTTAACTTGCAGCTTGCTGCTTGAAGCGTATAGCTACCCTCCTCCAGCACAGGTCGGCGACGCCGGGGCGGCGCCAATCTCTGCCCATTCCTGTGGGGTATAGGTGTGCAGCGCCAACGCATGGAACTCGCCCATCAACTCGCCGAGCGTGCCGTAGATTTTCTGGTGGCGCTTGACCCGGTTCAGGCCTTCGAACTGCGCACTGACCACCACAGCCTTGAAGTGGGTCTGCAACCCGCGACTGTGCATGTGGCTTTCATCCAGTACTTGCAGATGCTCAGGCTGTAACAGGCCCAGCGTTGATTCGATGCGTTGTTGCATGGTCATCGCGAACTCCGCTTACGGCTTTTTCTTGGCCGGAGCAGCGCCTTTCGGTGCCAGCTCGCTGGTCATGTCTTCCAGCAGTTTGTTGACGACAGGCACTGCGCTTTCCAGTTTGGCCTGAGTCATCTGGGCCGATTGCTGGGTCAGTTGCGGCATTTTTTCCAGGACTTTCTTGCCCAGCGGCGACTGATAGAACGCTACCAGGTCTTTGAGCTCGGATTCGCTGAAGTTGCTGGTGTAGAGCTTGACCATGTCCGGCTTGAGCTTTTTCCAGCCAATGGCTCGATCCAGGGCGGCGTTGGCCTTGGCCTGGTAGGTTTCCAGCGTGGCTTTCTTGGATTCCGGGGCCTTGGTCTGTTCAAAACGCTGGGCGAACATCTGCTGAACCTGCATGTAAACCGGAGTGCCCAGTTTGTCAGCGTGCGCCAGGGTCAGGAAAGCTTCGGCACTGGCGTTGTGGCTGGCGGTATCGGCAAGCACCTGGCCGCTGGCGCAAACCAGTGCTACCGCGGTACAGATGGCACGAAGACGAGTCATCGAGTTTCCTTTTCAGCTAAGCGAGGTAAAACCCCAAGGGCGCTCATTCTGCGCCTAACAATCGCTGCGGCTCAACCCCCCGGCCCTTGCCACACTGGATTGACCGGGTTTTACCGGTCAACAATCGGTTAGAGGGAACCACCGGGGCCGAAGCCGGCCTAAACTGCGCAAACAGACCAACAGGAGTGTGCATGATGAGCCGTATCGAAACCGACAGCCTGGGCCAGATCGAAGTCCCGGACGACGCCTACTGGGGTGCTCAAACGCAACGCTCGCTGATCAACTTCGCCATCGGTCAGGAACGCATGCCGCTACCAGTGCTGCACGCTCTGGCCCTGATCAAGAAAGCCGCCGCCCGCGTCAACGACCGCAACGGCGACCTGCCCGCCGACATCGCCCGTTTGATTGAGCAAGCCGCCGACGAAGTGCTCGACGGCCAGCATGACGACCAGTTTCCTTTGGTGGTCTGGCAGACCGGCAGCGGCACCCAGAGCAACATGAACGTCAACGAGGTGATCGCCGGTCGCGCCAACGAACTGGCTGGCAACCCGCGCGGCGGCAAAACGCCGGTGCACCCCAACGATCACGTCAATCGCTCGCAAAGCTCCAACGACTGCTTCCCCACCGCCATGAGCATCGCCACGGTGAAGGCCGTGCAGGAGCAATTGCTGCCGGCGATTGCCGAGCTGTCCGGCGGCCTTGCGGAACTGTCGGCGCGGCACATGAAATTGGTGAAAACCGGCCGCACGCACATGATGGATGCCACGCCGATCACCTTCGGCCAGGAGTTGTCCGGTTTTATCGCGCAATTGGATTACGCCGAACGGGCGATCCGCGCCGCGCTGCCGGCAGTGTGCGAGCTGGCGCAAGGCGGCACTGCGGTGGGTACCGGGCTCAACTCACCCCATGGTTTTGGCGAGGCGATTGCGGCAGAACTGGCGGCGCTGTCCGGTCTGCCTTTCGTCACCGCGCCAAACAAATTTGCCGCCCTTGCTGGCCACGAACCACTGACCAGCCTTTCCGGCGCGCTGAAAACCCTCGCCGTGGCGCTGATGAAAATCGCCAATGACCTGCGTCTGCTGGGCTCAGGGCCGCGTGCCGGTTTGGCTGAAGTGCGCTTGCCTGCCAACGAACCGGGCAGTTCGATCATGCCCGGCAAAGTTAACCCGACCCAGTGCGAGGCGTTGTCGATGCTCGCCTGTCAGGTATTGGGCAACGACGTGACGATCGGCATTGCCGCCAGCCAGGGCCACTTGCAACTGAACGTGTTCAAACCGGTGATCATCCACAACCTGCTGCAATCGATCCGCCTGCTGGGCGATGGCTGCAGCAACTTCCAGCAGCATTGCATTGCCGGGCTCGAGCCGGATGCCGAGGTCATGGCCAGACATCTGGAACGGGGGCTGATGCTGGTGACCGCGCTGAACCCGCACATCGGTTACGACAAGTCGGCGGAAATCGCCAAGAAGGCCTACAACGAGGGACTGACCCTGCGTGAAGCGGCGCTGGCGCTGGGTTATCTGACGGATGAAGAGTTCGATGCGTGGGTGCGGCCGGAAAACATGATCGAGGCGGGGGCCAAGGGCTAAGCCTTGTAGCGTTTGAAAAATAAGCTTCGCGAGCCAGCCCACTCCCACATTGGAATGCATTTCCTTGTGGGAGCCGGCTGGCTCGCGAAGAACGATGACGCCGTTTAGCTGGCTGCCATCTTCATCCGCCGTGCCTTGAACCCGGCAATCAATGAAGGCCCCAACGCCACCAGCGCCGAACCGAGCACGACCAGCACCGCCCCGCCATAGCCCAGGGCATTGATCTGCTCGGCATGCACATACTGCGGCCATATCCCGGCCGCTATCGCGACCGCCCCGAACGTCACCAGCGGTGTAATCGCCAACGTCGCACTGACCCGCGACGCCTCCCAGTGCGCCAGCGCTTCAGCGAACGCGCCATAAGCGATCAGCGTGTTCATGCAGCACGCCAGCAATAACCAGCGCTGCACCGGGCTCAGTTGCAGCGCCTCGAGCGGATGCACCCAAGGGGTGAGCAGCAACGCGCAGAACAGATAAATCACCATCATGACCTGCAGCGAATTCCACACCGTCAGCAATTGCTTCTGGCCCAACGCGTAAAACGTCCAGACGGTCGACGCCAGCAACACCAGCAATACGCCAGCGGTGTAGTCCGACAGCGAGGTCAGCAGTTCGGCCAATCGCTGATTGAAGAACAACACAAAACCGATCAGCAACACCGCCAGCCCCATCCCCTGGCCGATGCTGAAGCGCTCCTTGAACACAAACAGACTGGCGATCAGCAGCATGATCGGCCCCATCTGCACCACCAGTTGCGCCGTGCCGGGACTGAGCAGATTCAGCCCCGTCAGGTACAACACGTAGTTACCCACCAGCCCCAGTACCGCCATGAGCACCAACCAGCCACCCTTGGGGCCCAGCACCTTGCGGCTCGGCAGCCGCTTGACCGAGGCCAGATAAATGAACAGACACCCGCCGGACACCAGCAAGCGAAACCAGGTCACGGTGATCGGATCCATCACCTGCAACACCTGTTTGAGTTTGATCGGCAGGATGCCCCACAGAAACGCAGTCAGCAGCGCCAGGCATAAACCGTAAACCCAGCGACCGGATGAAATGTGCATGCGAACCTCAAGGCCTGCTGACGAGAGCCCTCATTCTAGGCGCGCCACCGACGGCGACACAGGGACAGTTGGGGCCTGGGCGCGAATAAAACTGTGCAGGTCGCCGTATTAAATTGACGCGCCCCCGTTGATCGGCTGAGCGGGCGGCCCAAGTGATTCAGGCATAAGCTTTTTGAATCACTTGGCCGACAAGAACCCTCAAGGAGCCCCGTCATGTTAGGCATGCGTAGGCAAGACCCCGCCCCTGCCACACACTTTCGCAGCGACCGGGTGTGTCGGGTCAACGGTGAACTGTTCTTCAGCACTCGGGAAAATACCCTTGAGGGGCCGTTCGAGAGCACTGAACAGATAGACAAAGAAATACAGGCTTACATTGCGCGAATGCAGCTTATGAGCTGAGACACATAAACCGAGTCACGTCATTCGCGAGCAAGCCTGCCACAGGGTTGTGTGGTGAACACCCTCTAACTGTCTTAACGCACCGCCTCAAACAACCCCGTCGCGCCCATCCCGCCGCCCACGCACATGGTGACGATGCCGTAACGCAGGTCACGCCGCTGCAACTCACGCACCAGGTGGCCGACCTGCCGTGACCCGGTCATGCCGAACGGGTGACCAATGGAAATCGAGCCGCCATTGACGTTGTATTTCTCGTTGTCGATTTCCAGCCGGTCACGGCTGTACAGGCATTGCGACGCAAACGCCTCGTTGAGTTCCCACAAATCGATATCAGCCACCTGCAAGCCCTTGGCTTTGAGCAGTTTGGGCACCGAGAACACCGGGCCAATGCCCATCTCGTCGGGCTCGCAACCGGCCACGGTGAAGCCACGGAAAAACGCTTTCGGCTTGAGCCCCAGTTGCAGGGCTTTTTCCAGACTCATCACCAGCGTCATCGAGGCACCGTCGGACAGTTGCGACGAGTTGCCCGCCGTCACCGAACCGTCTTCGGCAAACACAGGCTTGAGGCCCGCTAGGCTTTCATAGGTGGTGTCGGGGCGGTTGCAATCGTCACGATCCACGATGCCATCGAGGATCTGCACATCACCGCTGTTCTTGTCTTCGACGCGATACTTGACCGACATCGGTACGATTTCATCGTCGAACAGCCCGGCCGCCTGAGCCTGCGCGGTGCGCAACTGGCTTTGCAGGGCATAGCGATCCTGCGCTTCACGGCTGACACCATACCGCCGTGCCACCACCTCAGCGGTCTGACCCATCGTGTAATAGATGCCCGGCGTTTGTTGCTTGAGCAACGGGTTGATCAGGTGATCGGTGTTGACGCTTTTCATCGTCAGGCTGATCGACTCGACGCCGCCGGCAACGATGATGTCGCTGCAACCTGAAGCGATCTGGTTGGCAGCCATTGCAATCGCCTGCAACCCGGAGGAGCAGAAACGATTGAGGGTCATGCCGGCGGTGCCAGTGCCCAGACGCGAGAGCACCGCTACGTTGCGGCCGATGTTGTAACCCTGGGCACCTTCGTTGGAGCCGGCGCCGACGATGCAATCCTCGACACTGGCCGGGTCGACGTCGTTACGCGTCAGCAATGCGTTGACGCAATGGGCCGCCATGTCATCGGGGCGGGTCTGGTTGAACTTGCCGCGAAAGGATTTGGCCAGGCCAGTCCGGACGCTGTCGACGATCACCACTTCACGCATGGCATACCTCATTGTTGTGGTCGGTCGAGAGTGGACCTGAGCATAAGTCCACCGCATCAACGACCGCGACAATCATTCACCTCGCGTATGCGGATCTATTGGCTCAGTCCTTGTGCTTTTTCGCGTGTTTGTCGGATTTCTCGAACGCTTCTTCCAGCGCACGGTTGATGGTGCGCAATACTTTGATCCGCGCCCAACGTTTGTCGTTGGCCTCGACCAGCGTCCATGGGGAGATCTCGGTACTGGTGCGATCAACCATGTCACCGACTGCGGTGCGGTACTCGTCCCACTTGTCGCGGTTGCGCCAGTCGTCTTCGGTGATTTTGAAGCGCTTGAACGGGATCGCTTCCCGCGCCTGGAAGCGCTCCATTTGCGTGTCCTTGTCGATGGCCAGCCAGAACTTGACCACGATCACCCCGGCATCGGCGATCTGCTCTTCAAAGTCATTGATTTCACCGTAAGCACGCAGCCAGTCGGCCGGGGTACAAAAACCTTCGATGCGCTCCACCAGCACCCGGCCGTACCAGGAACGGTCGAACACGGTGAACTTGCCGCGCGCCGGCAAATGCCGCCAGAAACGCCACAAATAAGGTTGCGCCCGCTCCTCTTCGCTCGGTGCGGCAATCGGCACGATGTTGTACTGGCGTGGATCAAGCGCTGCCGCGACCCGCCGAATCGCCCCGCCCTTGCCCGCGGCATCGTTGCCTTCGAACACGGCCACCAGCGCATGGCGGCGCATACGCTTGTCACGCATCAGCCCGGACAGCCGCGCCTGTTCGGTGATCAGTTGCTCCTCGTAATCTTCCTTTTCCAGACGCTGGGTAAGATCGAGGCTGTCGAGCAAACCCTTATGATCGACGGGGGCGCCCAGCGGCGCTGCGTTGACCTCCTGGGCATGAATCTGCGAACGCTTCAACGCGTTTTGCAGCCCCTCAAGCAGAATATTGCCAACCGCCAGACTGCGATAGTTGGCGTCCATGCCTTCGATGACATGCCATGGCGCGTAGTCGCGACTGGTACGGCGCAATATGCGCTCGCCGTATTTGACGAACTTGTCGTAGGTTTGCGATTGCTGCCAGTCCAACGGGCTGATCCGCCAACTGTGCAACGGGTCGTCGGCCAAGGCTTTGAGCCGCGCCTTCATCTGCTTCTTGGACAGGTGAAACCAGAACTTGAAGATCAGCGCGCCTTCATCGCAGAGCATTTTTTCCAGACGCTCGGCGGCGCCGATCGCCTGATCCAGACGCGGGTTCTTGAACAGGCCATGCACCCGTCCCTGCAACATCTGGCTGTACCAGTTACCGAAGAAAATCCCCATCCGCCCCTTGGCCGGCAGCATCCGCCAGTAACGCCACGCCGGAGGTCGGGCCAGCTCTTCATCGGTCTGCTGATCGAACGTACGCACCTCGATCAGCCGTGGATCCATCCATTCGTTGAGCAACTTGACCGTCTCGCCCTTGCCCGCGCCTTCGATGCCGTTGATCAAGACAATCACCGGGAAACGCTTTTGCTGCTGCAACTCGAACTGGGCATCGAGCAACGCTTCGCGCAGCGCCGGGACGGCGGCCTCATAGGTTTCTTTGTCGACGGCGTGACCGATTTCAGCGGATTCGAACATAGGACAGCTCCTTCCAGGATTGAGCAAGACTAGCGGATTGGGCACAAGGACGGCGCAGAAATTCCCGCGGGCGGCGGATTGTCATCGAGTCGTCGGCGCCAAGCCTTGCCACGGATCAAGCACCCTGCGCGCGATCGGCTAGAATGGCGACCTTGTCGTTGCCGAGCCTGCCATGAAAGCCGTATTGCCCCACGCCCAACTCGACTGGGATGAACAGGGACGCCCGCGTTCGCGAGTGTTTGATGACGTGTATTTTTCCGACCAGTCAGGTCTGGATGAAACCCGTTATGTGTTCCTCGAACAGAACCGTCTGGCCGAACGTTTTACTGCGTTGCCAGCGCATGGACACCTGGCCATCGGTGAAACGGGCTTCGGCACCGGGCTGAATTTTCTCTGCGCCTGGCAGTTGTTCGAGCAACACGCCACTGTCGGTGCCCGACTGCATTTTGTCAGCGTCGAAAAATACCCGTTGAGCCCGGCCGATCTGAAACGCGCCCTGGCGTTGTGGCCAGAACTCAAGCCGCTGGCTGATCAATTGCTGACCCATTACGTGGCGATCCATCAGGGCTTCCAGCGCATCACACTGGCCAATGGCCGAGTGACATTGACGCTGCTGATCGGCGATGCGCTGGAGCAATTGCCGCAACTGGACGCTCGGATCGATGCGTGGTTTCTCGACGGATTCGCCCCGGCGAAAAACCCGCAGATGTGGACCGCCGAACTGTTCGCTGAACTGGCTCGGCTGGCGGCGCCAGGCTCGACCATCAGCACGTTCACCAGCACCGGTTGGGTGCGGCGTTTGCTCAACGCCGCCGGCTTCAAAATGAAGCGCACGCCGGGCATCGGGCACAAATGGGAAATCCTGCGCGGCGAGTTCCTCGGCTGGCCGTCGGAGGTGACCCCGCCTGCCCCGGAAAAACCCTGGTTCGCGCGCCCCGCCCCCACGTCCGGTGAACGTCGGGCACTGGTGATCGGCGCAGGCCTTGCCGGTTGTGCCACCGCGGCGAGCCTCGCGTCACGCGGCTGGAAAGTGAGTTTGCTGGAGCGCCACGAGGCCGTGGCACAAGAAGCCTCGGGCAATCCGCAAGGCGTGCTGTATCTGAAACTGTCGGCCCATGGCACGGCGTTATCGCAACTGATCATCAGCGGCTTCGGTTACACCCGACGCCTGCTCGAAAGCCTGCAACGGGGCACCGATTGGGACGATTGCGGCGTGCTGCAACTGGCGTTCAATGCCAAGGAAGCCGAGCGCCACGCGCAGCTGGCCGCGGCGTTCCCGGAGGATCTGTTGCAGTGGCTCGATCAGC
Source organism: Pseudomonas sp. RA_15y_Pfl2_54 (assembly GCF_963971015.1). Classification (NCBI taxonomy): domain Bacteria; kingdom Pseudomonadati; phylum Pseudomonadota; class Gammaproteobacteria; order Pseudomonadales; family Pseudomonadaceae; genus Pseudomonas; species Pseudomonas sp. RA_15y_Pfl2_54. The sequence continues at coordinate 60,442 of NZ_CAXAPN010000005.1, forward strand.
CCGAGGCGCAGGCCCGCGCCGGTGTCGGCCTGGACCACGGCGGTTTGTACTACCCCGAGGGTGGCTGGGTGCATCCGCCCGCGCTGTGCCAGGCGCAGGCCACACAACCGAACATCGAACTGCTCAGCCACCGTGAGGCGCTGGAACTGCGCAAGGTCGATGATCAGTGGCAAGCCTTCGACGGCGACCGCTTGCTTGCCAGCGCGCCTGTCGTGGTATTGGCCGGTGCTGCCGAGATCAAGCGTTTTGCGCAAAGCGCCGAGCTGCCACTCAAGCGCATTCGCGGGCAGATCACCCGCCTGGCGCAGACTGAACAAAGCCAGGCGTTGACGACGGTGGTGTGTGCCGAAGGCTACGTCGCCCCCGCGCGACGGGGTGAACACACCCTCGGTGCCAGCTTCGATTTCAACAGCGACGACCTGACCCCGACCACCGCCGAACACCAAGGCAATCTGGCGATGCTAGAAGAGATTTCCAGCGATCTGGTCTCTCGCCTGCACATCAGCGAACAGGCGGTCGAAACCCTTCAAGGCCGCGCCGCCTTGCGCTGCACCAGTCCCGACTACCTGCCGATTGTCGGCCCGCTCGCCGACCGCGCGGCGTTCATTCACGCGTACGCGGCGCTGAGCAAGGATGCCCGGCAAGTACCGGACATCGCCTGCCCGTGGCTCGACGGTCTATACGTCAACAGCGGCCACGGTTCACGCGGTCTGATCACCGCGCCGCTGTCTGGCGAACTGCTCGCCGCCTGGCTGAACGACGAACCGTTGCCCTTGCCAAGAAGCGTGGCCGAGGCCTGTCACCCCAACCGTTTCGTATTGCGCCAACTGATTCGCGGCAAATAGACCTCAAGCATCGGGCATTGCGCAGAGGCCCAGATCCCCCAAGCGAATGGCCTCTCCCGTCAGGCGCTTGAGCACAGCCTCTTCGGCCTGCTCCCGTTCGAGCCTGATGACGTCCATCTGGTTCAGGTAATCGGCCGTGGAGAGTTTGCTCGCCTGTTCGAACACCGCGTCCAGCCGCGCCGGAAAGGTTTCCTCCAGGCTCGCGAATTGCCTGGGATACGTGCGCTTCAAGTACTCGCACCAGAACGGCTGACGCAGCAGGAACGTCAGCCATTCGGACGACAGCTCAGCGACACTGATCCTGTTCCTGGCAGTCTCCAGATTGGCTTCGGTCACCCCGCCCAGGATGGCAAAACGCATATGACGCGGCTGTCCCGGCAGATCGAACTCTTCGGCCAGTCCGATGCGATAAGCCAGGTTCACCTCCAGCGGATCAGCACTGGTATCGTTAAGCGCATGCTCACGGGCAATCTGATCCAGCTTGTCCAGCCGAAACAGGCCTCGACCAAGTTTGAGCAACGGGTGTACAGAGGTCACTCGGCCACCGGCAAGCCTGGTGATCTTGTTGACTTCCACAGCGAGTTCGAGCTGGCTGAAGTTGACGGCTGCGCTGTCCGTGCAATTGATCGGGTTGGCGGCCAGGTCGAACACTTGCTCACTCAGGATTGCATCGGTTTCGGCGGCTTCAAGCACCGCCCAGACACGTCGACAGGTGTCTTTGGCGACTTTTTCGGAGTCGGCGGTATTGCCCAGCTCCGCCAGTAAATGAAACAGGCCCTCGGCCCGGGGATCCTCCTTGAATAAGGTCCAGATCCGGTCACGCTGGGCCCAGTCCCCTCCGGCGCCGCCCTCGAACCACAGCGAGCGCGCCTTCTGTTCATCGAGACGCGCGTTATCGTTCTCCAGATAGCCCATACCGACACCCACATTGTTTCGATAGTCCGCCAGGTGAGTCCTGCTGGCTAACGACAAGGGATTACCGCGCAGGTCCAGCGCCTCGCTGAAACGTCGCGAGGTCTTGAATAACCAATCCGGTAGCTGCTTGATCTGATTTTCACGCAGATCGACCCAATCCAGATGTGGCAGGCGTTCAAGACCTTTGGGCAACTCGGTGACGCGGGTGTCGCGCAGACACAGGGAACGCAAATCAAACATCTTGCCCACCTCTGGGGTCGCCCCCAGCGGGTTACTGTTCAGATTCAAGGAGTGCAGTGTGCGCAGGTTGGCAAGCTTCACCAGTGTATGTTCGGTCAGTTTGATCCGGTTACCCGCCAGACTCACCCGGGTCAGATCAGGCATGTGCGACAACACCTCAGGCAGGCGCGTGAGTGCGTTGCCGTCGAGGTCCACAGACTCGGCGTGCTTGAATGACTTGAGGAAATAAACCAGGTCGTCGCCCTGCTCCATGTTCTTGAGCGACAACTGCTGGATATGATCGAAGTTCAACCCCGGCGGGAGCGTGGGCAACGTCCCCACCCGCATCCCGTCAAGATTCAATACACAGATCGATTTTCCGCTTTCATCGGTGGCCAGAAAAAGCCGCCGAAACCCATCCTCGATCATCTCTGCCGCCGTCTTGCGGCTGTGCCGCACTTCACGCAAATCCTCCCCCATCAACGTCATGCCTGCCTGATCCTGCGTCCAGACTTCGAGCACCTTGCGCAGTTGCTCCAGATCACGGCGCAAACCTTTCACCCGTGTAGCGCGGGTCAGCGGATCATTGCCCGACCGATCAATGAACTCACTGGCCTGCGCCTCGGTAAAGCCGGGATAGAGCCTTCTCACCTTACGTAATAACGCGCGTGGATGAGGTGATTCAGGCATTGCATGATCGCCCTGAATGCAGGGGGGGTCGGAGACCAGCGGCTCGAACTTGCCGGAGGTCAATACCCGGGCACTGGCCTCACGTTCGTCCAGCGCAATGTTCAGTAACTGGCTGCGCAATCGGGCACTGTCGGCGATCACCGGGTCAGCAAAACCTGCGGTTGTACGCTGAGCCGACGGCAGTGCCTTGAGGATCGCGGCATACAGGTTGTCTGGCTCCGACGCCACACGCCCCAGGGATTTACCGTCGCCAGTGAAGGCTTCGTAGCCGCCACTGGACTTGACCAGTGTGCAGGTCTTCAAAGGCGTCGCCGCTTCGTTACCTACGGCTTCCAGTACAGGCCCGTTCAGCGTCTTGTCCCGCAACGTCAGGCGCAGATTCGGGTCCCAGCCACTCAAACGGGGCAGTAACTGGATCGCCAGTTTTTCACTATCGGCATTGGCGACCTGCGACACGAGCAAACCGCTCAGGGCACGGTCAAGGCGCACGGCGGCAGAGGCCTTGCGGACTCTCTGCGCCAGGCGCAAAGGCACGCGCCCGGTTGAGCGCAAATGCAGACGCTCGACACTCGGCGCCTGGTCAATCAGGCGCTGAGCATAACGCGCAGGAATGTCGGCGAACACGCTGCGTAATGTCTTGACCTCGTCAGCCTCACTCTGGTCGTAGCGTTGATACATACGATCGAAAACCGATCGACGCTCAGCCCTGAACAAGGCTCCCAGTTTCTTCGCCAACGCTGGCTTTTGCGAGCCGGCACTGACCTTGCCCCCCAGCATGGCTTCAACCTCGCGCAGGGACAGGCCATCGATCACCGACTGCAACAACTGCCCTGCGGCCAATTGCTCTTGCGTGACCTGCACACTGAGCGCAGGGACGCGGGTGTTGGTCGCGGGATAGGTTGCCGTGACGTCTCCTTCGCTATCGCTGACCTCGATGTACCGGCCTGTCGGCCAGCCTGGCAACTGCGGCAAGCCGTGCAGTTGTTCCTGCGAAGGTTGACCTGCGTGAACTTCCCCACGCTCAAGCTCAGTGATGAGTTGGCTTGACTGGCGCTCGATCCGCAGGCGTTCCACGGTGTCGCGTAACCGGGCAGGCAAGGCCAGATTATCGTTAAAAACCCGGTGCAATTGATCGTGGGAGATCTCGCTGATTCGGCGAATCATGTCCAGATCCGTATCCGGGAACTCACTCAGACGCGGATCGATACGCTTGAGGGTGTAGGGAGCGCTATTCCACGTTTCGGCATCCTCAGCCGCCAGACGCCAGCCGCCCTCGACGTGTTGCTCAAGCCCGGGAGCATAGGCGTTCGGGCGCTCGGGATGATCCAGATGCCAGACCTTCGTGTCCGGATCGAGTGACCCGGAGAACATCCCATAGTCGACCCGGCCGACGGTTTTTTCCTTGAGCGGATGCAACTCGACGGAGTCATCGGCCATCGTGATACCGGCTGGCAGCCGATGTTCATACGGGGTGAGATCTGGCTTCCAAAGGCGCGGTTTACCGGCCGAATCCAGAATCGCGGTGAACTGCCCGAAAAACTCCGGATGGGCCCGAACCAGCTTGCGTCCCAGCGTGCCCACCGCCTTCTGTCCACCCGCGAACACGCCCATCAGCGCAATGTCTTGCGCCACGCTGAGCAGATGCGACAGCGCCTCCTGCTGGTCGCCCCGCTGCCAGTCCTCGACCCCCTCATACACTTGCGCCAGAAGTTGGCCAACCGCGACACCCATCATCAACTGACCGACAACCGGCACGAAGAAACCCGCCACCGTCGCAATGCTCACACCCAGTTCCAGAAAACCCAGCAAGCGCTTGCGTCGCACATCCTCATCAATATCGGCCGTCGGTACGGCGAGTTTGCGGGCGTCGATCTGCATCTTGCCGACATGGCTTTGCACCATGAACTCGAACAGCGGCACTGCAATGGGCAACTGCCTGATGTGGCCCAAATCGCCGGTGTCGGCGAAGGTCTTGAAGAAGTCTGCCTTGTCATCTTCATCAATGCTGTTGGCGAAGTAGTCCTGGTAGCGCTTGTCACTCAGCTTTTGCGTGAGGTATTGCTTGAACGCAGTGAAACTCGAGTACTCATACAGCGGCCTCTCGGGCTCGTTAGCCATGTACACCAGACACCATTCGTTCGGGTATAACTCGATCGACCGGACTGCAAACACCACAACCCCCCAGATGCAACTGTCGAGCACCTCGATGCCGTGCATCATTAATGGACGATTGCTGTAGTGCAGGGTTTTCGCCGAGACCACGCCGTCAGCGGCGATCAGCCTCTGCACGATCTGCAGGCCAGCCGGTGTGATGTGCTGGCTGATTGCGGCCAGATACATGTCCAGTTGCAGCAGAAGTTTCTTCATCGCAGCGATGTCGCGGGTCATCGGACGGGTGGCCGTCACTTTACCGGCGTCGTCCACCAGGCCGAACACCTGCTGAAAATGCGACTGATAGCGCTTGCCCAGGTCCAGTTCGCGACAGAATTTGGCGAACGACGCCGGCGTCAATCCGGCCACGCCCGACGGTACGCTGCTCACCCGCACCTGACTGCCTTCGGGGTAGTTGTCGGTTTCCTCGTCTTCGGTGAAATTCTGCATCGCCGCTTGCAGCAATGTCTGCGTGGCATTTGGAAAGGTTTGAATGCCCTCTGGGTCGGTCGAGGCTGGCGAGCAACCACACTCAACCCCCGGCAAACTCAGCAGATCTTTTTCAACATCGAAGACCGCCGGCCACTTGGCTTTCAGCGCGCGGGTCAACTCAGCAATACAAAAGGCATTCAGAGGTTTGAGCTTGAGCAGATCCTTCTCGACCTTGAGTTGGATCGTGAGCAGGTCTCGCGCGGTTTGATCGAGCGCGACCAGCGTGCTGGTCGCACTGTTAAGCAGCATTGCGGGCAGGCTCTTGTGCAGCGCCTCGGCGTTGTCCAGGTCTCCTGTGGCTTCCAGCAAAACGCTGAGCACTTCATTCTGAGTCGGCGCACGCGGTGCGGATTTATTCTGTGTGGTGGTCATCGGCAATAGTCCTTTATTGCAGGCTTGAGCGTTAACCTTATCCACATCCACTTGGAATTAAAACAGAAGACTCCGACGCAGGTTAATCACATCACAGCAAACACAGACCACACAAAATCGTGCAATACATATGTATATCAAACATTCAAATACCAACCGAAAACACACCCAAAACCATTCAATAATAAAACTGTTTTCATCACGACAAACTCACCTAACATGACATCTCATTTACGAAAGGGACTTCCCGCATGACTTTACCAACAAACAACTCGCCCACCACGGTATCGAACGTTGATGCCAGCGCAAACATTTCCGATGCCGTCCAGATTGAGGACAAGGCAACTGCCGTGCAACGTTTCATTACCCACGGTATGGCAAAAGAAGATCCCACGAGGCTGGCCGCCTTGCGCGCAACGCTCGATGAAGCGCTACCCTACCAGACTTATATTGATGAATTGGCAGGCAAGCTGGAGACACCGGAAAGTTTCTGCAGACGCGAACTTCGCAGTGAACTGCTACAAACCCATGGGACACGATTCGGCATCAACGACAACATCAGACTCACGCCTGCAAACTCTGCGGACGGTGAGTCATATACCTGTACCCTGCTGCAGGCGGCGATGCTGAACTTCACCGACGAAGAAGCGGCTCCCGGTTACTTCTCGAATGACAGCGAGATTTTGGACATCCTTGGCCAGTCAACCGTTGACGACCCTGACGCGATCAGGGTATCGGCACAAGAGTTTGCGGCTCTAAGTCGCAATCTGGATCTGGGAGGCCAATACCAGAAACATATCGCCAGAACGTTTAAAGTTTCAAACATTGAGCTGATCGCCACACGCCTGCACAAATTCAACATGAAACTCAGCGCCTATGAGAAATACTTTAAAAAAACCGACTTCCCTTTGAACCGGCTTCTCACCGTGCTGAGTCTGACAAAAGGCAACAGGGATATTTACACTGGCGACAACATCAATAACGGTAAAATAAAACTGCATTCGATACAGTTATTTGGCAAGTACACCACAGATGCCGTTCTGATCACCTGCCGTCGGACCGATCAATCACCAATAGACCATAACATCGTATACATACCCAACGACCCGGGTGACGGCTTTTACCAGGACGACAACGAAGACCAGACAAAATACCGATTCTCCATCAACTTCCTGACCAATAAAGAATTCCGGACACGCCTCGTCTCTCAACTAACCAATACCGAAAAAAATGAAATAGAGGCAATGGACCTGAATAGCATTTCGTTTGTCAACGACATAACGTTTATCCCGCTAAAGAAAGGGCTGTACAAACATTTCTTTGATCGCTATCTGGATAAATTGTCCGCGGATGCAAGGGACATTGCGGTGCCGCTCGCCAATGTCAACGAACCCGCCTACGCCAATAGGCGCAAAGCGCATACCCTGCCTGAGAAAGGACGACTATCCGTCAGCCCAACCCATGATTTCAGCAAGCGCTTGCGCACTTACGCCACGGATGAATTGCTGGCCTCCGTGTTCGCCGGTCTGGGAAGCTGGACCGCCATCGAGAAGTACAACGCCCTGTCACGGCTGCTGGATCTGAAAAAGCGATTGTCCCCGCCTGATGCCGAACAACACGGCTTGCCGGTGGACGCCGACTGACAATTATTCAAAAAAAATTGTCGAAAATCCGTCCAATTATCCGCAAGCGGCGAAGAATCAACGCCCGCCTATTACGCGGCAGCGATAGCGTCAAAATCAGCCTTATAACTTATCGTTCTAAAACTCCACTTAACGAGGGGGGTCAGTTTCCGAGTACCCTGTTTTATTGAGTAGTACTGCTTGACCCCTCCCCAACGGAAAAACCGGTAAGGACTTTATGTGCGGATTAGCTGGCGAGTTACGCTTTGATCATCAACCTGCAGACCTTGCAGCCATTGAGCGAATCACCCATCACCTGGCCCCTCGTGGCCCCGACGCGTGGGGCTTCCACGCACAAGGGCCGATTGCCCTGGGCCATCGTCGCCTGAAAATCATGGACCTGTCGGACGGCTCGGCGCAGCCGATGATCGACAGCCAATTAGGCCTGTCTCTGGCCTTCAACGGCGCAATCTACAACTTCCCCGAACTGCGGACCGAACTCGAAGCGCTGGGCTATGCCTTCTATTCCGGTGGCGACACCGAAGTGCTGCTCAAGGGCTATCACGCCTGGGGAGAAGCGCTGCTGCCCAAACTCAACGGCATGTTTGCCTTCGCCATTTGGGAGCGCGATGCACAGCGCTTGTTCATCGCCCGTGACCGTCTCGGCGTAAAGCCGTTGTACCTGTCGCGCACCGGTCAGCGCCTGCGCTTTGCCTCGGCCTTGCCGGCGCTACTCAAGGGCGGCGACATCAACCCGATTCTCGATCCGGTGGCGCTCAACCACTACCTGAATTTCCACGCCGTGGTACCGGCCCCACGTACCCTGCTGGCCGGCATCGAAAAACTGCCGCCCGCCACCTGGATGCGCGTTGAAGCCGATGGCAGCACCGAACAGAAAACCTGGTGGACCTTGCCCTACGGCCCACACGAGGACGAGAAAAACCTCACCCTCGAAGACTGGACCGATCGCGTACTCGACAGCACCCGCGACGCCGTGGCGATCCGCCAACGTGCGGCGGTGGATGTCGGCGTGCTGCTGTCCGGCGGCGTTGATTCGAGCATGCTCGTCGGTCTGTTGCGTGAAGTGGGCGTGGAGAACCTGTCGACCTTCTCCATCGGTTTTCAGGATGCCGGTGGCGAGCGCGGGGATGAGTTTCAGTATTCGGATCTGATCGCCAGACACTACGGCACTCAGCACCATCAGTTGCGTATCGACGAAAAAAAGATCATCGAACAATTGCCTGCGGCGTTTCGCGCCATGAGCGAACCGATGGTCAGCCACGACTGCATCGCGTTCTATCTGCTGTCGCGTGAAGTGGCCAAGCACTGCAAGGTTGTGCAGAGCGGCCAGGGTGCCGACGAGTTGTTCGCCGGTTATCACTGGTACCCGCAAGTGGACGGTGCGGCCGATCCTTACGCGGCCTATCGCGAGGCGTTTTTCGACCGCAGCTACGACGACTACGCCGCCACCGTGCAACCGAAATGGCTGACCGCCAACGACGCTGCCGGTGACTTCGTGAAAGAACATTTTGCACAACCCGGTGCCGATGCCGCCGTGGACAAAGCCCTGCGTCTGGACAGCACGGTGATGCTGGTGGACGACCCGGTCAAACGCGTCGACAACATGACCATGGCCTGGGGTCTGGAGGCGCGAACGCCGTTTCTCGATTATCGACTGGTCGAACTGTCGGCGCGGGTTCCCGGCCAGTTCAAGCTGCCTGACGGTGGCAAACAAGTGCTCAAGGAAGCGGCACGCCGGGTCATCCCGAGTGAAGTGATCGACCGCAAAAAAGGCTACTTCCCGGTGCCGGGCCTCAAGCATTTGCAAGGCGACACGTTGAACTGGGTGCGTGAACTGTTGCTTGATCCGAGTCAGGATCGCGGTCTGTTCAACCCGGCCATGCTCGACAAATTGCTGACTGACCCACAAGGCCAACTGACGCCGTTGCGTGGCTCGAAGCTGTGGCAACTGGCGGCCCTGAACCTGTGGCTCAGTGAACAAGGAATCTGATCGATGAAACCCCACGCCACGGCTTACAGCCAGCGCCTGTTGCGCGGTCAGACTCCGTCCTATGAACGTTTGCAGGCGCGGCTGGCCGAGGACGGCAGCGAACTGGCCGCCGATCCGATTGCGGTGCATTGCGGCTGGGGCCGGTTGCTGATCGGCCACACCTTTCCTGACTCGGCAACGCTGGCTCAGGAGCTGCTCAACGAGCAACAAGGCGAGCGAGATATCGCGCTGTATGTTGCCGCACCGCAACAGATCCTCGGCCTCGAACCGACGCAGTTGTTTCTCGACCCTTCCGACACCTTGCGCCTGTGGTTCAGCGACTACCGCCAAGCGACCCGCGTGTTTCGTGGTTTCCGCATTCGTCGCGCGCAAAGCGAGGCAGACTGGCAGGCGATCAATCAGCTATACCAGGCGCGCGGCATGTTGCCGATCGATGCCCAACGGCTAACCCCGCATCATCAGGGCGGCCCGGTTTACTGGCTGGCCGAGGATGAAGACAGCGGCGCCGTGATCGGCAGCGTCATGGGCCTGAACCATCACAAAGCGTTCAAGGACCCGGAAAACGGTAGCAGCCTGTGGTGCCTGGCGGTGGATCCGCAATGCTCGCGCCCCGGCGTCGGCGAAGTGCTGGTGCGGCACTTGATCGAACACTTCATGAGTCGCGGCCTGAGCTATCTGGACCTGTCGGTGCTGCATGACAACCGTCAGGCAAAAAGCCTCTACGCCAAACTCGGTTTTCGCAATCTCTCCACCTTCGCCATCAAGCGCAAGAACGGCATCAATCAGCCGCTGTTCCTGGGACCTGGGCCTGAAGCGCAGTTCAATCCGTATGCGCGGATCATTGTCGAGGAGGCGCACCGTCGCGGCATCGATGTGCAGGTGGACGACGCCGATGCCGGACTGTTCACCCTCAGTCACGGCGGGCGCCGCGTGCGTTGTCGCGAATCGTTGAGCGACCTGACCAGCGCCATCAGCATGAGCCTGTGCCAGGACAAAAGCCTGACCCACAAAGTGTTGAAGGCGGCGGGGCTCAACCTGCCTTCGCAACAATTGGCGGGCAACGCCGACGACAACCTGGCGTTTCTCGATGAGCACCAGCGGGTAGTGGTCAAGCCGCTTGATGGTGAACAGGGCCAAGGTGTGGCGGTGGATTTGCAGAGCATTGAAGAGGTGCAGCAGGCCATCGAAGCGGCGAAACAGTTTGATAGCCGGGTGCTTCTGGAAAGCTTTCACGAAGGGTTGGATCTGCGGATTGTGGTGATCGGTTTTGAAGTCGTCGCGGCGGCGATTCGTCGTCCGGCCGAGGTGGTCGGTGATGGCCATCACTCGATTGGCGCGCTGATCGAAGCCCAGAGTCGGCGCCGGCAGGCGGCCACCAGCGGCGAAAGCAAAATCCCGCTGGACCACGAAACCCAGCGCACCTTGCACGCGGCCGGTTATGACTACAGCAGCATCCTGGCGGCGAGCGAGTCGCTGTTTGTGCGGCGTACGGCCAATCTGCACACCGGTGGCACGCTGGAAGACGTCACGGCGATTCTGCATCCGACGCTGGTCGATGCAGCGGTACGCGCAGCGCGGGCACTGGACATTCCGATGGTCGGCCTCGATCTGATGGTGCCGGCGGCGGATCAGCCGGAGTACGTGTTTATCGAAGCCAACGAGCGTGCCGGATTGGCCAACCATGAGCCGCAACCGACAGCCGAGCGGTTTGTCGATTTGCTGTTTCCGCACAGTCAGCCGGCCAACTCGTAATGATACGGCGCCTCGACTGACGCGTTCGCGAGCAAGCCCGCTCCCGCAGGTTTTGTGGTCATCTCACAACCTGTGGGATCTGGCCTGCCAGCGATCAGGCCAGATCAGGCAGCCCAAATTCTCCTCATCGAAACCATCGATGTGCTCAACCCATCAGGAGTTTCCATGACCCTCCAAATTCCCGAACCAGACCTCAACTACCTGCAAAAAGTCCTGCTGGAAATGCTTGCCATTCCCAGCCCCACCGGCTTCACCGACACTATCGTGCGGTACGTCGCCGAACGTCTGGAGGAACTCGGCATTCCCTTCGAGATGACCCGTCGTGGCACCATCCGCGCGACGCTCAAGGGCAAGAAAAACAGCCCTGACCGCGCGGTCTCGGCGCACCTGGACACCATCGGCGCCGCTGTGCGCGCCGTCAAAGACAACGGTCGCCTGACCCTCGCCCCGGTCGGTTGCTGGTCGAGCCGTTTCGCCGAAGGCAGTCGCGTCAGTCTGTTTACCGACAACGGCGTGATTCGCGGCAGCGTGTTGCCGCTGATGGCCTCCGGGCACGCGTTCAACACGGCCGTGGATGAGATGCCCATCAGTTGGGATCATGTGGAGTTGCGTCTGGACGCCTATTGCGCGACCAAGGCTGACTGCGAATCGCTGGGCATCTGCGTCGGCGACGTGGTGGCGTTCGATCCGCTGCCGGAATTCACCGAAAGCGGCCATATCAGCGCTCGTCACCTGGATGACAAAGCGGGGGTTGCGGCGTTGCTGGCGTCACTCAAAGCCATCGTCGACAGCGGCCAGGAACTGATGATCGACTGTCACCCGCTGTTCACCATTACCGAAGAGACCGGCAGCGGCGCAGCGGCGGCATTGCCGTGGGACGTCAGCGAATTCGTCGGCATCGACATTGCGCCGGTCGCGCCGGGGCAGCACTCCAGCGAGCACGCAGTGAGTGTGGCGATGCAGGATTCCGGCGGGCCTTACGACTATCACCTGTCACGACATTTGCTGCGTCTGGCCAGCGAAAACGAGTTGCCGGTGCGCCGTGACCTGTTCCGCTATTACTTCAGCGACGCGCATTCGGCGGTGACCGCCGGCCATGACATCCGGACCGCCCTGCTCGCCTTTGGCTGCGATGCGACGCACGGTTATGAGCGCACGCACATCGACAGTCTGGCGGCACTTAGTCGGCTGCTGGGGGCTTACATTCTGAGTCCTCCGGTGTTCGCCAGCGATGCGGCGCCGGCCAATGCGTCGCTTGATCGCTTCAGTCATCAGATCGAGCATGAAACGCAAATGGAGAGTGATACGCGCGTGCCGTCGGTGGACAGTCTGGTAGGGCAACGTTCGGACAGTTAAATCCATGGTGCCCGGACCGCTCCCACCGTTGGAATACGTTTCACTCTGGGGGCGGACTTGCTCACGAAGGGCCGGCGCAGGCAACACAAAACTGGCAGCCAAACATCAATCGCCGTAGCATCCCGACATTGATTTAGCCGAGGTGCCCATGCTCATCCCCTACGACGCTCTTGAAGTCGACACCCTCACTCGCCTGATCGAGGATTTCGTCACCCGCGACGGTACCGACAATGGCGACGACACGCCGCTGGAAACCCGTGTGCTGCGTGTGCGTCAGGCGTTGACCAAAGGCCAGGCGCTGATCGTCTTCGATCCGGAAAGCGAGCAGTGCCAGTTGATGCTCAAGCACGACGTGCCCAAGCACCTGTTCGACTGAAACCCTCAGCGGGCCTTTTGCCTGGCCTGCTGACGCTGGATCCGTTCGTAGACCTCCGCGCGGTGCACATTGACGTTCTGCGGCGCCTCGACGCCAAAGCGCACACTGGAACCGTTCACGGACAGAACGCGCAGGGAAATGTCGTCACCGATTGAGATCAACTCACCGACGACACGGCTGAGTACAAGCATGAGATTCGTCCTTCAGGGTTAGCGAACGCTGAAGATGCGCGGCTTGCCTGCGCCCCACAATGCATGATCGGCAAATCAGTCTTGCCCTACACCCCCTCAAGCGCAGGGCTGTCAGATACTTCCCACAAAACCATCCGTTCAAGCGGCAGAAAACCGCGGCCCGAATAGAATCACGCTCGCACCGATCACACACAACGCCACACCAATCCAGTCCGAACCCAGTGGACGAACCCGCTCCACCACGGCCAGCCAGCCAATCGAAGCCACAATGTAGATCCCGCCATAAGCGGCATAGGCGCGACCGGCATAGGCCGCTTCGACACGGGTCAACAACAGGGCGAACAGCGTCAGACTGAGCAGCGCCGGGATCACCCACAGAGCGCTTTTGCCTTGACGCAGCCACATGAAGAAGGCGAAACAACCGGCGATTTCAAACAGCGCCGCGAGCAAGAACCACAAGTAATTGAGCATTGACGCGTCTCGACAGGATGACCATTGCCGCCACCCTAACGACGCGTCCCCCCTTCAGGCAAGTTTCACCCGTTGTTCTGCTTGGCCTTGGCGCGCATTTTGTCGGCCATGGTGACCATTTCGTTGTAGAGCAGTTGCGGGTTCTTCTGCTTGATCGCCCAGGCCATCCGGCCCTGTTCGTGAGGCAGGATCATGAACTCGCCTGCGGCCACTTGTTGATAGATGTAGTCAGCGATGTCCGCTGCGCTGATCGGCGAACTTTCCAGCAACTTGCCAACCTGCGCTTTCATCGCCGGGGTCGGCCCACGGAAGGAATCAAGCAAGTTGGTCTGGAAGAATGACGGGCAGACGACATGCACACCGACTTCCTGTTGCGCCAGTTCAATCAACAGGCTTTCCGACAACGCCACCACGCCGGCCTTGGCCACGTTGTAGTTGCTCATGGCCGGGCCTTGCATCAACGCCGCCATGGAGGCGATGTTGATGATTTTGCCCTTGCTTTGCTCAAGCAACGACAGAAACGCCTTGCAGCCCTTGACCACGCCCATCAGGTTGATTGCGATCTGCCAGTCCCAGTCCTCCAGCGACAATTCGCTGAAGAACCCACCCGAGGCCACACCGGCGTTATTGACGATGATGTCGATGCCGCCGAGTTTCTCTTCGCACGCCTGAGCAAACGCGGTGAGCTGGCTGTAATCACGCACATCGCAGCGCTGAATAAAACCGTCGCCGCCGGCCTCGCGCACCTGTTTCAGGGTTTCTTGCAGGCCGGGTTCGCTGACATCGGACAAGGCCAGTTGCCAGCCTTCACGCGCCCAGCGCAGCGCGATTTCGCGACCTAAGCCCGAGCCAGCGCCAGTGATCATCATGCGATTTTGCATAGCAGACAGCCTTGTTGTTCCGGGGAAGATGCGCGCAGTGTAGCGAAGGATGTGCCGCCAGCCTCGCTCCATCAGATTGCTGAATGGTAGGGAAAAACCGTGGCGCGTTTGATTCGTTGGGAGGGACTAAGTTCTGAACTTTCGCAAGGGGAAAAGGAAATAAGCAAGCGATCCAAATACATTAAAAAACATTGAATCTTCTTTCATTCGCACCAGTCGGAATTTATAAGCCGCCTGGAATTACTGAGTCTCCAGTCGACCAGAACACCAAGACTTCTCGAACGTTATCAACAAGGAAATCGACATGGGCACAATTCTTATCATTATCCTGGTCCTGTTGCTGATCGGTGGCCTGCCGGTCTTCCCGCACTCCAGAAGTTGGGGTTACGGTCCATCCGGCATTATCGGCGTTGTGCTGGTCGTGCTGTTGGTACTGTTGTTACTCGGTCGGATATAACGATTCAAGCGTAAAAAAAAGAGGCCCTTTTCAGGGCCTCTTTTTTATTGTGTGGCGTTTTATTGCGCGGGCATCAGTCTGGTTTGCCGCTGACCACACCGGCGGTGTTTTCCATCAGGCTCTTGGTCGCCGTTTGCAGGAACGCCTCAAGTTTGAGTTTCAACTCGGCAGTGCGCGGAGCATTCGCAATGATCTCCCCACCCGGGTTTGCGCCCAAATGGTACTGATAGATTTTCGGCGCCATTTCTTTCTCTTTCGGCAGCACCAGAACCTGGTCAGCCGTGACGATGGCAGTGGTCTGCTCGCTGCCCGACGGCTTGATCACACCAAAACCGGTGTCGCCTTCCGGCAGGTTGAGCAAGTCACGGCCCCAGCACTGATGGCGCACTTCGCCACCCAGACGCCCCATGATGGTCGGCACGATGTCAATCTGCGTACCCACGGTGTGGTCACGCGTACCAAACTTCTCCTGGATGCCCGGGGCGATCATCAGCATCGGTACATAGAAGCGGCCCAAGTCCATTTCGGTAATCTGACGCTCGTTACCGAAACCGTGGTCGCCGACGATAACGAACAGGGTTTCCTTGAAGTACGGCTCTTTGCGCGCTTTCTCGAAGAACTGGCCCAGTGCCCAGTCGGAGTAACGCATGGCGGTCAAATGCTCGTTCAGCGAACCCCGATCGGTGACGCGCTCAACCGGCAACGGTGTCGGCAAGGCGTAAGGCGTGTGGTTGGACAGGGTTTGCAGCAATGCGTAGAACGGCTTGCCGTTTTCGCGGGCCTTGAGCTCCTGCAGACCACGGTCAAACATGTCCTGATCGGACACGCCCCACGTCGGATCGGAGAACACCGGGTTGACGAAGTCGTTACGGCCAACGAAGTTGGTCATGCCCTGGTTGCTGAAGAATCCCGACTGGTTGTCCCAGGCGAAGTCGCCGTTATAGACGTAAACATCGTCAAATTTGCGTGCACTGAGCAACTGCGGCAGGCCGGACAGTTTGTGGCTGCCTTCCGGGGTCTGCATCAAGTATTCGAAACCCGGCAGGTTCGGGAAGCAGGCCATGGTGGCAAACATGCCCTGATGGGTGTGCGTGCCGTTGGAGAAGAAGCGATCGAACAGCAGACCTTCCTTCGACAGTTTGTCGAGGTATGGCGTGATGTTGCCCGGTGCGCCCAACGCGCCGACCGAGTGACCGGCCATGCTTTCCATCAGGATCACGACAACGTTTTTGATCGGCAGGGTCTTGTCCGCCGGCGGCATGTAGTCACGGCGCACGGCAGCGATATCGGCATCGACCAGTTTGTCGTCCGGCATGACCAGCATCTCACGCACGACTTTCTGCGCTTGCTCTTGTGGCAGCGTGGCTTTCCAGATGTTGTTGCGATCCTCGCCCATCCGATCCTTCGCCGCCGCGATCAGCGACAACGTGCCGTTGAGGCCGAGCTGGTTGGCGAAGTTCGAATTGGTGGTGTAGACGTCACCCCAACGCAGCGGCGGGCCCTGACGCAGAGTGCCACGGGCGGCCACCACGCAAATCAGCAGACAGACCACGAACACCGCAAGGCGCGTATACCACGGCGCGACCTGACGCGTGCTGACACTGCCACCACTGAAAGGCCCGCGCGGGCGCGTGGCTCGGTCGGCGCCTTTGAACGCCAGCGTCAGGATCACGGTGCCGACGCCCCACGCCAGCAAATAGCGAACCACCGGAAAACCGTACCAGAGCATGCTCATCACGGTTTTCGGGTCTTCTTTCACGTATTGGAACACCAGACCGTTAAGGCGCTGGTGAAACTCACGGTAGAAGTCCATCTCCATCAGACCGAGGAACAGGGCGATGCTCGAAGCGAGGGTCAGCCACAGACGGAAAAATCCGCGCGCAGCCATGGCCCGGGCACTGAACAGCGCCAGTACCAGCGGAACGCAAACGTAGACCACCAGGCGCAAGTCGAAACGCAACCCATTGACGAAAGCTTCAAGGAACGTCGAAACCGGGGTATCGAGGATCATTTCGCGGTTGTAGACCAGCAGCGCGAGGCGCAGCACGGAAAACATCACCATCATGACCAGCGCACAAAGCAGCGTGTAGGCCAGATGCGATTTGACGGTCGGTTGCAGTAGACGAGCAGAAGCTCGCTGCTGATTCAGGGCGTCCGGGATTGCCATGTCGTTTTAGGACCCATTGGAAGTTGAAGTTGCAAAATACAGCGGCGCCATGCCCTCTATTGGTCATTCCAGACCCCGGGGCGTGCGCGGTGCGCAAATGTTGCACGATCACCGGCACCATTGCCATTGATTAGTGCCCCGCCACCAGACACTTTCATTCAAAGCGGCGGCAGACAGGGACAGCGTGGAAACAGCGCGGGCGAATTGTCTTGAACGCTTTGTGAAAATTTCGTTCAACGCCTATCTGGAAACACAAAAAGTCATAAAACAAAACGCCCCGAATCAATCGGGGCGTTTTGCTGAATCCGGGGCGTTTACTTCTCGGCGAGCTCTTTCAGGGCTTTCAGGGTCTTGAACGGAGCATCAACGACAAACTTGTTGGCAACCATCGCCGGCACGCTGCCGCCTGGCTCGGTGTGCACTTGATAGGTCACTTCGACCTGATCGCCTTTTGGCACAAACTTCCAGAAGCCTTTGACCTGAGCCACCCGGACAAAACCTTTTTCCTCCGGAACATACTTCGGCACACCTTCCATGTTACGGGTCAGGCTGCCGTCGGCGCCTTCAACGGTCGTGATGTGCAGCACCGAATCACGCGGGGTGACCGGCCAAGGCGTGTTGAACTGGGTGTAAGTCCAGCTCTGATCACCTTCGTGCTTGAGCAGTTTCTGGGTCTTGCATTCGTGAATCCAGGCGCAGGCGCCGGAAACGTCCTCCTGCAATGCACGCAGTTTGGCAACGGTGGTCTTCATCAGAGCAACGCCCTGATAGGACTTGTAGTCCGAACCCGGCACTTCGCTCAGGGAAACCTTGATGCCATCCTCGTTCTTGGCGACCTTCCAGTCTTCAGCCTGCGCGACCGACGTCACCAGCACGGCAGTCAAACCACACAACACAGCGATACGATGCAGCGAACCCATAGTCTTATTCCTTATTGTTGAAGTTCCGTTCGTTTGACACATCAAGCCGCCGTCATTTGCTCCCACCAACCGATCAACCTGATCGCTTCTTCCTGGCTGCGGCCACAGACTTCGATATCGGCGGCGAAACCGGAACAGACCGCCGGGCGCTCTGGACGGCCGAAAATGTTGCACAGGTTTTCGACCGAGAGTTGCACGCAACGTTCGCCGGCAGGTTTGCCATCAGGCATGCCGGGAATCGCCGAACTGATGGAGGGGGCAATGCAGCAAGCGCCACAGCCTTCACGGCATTTCATGACGAACAAGTCCTCGCGACGGGCAATGTGTAAAAGGGACGCGGACAGAGTAACCGCTAAAACGGCTGTTTCAAATTCCCTGAACCGGGGTTTTTACGGATAAGTGAATGTGACTGACCAGTCTGCGACAAAGCGTCTGCTTCGCGGGTCACAGACGGGTTGTATTTACTGCTTGAATTCGAAATCCAGCGCCGCGCCATCAATATCCCGGCGCTCTTCGTTACGCAGTTGCAACTGCATTTCGTTGCTGAGCAAACGGCCATTGAGCTGGAAGCCGCTGGTTTTCTCGCCAAAAAACTGCGGCAGGATGCCCTCGTGCTTCGGCAGCGAAACGGTTCCCTTCGGCTTCAATTCCTGGACCATCTCCTTGGGCAAGCTCAAGTCCAGTGTTGCCGGCGGCAGCTTGATTTTCGCCACCTCACTGGAGGATTTCGACCTGGAAGCCACAGGGGTGCGTTTTTTCACGGTTTTCTGCCGGGAGTGCTCGGCAGGCACTGCCTTTTTCACTACTGGCGGCTTTTTCACTGTGCTCCTAGCCGCTGGTTTTTCTGAAGTTGCGCCCGCCAAGACACCAGGTGCATGACCGATCATCAGCAAACACAGCAAAACCCACATGGCAGGAAGAAACGCTTTCATGGACCCAACGACGCTAACGGCAGAGGGCCATATGCTCGCTTGTTGGACGTCACAAGACAAGTTTGACCCGCCACTGGCTCAAAATCCGCCAGCCGTTTCCTGACACAGTTGGGTCGCCAGCAGTCCCAGCGTCATCAACGCCCTCTCCGCCTCGCGGTTCCACGGGGTGCCACAGTTCAGGCGGATGCAGTGGTTGAACTGCTCGGTATTACTGAAGATCAGCCCGGGGGCGATGCTGATGCCCTGTTGCAGCGCACGAACATGCAACTCCTGAGTATTGACCCTGCCCGGCAGGCTCACCCACAGAATGAAACCGCCCGTGGGCCGGCTCATTTGCGTACCTTCGGGGAAGTACTGCTGCACCGCCAGTTGAAAAGCACTGAGATTTTTTCGGTATTCCTGACGGATGTACCGTAAATGCCGGTCATAACCGCCATTCTCCAGATAAGCCGCAATCCCCATCTGCGTGACACTGCACGCCGAATGGGTGCTGAAGGTCTGCAAACGCTGAATTTCCTGCTGATACTTGCCAGCGATCATCCAACCGATGCGTACTCCGGGCGACAAGGTCTTGGAGAAACTCGAGCAGTAAATCACCCGATCCAATCGGTCATAAGCCTTGAGCGCCTTGGTGCGACCCTGTTCGAACATCAACTCGCCATAAATATCGTCTTCGACGATCTGGATATCGAAATCCGAAGCCAGACGCAGCAGTTGTTTCTGCCGCTCTTCAGGCATGGTGCCGCCCAACGGATTGCTCAGACGTGTGGTCAGCACCAACGCCTTGATCGACCATTGGTTGGCCGCCAACTGCAGGGCCTCCAGGCTCATGCCAGTGGCTGGATCGCTGGGAATTTCGATGACCTTCAGACCCAGCAGGTCAGCCAACTGCAGCAGGCCGTAGTAAGTCGGCGACTCGGCGGCGATCAGATCGCCTGGTCGGGTCAGCACCCGCAACGACATCTGCAGGGCATCGACACAACCATGGGTGATCACCACTTCAGAGGGATCAACCACCACACCGGCATCGCGCATGCGGATCGCTACCTGCCGGCGCAGCGGTTCGAAACCGGGGCTGAACATGTAGCTGAACGCCCGTGGACTGTGAAACCGGGTGACCTTGGCCAATTGCTGATGAAGTGCGCGCACCGGCAAGTAATCGACACTGGGCACCGCGGCACCCAACGGGAATACGCCTTCACGGCGGGACTCGACCAGAACTTGTTGAATGATGCTGCTGCGAGTCACCAGACCTGGCCGTTCGACGCGGGCGATGTCGGGCGTCGGGGCCGTCAGCGCCGGGGTCTGGTGCACGTAATATCCGGACTGGGGCCGTGCGCGAATCAGCCCCTGATCTTCAAGGTTGGCGTACGCCTGCAACACCGTCGCATGGCTGACGTTGAGTTGCGAACTCATCTTGCGCACCGAAGGCACGCGCTCCCCCGGTTGATAGACCCCACGGCGGATGTCTTCGGCCAGTTGCTGAGCAATACGTTGGTAGAGCAAGAGATTGGTCATGACGCAGCACTCGATTTCACGGGCATTTTATTCTTGTGTGAAACAATACCGGAACAGTTTAGAAGTGTACTGGGACAGTTGTCACTCTAGTCGACCATACAGTGCAGTGTCTGCCTCAACTGTATTGATTTGCGAGCTATTCGACAGACGTAAAAAAGCCCGGTGCTGCCTGACAGCCCGGGCTTTCCAGTGACGCCGCCCTCAGCGGGCAGCGCCGAGCTGGCCTGTTTCGTCGGAGAAGACAATTTCCACACGACGGTTCTGTGCCCGCCCACGCTCGGAAGCGTTGGCGTCTACAGGGTATTCGTCGCCGTAACCTTCGACCTGAATGCGTTTTTCGTCGATGCCCAGATCCGTCAGCACATCGGCAACGGACTGCGCACGGTCGCGGGACAGTTTGAGGTTTTCCTGCTTACCACCGGTGCTGTCGGCATAACCCTCGATGCGCACCACGCGTTTCGGGTTGAGTTGCAGGAACTGGACAATTTTCAACACAACACGGTTGGCCGAGTTTTTCAGCTCGGCTTCCCCAGTGTCGAACAGCACATCACCGAGCGTCATCACCAGACCACGGTCGGTCTGCGTGGTCGCCAGCGCGACTATTTGTTCTTCAAGCCACTTGCCCTGCTGCTGCACGCTGAGCAGTTTGGATTCGCGCAAGGCCAGTTGCAGGCGCTGACGCTCCAGTTCGAGCTTGGCCGCACGCTCCTCGTTGAGCACCTGATTGGTGTGCTCGCGGGCGATTTCACTGTAGCGCTGGCTGAGATAGGCGTAATGGACCACATCCGCCCCGCTGCCCCAATAAGTCGACAGGCGATCGGCGCGGGCCAGCGATTCACCGGCGCGGATCACGTCTTTCGGCGCGATGCGCAGCACGTTGGAATCTTCCTTGACCTTCTGGAAGTCGGCGCTGGCCCCTTGCAGAGCGGATTCGCTATGTTGACCCGCACAACCGTAAAGACTGGCGCAACCGGCAAGAATGAAACCGCCGAGAACTCTGGAGTTGAGGCTCATTGGGCATCTCCCAGTTGCTTGCGCAGACGGACGATGCGGGTGTTGAGCACATTCAACTGTTCTTCACTCTTCTGGGTCAGCACTTTGGCTTCCGCCAGGCGAGCATCCAGTTCGGCCTGCTCGGCACGCATGCGCGCGTTCCGGTAGGACTCATCAGCCATGTTGCCCTTTGCCCGGTTGTATTTGGTTTCGGCCAGTTTCATTTCCGGCACGTCATCGCCGGTGGCACCGACAGCCTTGGCTTGAGTGATGGCCTGCTCGGTCAGGCGCATTTGTTCATTGGGTGCCGGATCGGTCGCGCAACCGGCCATGGCCAGAACGGCCACAGCCGCGAAAAGAGGTCGAATACTCACTAAGAATCCCTACTGTTTTGGGGTACTGACAGGTTGTTGCGGCTGTTGCTGCTGCGCCTTCCAACGCTCGATATTGCGTTGCAGCGCAGCTTCCGTCAGTCCGGACGCGGGCAATTCTGTCATCTTTTTGGCCAACTGTCCGCGCAACCACGGATCGTTGCACGCCGAGTTGTGGGAAACCGCGAGGAACAGCCCCGGTCGATCGATCGGTTGCTCGAAGGCCAACAGGTCATTGGCCATGCCCAATGCCTGTGCGGCTGCCATGCCCGAGTAGCGACCGGCGAGTACATATTCGACTTCACCCAGAAGCAATTTCTGAAAGGCCTGGGTGAGGTTTGCTGTCCGGGTCAGGGTCAATTGCTGCTCGGCGAAAGTAACGAATGCCTCGCTCATTCGAGACTTTTCCGACAAGCCACCGGTATGCCCGTGCAGGTCCTGCGCTGCGTTGTAAAACAAGGTCGAGCCTTTGCGCGTCCACACCAGATAGTCGTTTTCCAGCAGCGGCGGATAGATGTAGTCGAGGTTTTCGAGCTCATTGAAGGTCAGCGGAGCATCCGCGAGCAGGTCCATACGACCGCTGCGCACTTCATCCAGGGCTTGCGAGCGCTTGCCGGCGTAGAGCAATTGGACTTTGATGCCCAGCTCTTTGGCCACTTGCTGCAAAAGATCAGCACTGGCCCCCATCAATTGCTTGGGGTTCTGCGGGTCTTGCCACAGGTACGGCGGCGCATCCGGGCTGCCGGTGACGACGAGACGTTCGCACTTGCCGGCGGCCGCCACCAATCCCGGCAACAGCGCCAGTCCCAACAATAGCGAGCAGTGCAACCTGCGGCGCAGTTCCATGGCAAAACACTCCCACTCAATTGCGAGACAAAAAAAAGCCCGACCAAAAGGTCGGGCTCTTTATAAGTGAAGCTGCCGGATTAGACCAGCTTCTCCAGCTCAGGCACCGCTTCGAACAGATCCGCCACGAGACCATAATCGGCCACCTGGAAGATCGGCGCTTCCTCGTCCTTGTTGATCGCAACGATCACTTTGGAATCTTTCATGCCGGCCAGGTGCTGGATCGCGCCGGAAATACCGACGGCAATGTACAGCTGTGGCGCAACGATCTTGCCGGTCTGACCGACCTGCATATCGTTCGGTACGAAACCTGCGTCGACCGCAGCGCGCGAAGCACCGACGGCAGCGCCCAGCTTGTCGGCCAGGGCGTACAGGTGTTTGAAGTTGTCGCCGTTCTGCATGCCGCGGCCGCCGGAAACGACGATCTTGGCAGCGGTCAGTTCGGGACGATCGGACTTGGCCAGTTCTTCGTTGACGAAGCTGGAAGTACCGGCGTTGTGCGCGGCAGCCACGGCTTCAACAGCCGCAGAACCACCTTCAGCAGCCACCGGATCGAAACCGGTCGCACGCACGGTGATCACTTTGATCGCAGCGGTCGACTGTACGGTAGCGATGGCGTTACCGGCGTAGATCGGACGCTTGAAGGTGTCAGCGCTTTCTACCGAGATGATTTCGGAGATCTGATCAACATCCAACTGCGCGGCAACGCGCGGCAGGATGTTTTTGCCGTTGGAGGTGGCAGCAGCCAGGATATGGCTGTAGCCAGCGCCAAGCTCGGCAACCAGTGGCGCGACGTTTTCCGGCAGCTGATGCGCGTAAGCGGCATTGTCAGCGTTCAGGACTTTGCTCACACCTGCGATTTTCGCAGCGGCTTCAGCCACGGCGCCAGCGCCTTGGCCTGCGACCAGTACGTGGATGTCGCCACCGATTTTGGCAGCGGCAGCCACGGTGTTCAGTGTGGCCGGGGCCAGCACTTTGTTGTCGTGTTCGGCGATTACCAAGATAGTCATGATCAGATTACCTTCGCTTCGTTTTTCAGTTTCTCGACCAGTTCAGCCACCGACTTGACCTTGATGCCCGCGCTGCGTGCAGCCGGCGCTTCGACTTTCAGAGTCTTGTTGGTGGAGGCGGTGGAAACGCCCAAAGCGTCCGGAGTCAGCACTTCGAGAGGCTTCTTCTTGGCTTTCATGATGTTTGGCAGGGACGCATAACGCGGCTCGTTCAAACGCAGGTCAGTGGTGACGATCGCTGGCAGTTTCAGGGAAACGGTCTGCGCGCCGCCGTCGATTTCGCGGGTCACGGCAACGCTGTCGCCAGAGACTTCGACTTTCGAGGCGAAAGTGCCCTGACCGTAGCCGCTCAGTGCCGCGAGCATCTGGCCGGTCTGGTTGTTGTCGCTGTCGATGGCCTGTTTGCCCAGGATCACCAGTTGAGGCTGTTCCTTGTCAACCACGGCCTTGAGCAGCTTGGCCACGGCGAGGGAAGTCAGATCTTCAGCGGATTCGACGAGGATGGCGCGGTCGGCACCCAGAGCCAGCGCAGTGCGCAGTTGCTCTTGAGCGGTGGTCGGGCCGATGGAGACGACGACGATTTCAGTCGCAACACCTTTCTCTTTCAGGCGTACGGCTTCTTCCACTGCGATTTCGCAGAACGGGTTCATCGACATCTTGACGTTGGCGAGGTCTACGCCGGAATTGTCCGCCTTGACGCGAACCTTGACGTTGTAATCCACAACGCGTTTGACAGCTACAAGAACCTTCATGGATTCCTCGTTACTCTCCGGTGAAAAGAAAGTCGCCTAGGCGAACCTGGCGGTTGATGCTCATCGGGCTAAAAGGGCACCTCTAAAAACGCCGGCTTGTGTCGGGGTGATTTCACGAAGTGGAGTGCGATGACCGTTCGTCAGTGGTGACCGATAAGTCATTGATCTTCACGCTGTGTAAACTGCGCGCCAGGCCTGCGCTGCGCATCACCTTGTATTGCCTACGCCCTGTCTTTAGAGGTGCTCTTGAAACCGCCAGTCTGCCTACGGCGAGCGCAAAACCGCCCGTATATTGACCGGAACGCCTATTCCGGTCAATACGGCAAAATGGTCACTCATAAGCCGCGCTTCTTTGATTTCTCTGGGCTGGAGCCAATTCAAACAAACGTTTGTATTGGACGCTCGGAGTGGTGTAGATATAATGCGCCCCCTAGAGAGAAAGGTGGGTTTTCCAATATTCCCTTTGACGTTAACGTAAAGGCAATAGCGGATGCGACATCGAACCTCCAAATTAGAAAAAAAACTGTTGAGCCTTGAGTAGGAGATAGCCTGTGGAACGCGAATACATGGAATTCGACGTGGTCATCGTCGGTGCCGGCCCCGCTGGCCTGTCCGCCGCCTGCCGTCTGAAGCAGAAGGCCGCCGAAGCCGGTAAGGAAATCAGCGTCTGCGTGGTCGAAAAAGGCTCTGAAGTCGGCGCACACATCCTTTCCGGTGCCGTATTCGAACCCCGCGCTCTGAACGAATTGTTCCCGGACTGGAAAGAACTCGGCGCCCCGCTGCACACGCCGGTGACCCGCGATGACATTTTCGTGCTGAAAAACGCCGAAAGCGCGCAAAAAATCCCCGACTTCTTTGTGCCCAAGACCATGCACAACGAAGGCAACTATATTATTTCCCTCGGCAACCTGTGCCGCTGGCTGGCTCAGCAGGCCGAGAACCTGGGTGTGGAAATCTACCCGGGCTTCGCAGCTCAAGAAGCGCTGATCGACGAACAAGGCGTGGTCCGCGGGATCATCACCGGTGATCTGGGCGTTGACCGCGAAGGCAACCCGAAAGAAGGCCTGTACACCCCCGGCATGGAACTGCGTGGCAAATACACGCTGTTCGCCGAAGGTTGCCGTGGCCACATCGGCAAGCAACTGATCAAACGCTACAACCTCGACAGCGATGCCGACGCCCAGCACTACGGCATCGGCCTCAAGGAAATCTGGGAAATCGACCCGGCCAAACACCAGCCAGGCCTGGTGGTACACACCGCTGGTTGGCCGCTGGACATCATGGGCACCGAGAACACCGGCGGCTCGTTCCTCTATCACCTGGAAAACAACCAGGTTGTAGTCGGTCTGATCGTCGACCTGTCCTACAGCAACACCTACCTGTCGCCGTTCGACGAGTTCCAGCGCCTCAAGCATCACCCGGTGCTGGCTCAGTACCTGGAAGGCGGCAAGCGCATCAGCTACGGCGCTCGTGCCATTTGCAAGGGCGGCTTGAATTCGCTGCCGAAGATGGTCTTCAAGGGTGGCGCGCTGATCGGTTGCGACCTCGGCACCCTGAACTTCGCCAAGATCAAGGGCAGTCACACCGCGATGAAGTCCGGCATGCTCGCCGCCGAATCGGTGGCCGACGCGCTGTTCGCCGAAAAGGATGGCACCGAAGAGCTGAGCACTTACGTCGACGCGTTCAAGAAGAGCTGGCTGTACGACGAACTGTTTGCCAGCCGTAACTTCGGCCCGGCGATTCACAAATTCGGCGCCATTGTCGGCGGTGGTTTCAACTGGCTGGACCAGAACATCTTCGGCGGCAAACTGCCGTTCACTCTGCACGACACCAAGCCGGACTACGCCTGCCTCAAGCTCGCCGCCGACTGCAAGAAGATCGACTACCCGAAACCCGACGGCAAACTCAGCTTCGACAAACTCAGTTCGGTGTTCATCTCCGGTACCAACCACGAAGAAGAACAGCCGTGCCACCTGAAGCTGACCGACCCGAGCATCCCGATCAGCAAAAACCTGCCGTTGTACGACGAACCGGCGCAGCGCTACTGCCCGGCCGGCGTCTACGAAGTGATCACCAAGGAAGACGGCGAGAAACGCTTCCAGATCAACGCCCAGAACTGCGTGCACTGCAAGACCTGTGACATCAAGGACCCTGCGCAGAACATCACCTGGGTCACGCCGGAAGGCGCTGGCGGCCCGACTTACCCGAATATGTAAGCCGAACCGCTGAACATCGAGGCTCCCGAAATGGGGGCCTTTTTGTTGCCCGCAATATTTGCATCACCACGAAACCCGCTCCCTCAGGCACTGTGGCAACTCAGGCTACGCGCTCGTCCCCCGGGCTGCGCTCGAAATAACGTTTGTACTCGCGGCTGAACTGCGAAGTACTCTGATACCCCACCCGATGCGCCACCTGCGCCACACCCAACCCCTCCGCCACCAACAACGTCTGCGCCTTCAACAACCGCAAGCGCTTGAGATACTGCACCGGCGACAACAACGTGCTGCGTTTGAAGTGTTCGTGAAACGTCGAAACGCTCATGTTCGCGCAACTGGCCAGCGTCTCGACATTCAATGGCTCGGTGTAATGCGCATGCAGATGGCTGATCGACGCCGCCACCCTCGCAAATTGCCCCTGCTGCTCGACCAACGCCCGCAACACATCGGCCTGCGGCCCCCGCAATGCGACGAACAACAATTCACGCACCCGTGCCGGCCCGAGAATCTGGCATTCCAGCGGATCGTGCAGACAGCTCAGCAGCCGTTCGACACAACCGCGCATGTCATCGTCGAGCACCACCGACGTCATCGACTCTGGCGTCTGCGCCGGAATATGCCGCCCCGGCGCGAGTCCCATCGCCAGCACCAACTCGCCCAGCAACACCCGATCAATCGCCACCGACACCCCTAGCAACGGCGCATCCGGCAAGGCGAAGGTTTCACATTCAAAAGGCACCGGCAGCGCCTGAATCAAATAGTGCCCGGCACCGTATTCCATCGTCCGAGGCCCAAGGAACGCCAGTTTGCTGCCCTGGGCGATGATCATCAGACTCGGCTCATAAATGTGCGGGCCACGGGCGACGTCGCAACTGGCGCGCAACACCCGCACACCCGGCAGTCCGGTCCGGGAGTAACCGTCGCGCAGTGCCAGCGGTTCAATCAGTGAAACCAGCCTGGCATTGGCATCAAGGTGACGGGTCAATTGCATCGAAAGTGTCTTCACAAAATTCATGGAAAAAGGGATGAAAGCATCATCGCAGATCCTTTTGCCTATGCGACCGATCAAACCTGCATGCCGGAGGATTAGGCATGAGACCCGGAGGAATCGTCATGGCCGGACCGGCGCACGGCGCCCAAAATGCGCCGCCCCACCTGTCACTGCTTTTGCGAGGTTTCACATGTACACCGCCATCGGCTATGCGGCCCAATCGGCCACCACTCCCCTCGCCCCGATGAAGTTCGAACGTCGCAGCCCACGGGCCGATGATGTCGCCATCGAAATCCTCTACTGCGGCGTCTGCCACTCCGACATTCACCAGGCACGCAACGAATGGGGCATTGCTGTTTACCCGTTGATGCCCGGCCACGAGATCGTCGGAAAAGTCACCGCCATTGGTACGAATGTCACCCAGCATAAAGTAGGCGATCTGGTCGGCGTTGGCTGCATGGTCGATTCCTGCCGCACCTGCGAAGCCTGCCAATCGAACCTTGAGCAATATTGCCTCGAAGGCCCGACCATGACTTACGCCACCCCGGATCGGGTCGACGGCAGCAACACCATGGGCGGTTATTCGGACAGCATCGTCGTCAGCGAACACTTCGTGGTCCGCATTCCGGAAAAACTGGCATTGGCCAGCGCCGCACCGATCCTCTGCGCCGGCATCACCACGTACTCGCCGCTCAAGCACTACGGCGTCAAGGCTGGCGACAAGGTCGGGATCCTCGGCATGGGCGGCCTGGGCCACATGGGCATCAAGTTCGCCAAAGCCATGGGCGCTGAAGTGACCTTGTTCACCCGTTCGGCGAGCAAGGCTGAAGAGGGCCGTCGTCAGGGCGCCGATCATGTGATCGTCTCCACCGACGCCGAGCAGATGAAAGCCGCCGCCGGTTACTTCGACTTCCTGCTCGACACCATTCCGGTGCAACACGACCTGAACCCGTACCTCGACACCCTGCGTTTTGATGGCGTACACATTCTGGTCGGTCTGATCGAGCCGGTTGATCCACCGGTGCACGCCGCCAAACTGGTATTGGGTCGTCGCGTACTGGCCGGTTCCTTGATCGGCGGCGTCGCCGAAACCCAGGAAGTGCTGGATTTCTGCGCCGAGCACAACATCACCTGCGACATCGAAATGCTCGATATCCGCCAGATCAACGAAGCCTACGCCCGGATGATCGCTGGCGACGTGAAATACCGTTTCGTGATCGACATGGCAACGCTCAAGGTTTAAATCTTAAGCCCGAGTTCTGCCGACAGCCGGGCTGTGATCCCTTTGATCAGGGGAATCAGCTCGGCCATTTTTTCCAGTGGCATGTACGGCACGGTGCTGGCAATGCTGATCGCCGCGACGATACGTTTGCTTGCATCGCGGATCGGCGCCGCCACGCAACGGATCGACGGTTCATTGTCTTCCAGATCGAACGCGTAGCCACCAGCGATGTATTCAGCCATTCGCTGCTCAAGCTGTTCCCAAGATTGCTGGGGATGCTGCGGCCAGAACTGACTTTTCCCACCCGCCGGCAGGCTGATGTCGTACAGGCGCTGCCAATCCTGCGGCGAATCATCGAGCATCAAGGCCTTGCCGATCCCGGTGCGCGCCAACGGCATTCGATGGCCGACCCGCGAACGCATTTCGGGGCCATTGCGTCCCGGATTCTTCAGCAGATACAGCACTTCGTCGCCTTCGCGAATCCCCAGGTGAACGGTGTCTCCGGTCAGCGCTGACAACTCGTCCAGATACGGCCCGGCCAGACTCACCAGCGGCAACTCTTCGCGCGCCTGAAACCCCAACTCAATCAGCTTCGGCCCGAGCAAATACCCGACCTGCGGCACCACGCGCAGATAACGCTCGTCGACCAGACAACTGGCCAGTCGATGAGTGGTGCTGCGCGTCGTGCCGATCAGCCGTGCGATCTCCTTGAGATCGCGGGCGCCACTGGCCACGGCCTGCACCACGCCCAAGCCGCGCAGCAGCGTTTGCGTGCCGGTGGGCGCGGCGTCCTTGGTTTTTTCCGGGGCGTCTTCCTGCATATCCAGCCTTTACCGTTGAGCGAGGGAACGGGCGGCATTATGGTCGCCCGATGCTGACCACTACAACTTGATACGTTCGACCTTGCCCACCAGCAGCACGTAGGACAAAGCGCCGATCAACGCGAGAACCGCGATATAGGTGATCGCCGGGGCAAATGAATCGCCACTGGCGAGGAACCCGATCACGATCGGCGTGGCAATCGCCGACAGGTTGCCGATGAAATTGAACACCCCACCGGTCAGGCCGAGCAGCCGCGCCGGCGCGAGGGTCGACACCAGCGACCAGGTGATCGATGCCAGGCCGTTGCCGAAAAACGCCAGGGCCAGGAAGGCGATCACCAGCGGCGTCGACTCAACAAAGTTGGCACCGATGATCGACGTGGAGATCAGCAACCCGCCGATGATCGGCAACTTGCGCGCAAACCCTACGGTGTAACCGCGACGAATCAGCAAATCGGAAAAGAACCCCGAACACAGCACGCCAATGAACGCCGCGAGAAACGGCAGCGACGCCAACAGGCCGGACTTGATGAAGTCCATGCCGCGGTATTTCACCAGATAAGTCGGGAACCACGTCAGGAAGAACCACAGCGTCGAGTTAAGGCAGAACTGACCGAGGTAAATGCCCCACAACTTGCGCTGGCTGAGAACGATGCCCAGATCTGTCCAACTGAATTTGGCTTTGACCCTGGCAGACTCGGCCTGGATATCCACCAACCCGCCGCCCTCACGAATCAGATCGATTTCCGCCTCATTGACGCCTTTGAAATCTCGCGGCTCGCGATACACCGCGTACCAGATCGCCGCCCAGATGATGCCCACTGCACCGGTCGCAACGAACACCATGTGCCAACCGAATTCGTGTTGCAGCCAGGCCAGCACCGGGGTGAGAAAGGCCAGTCCGACGAATTGCCCGGAGGTATAGAAACCGATCGCCGTGGCGCGTTCGCGCTCAGGAAACCAGGTGGTGACCACGCGGCTATTGATCGGATAGGCCGGTGCCTCCAGCGCGCCGACGGCCATGCGCAGGACGAACAGCGCGATGAAACTGGCGGCGAAGCCAAGCATCACCGTGGCCACCGACCACAGCAGCAGCGCGACGCTGTACAGGATGCGTGGCGGCACTCGATCCACCAGCCAGCCGCCGGGGATCTGCATGGCGGCGTAGGTCCAGCCGAACGCGGAGAAAATCAGGCCGACGTGAATCGGGTCGATGCCCAGCTCAGTGGTCAGCGCCGGCGCGGCAATCGACAGGTTGCTGCGGTCGAGGTAGTTGATCACCACGGTGATGAACAGCAACACCATGATGAAAAAACGCTTACGGCTAGGCGTGACTAAAGACGCCTGCCCGGTGAGGGGTTGCGGTTGCATGGGGATGCCTCTTGTTATGTTTATTGAGGTCGTTGAATGCAGATACCCCATCCATGGAGATCTAAATGGTGGGAGCGGGCTTGCTCGCGAATGCGATGTGTCATCTGATGCAACATCGACTGACAAGCCCTCTCCCACAGGGGGACATCAGTGATGTCGGTGACTCACCACTCGGCAAAACTGCCATCGGCATGGCGCCAGATCGGGTTGCGCCAGCGGTGGCCGACGGCCGCACGTTCGATCACGTATTCCTCGTTGATCTCGATCCCCAAGCCGGGCCCATTCGGGATCTTCACGAAGCCTTTGTCGTAATCGAATACCTGCGGATCTTTCACGTAATCGAGCAAATCGTTGCTCTCGTTGTAATGGATGCCCAGGCTCTGCTCCTGGATAAACGCGTTGTAACAAGCCGCGTCCAATTGCAAACACGCCGCCAGCGCAATCGGCCCCAACGGGCAATGCAGCGCCAATGCCACGTCGTAGGCTTCGGCCATGTTGGCGATCTTGCGGGTTTCGGTGATGCCGCCCGCGTGGGAAGCATCCGGCTGGATGATGTCGACGTAACCTTCGCTCAACACCCGTTTAAAATCCCACCGCGAGAACAGTCGCTCACCGAGGGCAATCGGCGTGCTGGTCAGCGGCGCCAGCTCTTTCAACGCTTCATAGTTTTCGCTGAGCACAGGCTCCTCGATAAACATCAGTTTGTACGGATCGAGTTCCTTCATCAGCACCTTGGCCATGGGCTTGTGCACCCGGCCATGGAAGTCGACACCGATGCCCACGTTCGGCCCGACCGCATCACGCACGGCGGCGACGTTGGCCAACGCGAGGTCGACTTTTTCGAAGGAGTCGAGAAATTGCAGCTCTTCGGTGCCGTTCATTTTTACCGCGGTAAAACCACGACTGACGGCCTCTTTCGCGGCGCGTGCTGTATCGGCCGGACGGTCGCCACCGATCCACGAATACACACGGATCTTGTCGCGCACCTGACCGCCGAGCAGATCGCTGACCGACACACCGAGGGCCTTGCCCTTGATATCCCACAGGGCCTGATCGATGCCGGCCAGTGCACTCATGTGGATCGCGCCGCCACGGTAAAAGCCGCCGCGATACAGCACCGTCCAGATGTCTTCGATGTTGCGTGGGTCTTTGCCGATCAGGTAGTCGGACAATTCTTCTACGGCGGCCGCCACGGTGTGCGCGCGACCTTCAACCACAGGCTCGCCCCAACCGGTCACGCCTTCGTCGGTTTCGACTTTGAGGAAACACCAGCGCGGCGGGACGATGAAGGTGGTGAGTTTGGTGATTTTCATCTTGTTGTCTCTCTTGTTGGATGCGCCAGCGTTCTTAGCGAAGGACTTTCCAGGCAGTGACATAGGCCTTGGCATTGACCGCCACTTGCTCCGGCGTCATGCCCGGTTTGAATAGCCCGGAACCGAGGCCGAAACCTTTCACTCCGGCGTCGATAAATACCTGCATGTTGTCCGGGGTAATGCCGCCGACCGGCGCCAGCACCGTGCCCGTCGGCAACACCGCCAGCCAGGCTTTGACGACCGCCGGGCCCATCTGCTCGGCGGGAAACAGCTTGAGAATGTCTGCGCCCTCCGCCAGCGCCGCAAACGCTTCGGTCGGTGTGGCCACACCCGGCGACAGGTACAGCCCCGCCGCTTTCGCGGCGCGCAGTACCTTGGCATCGCTGTGCGGCATGACGATCACCTGGCCGCCCGCCTCTTTCACCAAGTCGACCTGCTCCGCCGACAACACCGTACCGGCACCGATCAGGCAATCGGCGGGCAAGGTCTTGCGCAGAATGTGGATACTTTCGTACGGCGATGGGGAATTAAGCGGTACTTCTATGACGCGAAATCCGGCTGTATACAGGACTTCTCCGACAGCGGCGGCTTCCTGCGGATACAGGCCCCGCAGGATCGCGATCAGACCGTTTTGCGCCAATGCTTGCTTGAGCATGTCAGGCCTCCAGTCAGGGTTAACGGGATGAGGGATCAATCAGTCCGGCGGCCAGCGCCAGTTGCCACAAACCACGCTCGGTGGCCTGTTCGGCCAGCGTGACCTTGGCGAAACCGCAGGCATCGAGCGCGCGGCTATAGCGCGCGCAGAGTGGCGCGTTGCCGATGAGGATGATCGAAGGAAGATTCGGGTTGTTGCGGCGACGCCGTTGCACTGAGGCGAGCGCCGCCAACTCATGACCGATCATCAGGCCGGACAGATAATCCGCTTGGGCCGTCGGGCTCAGTTCACCGGTCAGCCCCAAGGTACGGGCGCTAAACAACGTCGAGAGCACGCCGAGTTCACCGTCCGCCGACAGAGCCACCTGTACGCCCCGGTCAAACGCCTGACCATCGAACGCCGCACCTTGCTGTTGGGTACGGCCGAGGATGCTGTGATCACTGAGCACGGCGAATACTTCGCCGGTCATGAAGGTGTCGAAATGCGTGATGCAGCCATCGACCACCTCCACCCATTTCGAGTGACTGCCCGGCAGGCCGATCAACAGCTCATCGCCCGCCTCGACCGGAAGATTCTGCAGAACGCCGAGGACTTGCGTTTCTTCGCCGCGCATTACGTTCGGCAGACGCGAACGCTGAATCACGCCCGGCACGATATGCACTCGCGTACCGCGAAGACTGACAACTGTTTGTAGGGAGTTCCCGAGATTGGCGACGTTCGCCGGCGTCTCGCCGTAGGCCGCTTCGCGCCAGCCCTGAGCACTGCCGACCATGCCGCAAGCGATCACCGGCAGATCCGGCTGCGCATCGAGCCAGTCGCCACACGCCTCGTCGAAGGCCAGTTCAAAACCATCGGTGCATTCGCGACCGTTGATGACTCGCGGGGTTTTCGGCAGTTGCATGATCCCGGACGACAGCGAGCGCTGCTCCAGCACCACACCGCCCGCCGCAAGTTTGTAAGCACGTAATGAGGTCGTCCCCCAGTCGAGCGCGATCAATTGCGCCTGCATCGCTTCACCTGTTTTGTTTTTGGCAGTGAGTGCGACGGACTATAAACCTTGGCGCAGGAAAATCTCAATATATAAATATCAATCCCATATTATGGGATACGAGTGTGCGGCAAATATTGCTTTTCGCAGTCTTATCGATCCTCTGGTATGACTTCCTGAACCTCCCGGCGCCCTTCCGTCGGTTCACGCCCTACATGGGTGGCGGCCTGGGCTACAGCACCGTATCAATCAGTGGCCTGGAAGCCGGCGGCGTCCACTTCGGCAATACTCATCGCGACAACGTGTCGGCCTATCAACTCGGAGCCGGGGTCAGTTTCGAGCTCACCGATCAATGGTCCACATCCCTGGATTATCGATACCTCAAGACGCGCGATGCGCACTTCGGCGACATTCAGGGCCTGCCCCAAGGCGATGTGCGCACTGACTACAGCGCCCAGTCATTAATGCTCGGCCTGCATTATTGGTTCTAAGCGGTTAAATGCATCGACGCCTGGCACGGCGTCGCTATGACAAGCCTGAGGATTGAATAACGCCACTGCTGTTCCACGACGATATTCGGTGTCACTTCATTTCGCTGTCACAGTGCCTGTTGAAGTTGGCCAAATTTTCATGGCCAATCTCAAAGCAGATGTCTGCAGCCGACATCACTGTTTGCAACAACAGCCGGCCGGCGCGCTGAAGGCGTGCTGGCCGGCGTGTTCAAACATTAAAACCAGGTTTCCATTTGTATCCCGTATTGCCAAACACCTCCGGCGTTGAAGTCCGTCTTGCCGAAGTTGTCTGTGGAACTGTATCTGTCCAGATCCGAAGACCAGTTCATGAAACTGGCGAATACTCGTAATTCGGGACGTGTGAGAAGGTCTCCAACGTCAGGCTTGAAGGTCGGAGCGACCGTGAATTTCCAGAAGTTACCGTCGACCGCATTGCGTTGCCTGTAGCCCTTGGGGTCGAGGTCCATGGTTTGCCAGCTCATTTCGTAGGCCATCTCGAAATTGCTGTTGATTGCATTGGCCAAACGCACGTTCAGGGTCATCCAGCGGTAGTCGTCACCCTTGACGTATCTGTCCTTGCTCTGTTCGGCCAGCAAGCTGGGGCCGATACGCCAGCCGGGGGCAATGGGTGTCTCACCATAAAGCGCCAGGCGCAGAGCGCGGGCGTCGTCGATCAGTTCGCCATCCGAACCGATGTTCTTGACCTCTGCCCCCAAACCTTGTCCATAGAGCAGCGCCGTTTTGAAGAAGCCTTCCCGGCCGAAGAAGTTTTTCTGATGATTGGCCAACATGCTGTGCAAGCCGGAATCCGCAGGCGTCAGGCCTGCTTGATTGCTGCGATTGCCGAAGTCGTTTTTCTTTGAGCCAATGCCATTGAACATCCACTGCCACTGACCATTATCGAAGAACTGGTTGGAGGTCAGGATGTAGCTTTGCACATCGGCATTGACACCGCCCTCACTGAAATCCCCATAGCTACGCCCGATCAAAGAGTAGTTGGAGCGCCAGTTCTTGTTCATCTGCACATCGTAGATACCACCTCCGGTGCCGGCCAGATAGACCACGTCGGAGTCCAGCCAATGGATATCGAAGTTATCCCTGTCGAATCGTTTGCCTGCCCACAAGGTGGCGTTCTCGAACACTGAGTTGCCCTTGAAGGCGGCAAGATGATCGAGCTCGGTAAAGACCTGACGCACGTTCAGGTTGCTCTCGTCGGCCGTCCAGTCATTGGAGCTCTCCACACCATCGGCGATGGACACCGTGAATTTGGCGCGGGTGCCGTTCTGCGCATAGGTTTCTTTCGACAGGTCTATACGCATGTAGGTGTCGTCTTCGTTGCCGAGTCGCCCGACAGCACCACCAACTGAGCCGGCCGGCGTTGTATAAGGCCCGCCACGGCCTCCACCAAGCCCCTCGTCAATCAGCAATCCGGAGCGGGCATAGCCTTTGAAGCTGAACCCGTCTGTAAGGTGTCCAGTACTGCCCGTTTTTTCCATGCTGTCCTGACGGGCTTCGAGTTTTGCCAGCCGGGTATCCAAAGCAGGCGTCGAATGGGCGGCGGCAGTGGACGCAGCGGGCTGCAAAGCGGGAGTGGCGAGTTTGATTTGCTGCAGTTCCCTGGCGAGCGCCTGGGTTTGCTGTTCGGCTGCGGCTGCACGCTGTTCCGCTGCGCTGGCACGGGCTTCAAACGCGGCCATGCGCTCTTCCAGAGTCGCGGCCTGAGAGGTGGCCGCCGATGTGCCGAGCACGCCTGCGAGTAGCCAGCCTGATGCTTTCTGCATGTGGATTTCCCTGTTTTGTTTTTATTGTTTTGTTCCCGCGACCGGCCATTTTTCGTCAGTTGTGAATTGTCGCAATCGACGAAAAAAAGGATGCCCCATCGCAAATACGCTGCTACATTTGGCGATGTTAACGTTAACTTTTCTAAAAACAAAAATAAAGGGTGCTCAATGAAACATCTGAAATCTCTCCTGCCAGCCACACTGTTCGCCCTCTGTGCCGGGTTTCCATCCCTCTCGAACGCAGCCCATTTGACGATCTCGTGCGGTGCGGTGGGTGCGGAGTTACAACTCTGCAAGGAGGCTGTCGAGGCGTGGTCGAAACAGACCGGCAACAATGTAGAGGTGGTTTCCACGCCCAACTCGGCGACCGAGCGGTTGTCGTTCTACCAGCAGATCCTCAGCGCGCAGTCCGCCGACATCGACATCATTCAAATCGATATGGTGTGGCCGGGGATGCTGGCCAAACATCTGCTGGATCTGCGCGAGGTGCTTCCTGCCAACGCGACCCAGGGCTACTTCCAGGCACAGGTGGATAACGCCACGGTGAATGGACGGTTGGTGACGATGCCGTGGTTCACTGACTCGGGCCTGCTGTATTACCGCAAAGACTTGCTCGAAAAGTACCACCAGCCAGTTCCCCAGACCTGGCAAGAAATGACCGCGACCGCCAGAAGTATTCAACAGGCCGAACGCGCTGCCGGGAACCCCAATGCGTGGGGTTACATTTTTCAGGGGCGCGCCTACGAGGGCCTGACGTGCAATGCGCTGGAATGGATCAGCAGCCAACCGCAAGGCGGACTGGTCAATCCACGAGGCGACATCGTGGTCAACAGTCAGGCCTCGAAAACGGCTTT
The DNA here is from genome assembly GCF_963971015.1 of Pseudomonas sp. RA_15y_Pfl2_54. Classification (NCBI taxonomy): domain Bacteria; kingdom Pseudomonadati; phylum Pseudomonadota; class Gammaproteobacteria; order Pseudomonadales; family Pseudomonadaceae; genus Pseudomonas; species Pseudomonas sp. RA_15y_Pfl2_54. Next base: position 97,476 of record NZ_CAXAPN010000005.1, read on the forward strand.
GACCCTGGCGAAAAGCTGGGTAGGAGACATCTCCCCGCGTGGCGTACTCAACTACACCGAGGAGGAAGGACGTGGCGTATTCCAATCGGGAAATGCGCTGTTCATGCGTAACTGGCCGTATGTCTGGGCCTTGGTACAAAGCCAGGACAGCGCCGTAAAAGACAAGGTTGGGGTCGCTCCCCTGCCCCGCGGCGGCGAAGCCGGCACACATGCCTCCACCCTCGGTGGCTGGGGCCTGGCGGTATCGCGCTACAGTGCCAACCCAAAACTTGCCGCAGAGCTGGTGAACTATCTGACCAGTGCCCAAGAGCAAAAACACCGTGCCCTGATTGGCGCCTATAACCCGGTTATCGAGTCGCTGTATCAAGACCCCGAATTGCTCGCGGCCATGCCTTATTACGCTCAGTTGCACAGCATTCTCAACGATGGGGTGATGCGCCCCGCCTCCATCACTGCCGATCGCTATCCACGGGTCTCCAATGCGTTCTTCGATCGAGTGCATGGCGTGCTGGCGGGCGAGTTGCCTGTCGATCAAGCGCTGGCCGAACTGGAAAGCGAACTCACGCGTATCAAACGCCAGAACTGGTAAGCCACAAGGAAGGAAATCACCATGTCTGCCTCCACTACACTCGCCCCCGGCGACGAAGAGCACCTGCTCACTCGGGAAACGCCGGTACAACGCCGTCGCGTTCGCGCCGCGTGGCTATTCCTGAGCCCGATGTTGCTGTGCCTGGCCCTGGTGGCGGCCTGGCCGCTGCTGCGCACATTCTGGTTTAGCCTGACCGACGCAAGCCTGGCCGAGACGGGCGATGCAACCTTTGTCGGCTTGAGCAATTATCTGTTTCACAGCAGTGCCGGCTGGTCGGGCATCCTGGTCGATCCGCAATGGTGGAATGCGGTGCGCAATACGTTGCATTTCACTGTGGTGTCGGTGGGACTGGAAGTCGTCCTGGGGCTGCTGGTGGCGTTGCTGTTGAACATCAAGTTCACCGGCCGTTCGCTGGTGCGTGCGTTGATTCTGATTCCCTGGGCGATTCCAACCATTGTCTCGGCGAAGATCTGGTCATGGATGCTTAACGACCAGTTCGGCATCATCAATCACCTGATGCTGAGCCTCGGCCTGATCGATGCGCCTCTGGCCTGGACAGCCGATGCAGATCTGTCGATGTGGGCGGTGATCATCGTCGACGTCTGGAAGACCGTGCCTTTTGTCACGCTGCTGATGCTCGCGGCCTTGCAGATGTTGCCGAGCGATTGTTACGAAGCCGCCAGGGTCGATGGCATTCATCCGCTGAAAGTGTTCTGGCGTGTCACGCTGCCACTGTTGATGCCTGCTCTGCTGGTGGCGGCCATCTTCCGCATCCTCGACTCCTTGCGGGTATTCGACGTCATCTATGTGCTGACCTCGAACTCATCAAGCACCATGAGCATGTCGGTCTATGCCCGCCAACACCTGGTGGAGTTTCAGGACGTCGGTTACGGCAGCGCCGCTTCGACCTTGCTGTTTCTGGTCGTAGCGGTAATCGCCATGGCTTACCTGTACCTCGGACGCCGTCAACTGGAGGTCCGCTCATGAGCCCGCGCCTGCTGAAAAAAACCCTGCTGCGTCTCGGGTTCTGGTGCCTGATCGGGGTGTTGCTGCTGTATGCGGTCTTCCCTTTCTACTACGCCATCGTGACGTCGCTGAAGCCGTCCAGCGCCTTGTTCGAGGTGAGCTACTGGATCGAAACTCCCGACTTCTCCAATTACACGACGGTACTCCACCAAGCCTCATTCCTGCGGGCGATTGGTAATTCGCTGGTGGTTGCGTTGTGCGTAGTGACACTGGCGCTGTTCCTCAGCCTGACCGCCGCCTATGCCTTGGGAAGGGTGAAATTCCGTGGACGTGGCACGGTATTGATGATGGTTCTGGGCGTGTCGATGTTTCCCCAAGTCGCCGTACTGTCGGGGCTGTTCGAAGTGATCCGCGCCCTGGGTCTGTACAACACGTCTTTGGCGTTGATCCTGAGCTACACGATTTTCACCCTGCCCTTCACCGTCTGGGTGCTCACCACGTTCATGGGCCAACTGCCCCATGAACTGGAAGAAGCGGCAATCATGGATGGCGCCTCGCCCTGGGTCACGCTGACCCGAGTGCTGTTGCCGTTGCTATGGCCCGCACTGGTCACCACGGGTTTGTTGGCCTTCATCGCCGCGTGGAACGAGTTCCTGTTTGCCCTGACCTTCACCCTCACCGACACCCAACGCACCGTGCCAGTCGCCATCGCTTTGATTTCCGGCGGCAGCCCCCATGAGTTGCCTTGGGGATTGTTGATGGCCGCCTCCGTGGTGGTCACCGTCCCACTGGTGATTCTGGTGCTGATCTTCCAGCGCCGAATCGTTTCCGGTCTCACTGCCGGCGCGTTAAAGGGTTGATGCCCAACAAAGACAAGGAACAGCATCATGATCAAATTGAAACTGGACAACGTGAACAAACAACTGGGCGGCGTACGGATTCTGCGCGACGTCAGCCTGGAGATCGCGGCGGGTGAATTCGTGGTGTTCGTCGGCCCTTCGGGCTGCGGAAAGTCGACCCTGCTGCGATTGATCGCCGGACTGGATTCGATCTGCGGCGGCGACCTGCTGATCGACGGGCGACGGGTCAACGACCTGGAACCGCGCGAGCGAGGCGTCGGCATGGTATTTCAGTCTTATGCGCTGTACCCGCACATGAGCGTCTACGACAACATCAGCTTTGGTCTCAAACTGGCCAAGACTGAAAAGAGCAGCCTGCGCGAGCGCGTGCTGAAAACCGCGCAAATCCTGCAATTGGACAAACTGCTGCAACGCAAGCCAAAAGAACTGTCCGGTGGGCAGCGTCAGCGTGTGGCCATGGGCAGAGCCATGGCGCGCGAACCGGACATTTTGTTGTTCGATGAGCCGCTTTCGAATCTGGATGCATCCTTGCGTGTGCAGATGCGCAACGAAATCGCCCGGCTGCATGATCGACTGGCCTCGACCATGATCTACGTCACCCACGATCAAGTGGAAGCGATGACCCTGGCTGACAAAATTGTGGTGCTCAATGGCGGTCGCGTAGAACAGGTCGGTTCACCGCGCGAACTCTATGAGCGCCCGGCCAGTCGCTTTGTTGCCGGTTTTCTCGGTTCGCCAAAAATGAACTTCCTTGCGGCGCGCCTGCATGCGCCGGGCGAAACCAGCCTGATCGACACCGCCGTTTTGGGTATGACCGCCCTGCCCTTCGACAGCTCGAACCTGGCGGCGGGCACGCAGTTGAGCCTCGGAATTCGTCCGGAGCACGTCTCGCTCAAGGCGGCGGATGGAACCGCCGGCGTCGTCGTGACCGGGGTCGAATACCTGGGCAGCGAAACCTATGTGCACCTGGATACCGGTCAGGACGAGCCGCTGACCTGTCGTTGTGAGGTCAGCGCCGGTTGGCAGGTGGGCGATCGGGTCGAATTGCAACTGGACATCGACAACCTGCACCTGTTCGACGCCGACGGCGCAGCCTTGAAGCGCCATCCTCAAGCCACTGAAACCCTGCCCGACGGCGTCCCTCTGCGCCCGGTACGAGCACGCGCCCTATGACCTTGTCTTTGAAGACCCTGAGCGATCCAATGCCTTGCACCCTTGACCTTGCGCAGCGTGCGCTGAGTGATGGCCTGTCCCGCGTCATCCAGGATTATCGACCCGGTTATCATATTGCCCCCCCGGCAGGCTGGATGAACGACCCTAACGGGGTCGTGTACTTTCGGGGCGAATATCACGTTTTCTATCAACATAACCCCTTCGAAGCGAAATGGGGCCCGATGTATTGGGGTCATGCCAAGAGTGCCGATCTCGTTCATTGGCAGCACCTACCCATAGCGCTGGCACCGGGCGATGACTTCGACCGTGACGGATGTTTTTCCGGTAGCGCTGTGGTGTGCGCAGATACCCTGGCACTGATCTACACCGGACACACCTGGCTGGGGGAAGTGGGTGACGAGCGCTTGATCCGTCAAGTGCAGTGCCTGGCAACCAGCACCGATGGCATCCGGTTCGTCAAGCATGGCGCCGTCATCGAGACCGCGCCGCAAGACACGATCATGCACTTTCGTGACCCCAAGGTATGGAAGGAGGATGACTATTGGTACCTGATTGCCGGCGCACGCCTGGGCGATAGGCCGCTGCTCCCGCTGTACCGTTCCACGGATCTGCACGTTTGGGAGTTCCTTGACTATGTATCCAGCGGCAGCGAGGGCGATGGCTATATGTGGGAGTGCCCGGATCTGTTTCGACTGAACGGACGCGATGTGCTGCTGTACTCCCCCCAAGGCATGTCATCCCAAGGTTACGACCGACTCAACAAGTACCAGACCGGTTACCGAGTGGGCCGACTCGACAGCGACTGGCACTTCACTGGCGGGCCTTTTATCGAGCTGGATAACGGCCACGATTTCTATGCCGCGCAAACGCTATTGGCCGCCGATGGCCGGCGCCTCGTGTGGGCATGGCTCGACATGTGGGAAAGCCCGATGCCGAGCCAGGCCCATCACTGGTGCGGCATGCTCGGTTTGCCACGCGAACTTGAACTGTGCGCCGATCGCCTTTGCGTGTTTCCGGCACGGGAGCTCACCGCTCTGCGCACAGCGCCATTACCGGGCACGCTTTGGTGGGAGGAGTCGGGAGCCCGGTGGGTGCCAGAAGTGAATGGCGATATGCTCGAAATCCATGTGCATCTGGACTTGCTCGGCTGCACCGACGGCCACCTGGGCATCGCCTTGCGCTGCAGCGTCGATGGCCAGGAAGAAACGCGGCTCTACTACGATGCGTCACTGCAGCGTCTGGTGCTTGACCGTAGCCGCTCGGGTACGCAAGTCACAGGTCAACGCAGCGTGTCGATAGACCCGACACAAGCGCGACTGGAACTACGGGTGTTCCTCGATCGCTCATCGATTGAGGTGTTCGACGAAAACGGGCGCTTCAGCCTCAGCAGTCGCCTCTACCCAAAGCCCGACAGTCTTGGCGTGAAGCTTCTTGCAAGCGGCAGTGGCGGGCGCGTCTCGATTACCAGGGCATGGCCTCTCGCCTCGGGATGGCTATGAGCAGCGTCACTCGAGTCGCGAGAAGCGCGGGCGATGTGTCATGATTCTGCGTCAATCTGATCGGTTTCGCCTGACATGACTTCAGTGAAAGACGTTGCACTGCTGGCCGGCGTGTCCCTGATGACGGTTTCTCGAGCGCTCAACAACCCGGAAAAACTGAGCCCCGAAACCCTTCTGCGGGTGCGTCGCGCCATCGATGAACTGCAATTCGTACCGAGCTTGTCGGCGCGCAAAATGCGCGGCGACAACCTCCAGTCGCGAACCATCGGTGTGTTCGCGCTGGACACCGCGACCACACCGTTTGCCGTCGAGTTGCTGCTGTCCATTGAACAGACCGCGCAGCAGGCGGGCTGGAATGTGTTCATCCTCAACCTGTTGAGCAACCCACCCACCGACCAAAACATCGACCTGATGTTGTCGCACCGTCCCGACGGGCTGATCTTCAGCGCCATGGGCTTTCGCCAGGTGTGCATTCCCGAGCGTTTGAAGAGCAAACCACTGGTACTTGCCAATTGCCTGGCGGATGACAGTCGCCTGGTGAGTTATGTGCCCGACGACGAAACGGGGCAGTATCGCGCTGTACATCACGCATTGAGCCAAGGCTATCGGCGCCCTCTGTGTATCAATCTGCCAAAACAGAGTCTGGCCTGGGACCTGCGACAAAAAGGCTTGCAGCGTGCCTGCCAGGCATTTGGCCTTGCGCCTGACGCAGTCCTGCAATACGACCTTTGCGATCATGATGCCTATGGTGAAGCCGCCGCCATCCTCGACCGGCACATCATTGAGGGTCGTCCCCAGTTCGACATTCTGATCTGTGGCAACGACCGCATTGCCTTTTGTGCCTATCAGTTACTGTTGGGCCGTGGCCTGAAAATTCCCGACGATGTCGCCGTTCTCGGCTACGACAACATGATCGGTATTGCTGAGCTGTTCATCCCGCCGCTGACCACAGTGCAACTGCCGTACTACGAGATCGGTCGCAAGGCTGCCCGGCACCTGATCGAGTCCCTCGACGAATCGGGAGCCCAGCCAGTTGATTGTCCATTGGTGATCAGGGCATCACTATAAGCATTAGGTGATAGCACACCCGCTTGCTTTCGATTGGCCATTCGTCTGTCACGTCCCCATCGGTGTTCAGCCTTCGGCGAACTCGCGCAGCACCTTGCCATCCATGCGATACCTCACCCATTCTTCCTGTGGTTGGGCGCCGAGGGATTTGTAGAAGTCGATGGCCGGGGTGTTCCAGTCGAGCACGCTCCATTCGAAGCGGCCGCAGTCGTTGTCACAGGCGATTTTTGCCAGATGGCGCAACAGGGTTTTGCCGGCGCCGCCACCGCGTTGTTCCGGGGTGATATAGAGGTCTTCGAGGTACAGGCAATTGCTGCCCAGCCAGGTCGAATAGCTGAAGAAGAACACGGCGAAACCGATGGGCAGGCCGTCGCGCAGGCAAATCAGGCCATGGGCGGTGGCGCCTTCGCCGAACAGGCTGCGTTCGATGTCGACGACGCTGGCGATGACTTCGTGGCGGGCCTTTTCGAAATCTGCCAGTTCGGTGATGAAGGCGAGGATCTGCGGTGCATCGCTGGGGGTCGCCGGGCGGATTTCGATCGACATGGACGGGCCTTGTTGGAAATTGGAAAGCGCCATACTAAGGCGCGACGGAGCGCTCGTCACATGGCAATTCAACGCTTGACCTTGGCAGGGCCGGGCAGCTGATGATTTAACGCCGCGCCCACAACAATAGCGCTCACCTCAAAGGATGCTAATGAACCCTAACGCTTTTGTACCACTGGCGACGTTGGCAACGGATCTACTGCCCCACGCCCTTGAGCCTTCAGACGACGGTGCTCACGACCTCGCGCACCTGCAGCGGGTCTGGCACAACGTGCGTACGTTGCAGGCCGAGGAAGGCGGGGATCTTGAAATAATGCTGGCCGCGGCGCTGTTGCACGATTGCGTGGCCATCGAAAAGAACTCGCCGCAGCGCTCGCAGGCCTCGCGTCTGGCGGCGGAAAAAGCGTCAACGGTGCTGGCAGAACTGAACTGGCCGTCAGCAAAAATCGCCGCGGTTGCCCACGCCATTGAGGCGCACAGTTTTTCCGCCAACATCGCCGCGCTTACCCTCGAAGCAAAAATCGTCCAGGACGCCGACCGTCTCGATTCGCTGGGCATGCTCGGCGTCGCTCGCACGTTCTATGTCGCCGGGCGCATGGGCTCGGCGCTTTACGACCCGCTAGATCCCGAAGCGAAACAACGCAACTACGACGACACACGCTTCTGCCTCGATCATTTCCAGACCAAACTGCTGCACCTCGCCGACGGTTTCCAGACCGCCGCCGGTCAGCGTCTGGCGCTGATCCGTCATCAACGCCTTAAGGGTTTCATGGAGCAATTGAAGGAAGAAATCGGCGTCGCCTGAGTGCAATCGCGCTCGACCGTTCGTCGCTCATCAGGCACCAATCCGATTCGAGGGCAGACCAACGACAGGTAAGGATTTCAATCACTGGAGAAGCCCTATGATCCCGTCAAGGTTGACCGCCCTCGTATTCACCGCCCTGCTCTGCCCCGCGGCATTCGCCGCCACCGCTACAGGAACCGCCCCGACCGATCCGGTCGAACACCCCAAAGCCCCCGCCATCCAGAGTACCCCCGGCATGAATACCGATGGTTCAGGCGTCAACGTTGCTCCGCCAGCCACCGGCACCGACCCGCGCACCCAGGGTAACGATCCTGGACGTCAGGGCGGAACGTCCGGCAACCCGGTGCCACCTGTGAACTCAGGTGCCGGCGCGAGTTCGAAAACCACCACCGGTGGTTCGGGCTCCGAGGGTTCCAGCCAGTAGTTCGCCGACGCGAGCGTCCTATTCACATCCATGAAGAGGTAACCATGAACGTCGATAAAAACCTGGAAAAAGAAGTCCTCACTCGCCTGCTGCACGCCCACCCAAGTGGCTTGGGCAAAGAGGTGCTGGACAATTATCGCGGGGAGAAAGTCGTGGCCAGTGCCCTCGCCGCTTTGCAGGATCGCGGGCTGATTCACCATGGTCATGTGACGTGCAACGAGGCTGGCGAACATTCGCTGCACCTGCCGATCAAGCTCAGTGCCGCCGGGGTTGAAGCGGCGCGCAAGCTGGATCTGCAGTAGTCGCCGGGCCGTTCGCCGCACGTGCGGCGGACGGCCGAATCAGCCTGCGCTGATCAACGCATCCACCTCAGCACTCTGCGGCGCGGTTGCCGGCCCCCAACGAGTCACCGCCAATGCGGCGGCCGCATTCGCCCGCCGTGCGGCGTCAAATGCCGAAAGCCCCTGCGCCAACCCGGCCACAAAGACCCCGGCATGGGCATCCCCGGCACCATTGCTGTCCACCGCATTCACGGCAAACCCAGGGACATGACGACGCTCGCCAGCCTGCTGAAACCAGCACCCTTGCGGCCCGTCGCGCACCACCATCAGCACCTCGCTGGGCAGGAATTCTGCGAGGCGATCAAGCGCAACAGAAATCTCTTCAGCCCCGGTAAAGCGCCGCGCTTCGAGGCTGTTGCTGGTCCACACGTCGATGCGCGGCAACAACGCCTGCATCAGCGGCGAGTCCGGCGATTCGACGAGCGGCCCCGGATCGAACACCACACTGATCGACGCCGGCAATGCCAGCGTCCAGTCGAGCAAGGCTTGGGCCTTGCCTTCGTGCAGCAGGCTGTAGCCGCTGAGATAGACGTAATCGCCCGCCTCGGCCGCCACGCTGTTCAAATCGGCCTCGGTCACCTCACCCTCAGCACCGATGTAGGAAATGAAACTGCGCTCGGCCGAAGCATCAGTCAGCGCCACACACAAACCGGTGTCGCGTTGCGCCGGTGCGCTGATGCCGATGTGAATGCCTTCAGCGTTCATCGCATCACGCGCCAGATCGCCGAAACGCCCGGTGCCGTGACGACCGAGATAGACAACCGGCAGACCATTACGCACAGCCGCCGCCATCACATTGAAGCCGCCGCCGGCCTCGAAACCGGCAGACTGGGCCAGCACGTCACCGCCGACTTGCGGCAGTTTTTCCACGGCCATGACCAGGTCGATGATGACCTGGCCGGTGTGCAACATCTTAGGCATGAGCATTCTCGACTAGCGCGGCGCGGCGATCTTTCGCCCCGCCGAGCAGGAAGTAAATGCCACCGGCCACCACGAACGTCACGATCCAGCCGAGACCGTTGTGGCCCAGCCACGAATCGGACAGGAAGCCCTTGAACCAGACGTTTTCGGCGGTGGTGCCAATGGTGGTGAAACTGAAACCCAGCACGATGGCCATCGCCCACGCCCCGAATGCGCGCCACTCGATCCCACCTTGATACCAGTAGGCGCTGCTCGGGCTGACGTCGAGCAGGTCTTGGGGGCTGTAGTAATGACGATGGATCAGGTCGACCACAAAGATCCCGACCCACGCGGTGATCGGCACCGCCAGCAGGGAAATGAAGGTGATGAACGGGCCGTAGAAACTGTCAGCGATCAGCATGAAGTAAATCGAACCGGCGAAGATTGCGACGATGTCGACCACCACTGCGTAGACGCGTTTGACCTTCAGGCCCAGGGTCAGCGTGGTCAATCCGGCGGAGTACACCGACAGGTTGTTCGACAGCAGCAGGCCACCGAATGCGGTGATCAGGTACGGCACCGCCATCCAGGTCGGCAGCATGTCGCGGATCGCCACGATCGGGTCAGTCGCCGATGCCAGGTCGTTATTGCCCACCGACAACAGCCCGCCGAGGGTGATCAGCAACACCAGCGGAATCCCCGCACCGAACGCCGCCGACGCCACAAGACGCACGGCGTTGACGCTGCGATGCTGATAGCGCGACATGTCGGCGCCGGCATTGGCCCAGCCGATCCCGGTGCCGGCGGCCATGGTACCGATACCGATCATCATGGCGCTCATCGGCGCTGGCGTGGCGTTGAACACCGCGCTCCAGTCGATGGTGGCGCAAAGGAAACCGCCGACCAGAATATTCAGCGCGCCGAACACGTAGGTCGCCCACTTCTGGATGACCAGCAAGGTGGCGTGGCCAAGACCGGAAACCGACAGGGTCAGCAGCACGAAAATCGCGATGAAGATCAGCGTCAGCAGCGGGGCACTTTTTGCCTCGACCGGCGAGCCGAACAGGATCGAACACAGCGACAGCAGCACGAATGCGGCGGTGGTGGTGTTGACGGTTTCCCAACCCAGACGCGACATCAGCGAGACCAGGGTCGGGCCGATGTTGCCGCGCACACCGAAGATCGCCCGCGACAAGGTCAGGCTCGGCGCGCGGCCACGACGACCGGCAATGGAGATGATCCCGACCACCGCAAACGAACCGGCGGCACCGATGATCGCGACGATGATCGCCTGCCAGATCGCCAACCCGCGAAATGCCACCAGCGTCGCGCCCAGCGGCAAGCCGAGAATGGAAATGTTGGCCGCGAACCAGACCCAGAACAATTGCAGCGGGTGGCCGTTGCACTCGGCTTCCGGGACCGGTTCGATGCCGCGTGTTTCCAGTTGCCCGGCGCTTTGCCCGACGTTTGATGAACTCATGAAAGTGCTCCTGTTTGCCTTTTTTGTGGTTGTGGCAATGACGCGAAACAACTAGACATCCCTGGCCGTCCTGGGCCTGTCCGTGCGATCCATTACGGGTTGAAAATTCAAGAATGCGGTGATCCATTCGCGAGCAAGCCCGCGATGGCGTCAGTTCAATCAGCGCAGGGCCAACAGCCCTTGCACCAAAGGCTCAAGCTCCAGATCGTTGACGGCTTTGACCGTTGCAATCATCGGCGCAGGCCAACTCTCAAGACCCAGGCAGGCCCCGAGCATCGCCCCGAGCATCGCTGCGATGGTGTCAGTGTCGCCGCCCAGACTGGCCGCCATGCACAGCGCATCAAACGCGCTCATCTCGCCGACGGCCACTTGCTGCGCCAGCGCAAACGACACCACCACCGACTCTTGCGAGGCCACCGAAGTGCCGATCACGTCGTAGAGCAGATCGGCCAGCAGCGCCTTGTCGCTGTCGACGCTGATGGTGCGCGCCCAACTGATACGCGAAGCCATGCGCCCACCGGCCACCCAGTGACCGTGAGATTGCGCTTGCTGAGCGATCTGCTGGCCGAGGTTCAACGCCTCGCCCAGATCCATGCCATTGATCCCGGCTGACACCACCGCGGCCACCGCCGCCGCACTGGAGATGCCCAGCGTGGTGTTGTGGGTAACCTGACAGGCCTGCACCACCGCCGCGATAAAGCGCTCAGGGTCGGCGACATTCGCCGCGATCCCCACCGGGGTAATGCGCATCGCCGCGCCATTGGTCGTGCCGTAACGCCCAGCTTCTTCCGGCGAATGGCCGGCGAGGATCATTTCGATGGCGCGCTTGGTCGATGGGCCGAGCAGGTCCTGAGAGCCTTTGGCCTGCATCTCGGCTTCCCACTCGATCAGTCGTTGCGCCAGTAGCGCAGGCTCGATGCGACCGTTGCCTTCGACCAGCAACTGGCCGACCAGAATCGCCTGTTCGGTGTCGTCGGTGATTGACCCCTTGGGCATGTTCGCGGCAATCGGTTGCAGCGGGCCGGCATCCTGCAGATCAGTGATCTGGCCGAAGCGGGCCTTGATCGTTTCGCGGTTCAGCGATTGCGTCGGCATGCCCAGCGCATCACCGAGGGCCAAGCCATAAAAAGCACCGAGGGCACGGTTGAGCGTGGTCATTTCGACTCTCCAAACTGCAGGTGAAGACGGAAATGCACCGGATCGAGCAGGCTTTCGACCTGCTCCATGAAACGGTTCTGCCGGTCGTAGGTGGTGCGCAGGGCCTTGAGAAATACCGTGCCCACCGGGCGGCCAAGCAACTCGGCATCTTCGGCATTCAACGGTTCGGCACCGATCCACTGATCACCGCGTTCGCCGATATAGCCATAGGCGGCCAGAGTGATGGTCAGGGAGTTGTCGATCAGACCGACGCGCGGCAGGCTTTCCAGGCCGCCGGTGGCCGGCATCAATGAGCGTTCGAGGGACACCAGCGTGCCATCGTTGGAGCGACGACGGCGGTCGAGGGTGATGAACTGGTCGGTACCGAAACGCGCCAGCAAGTCGGGCCGGGTCACGGCTTCCAGACGCAACACTTGGGTGTTGATCAGCGCCCCGCTGTCGGCCAGTGCCTGCGCCCAGCCGCTGCGCTGGTCAAGCGCCACACCGTCAAATGTGACGATGGAGCCGACACCGCTTTGCGTGGCGATGTACTTGCGCCGCTTCAGTTCGGCGAGCGCTTCGCGCAATGTGCCACGGCTGACTTTGAATTCTTGAGCCAACTGATGTTCGCCGGGCAACAGAACGCCGTCCTCCATGAGGCCGCTTTCGATGCGCCGGACGAGTTCGTCGACCACCCGTTGTTTCTTGTCAAATCGTACCTGTCTAATCATGTACAAATTGATACCCGAAACGGGCATGACCAAGCAAGGGGAATTTTGGAGATTGGACAGAAGGCGGGAAAGCTGCGGTCCATTGTGTGCGAGCCTGCTCGCGAAGACGTCGGGTCAGTCAATATTTCCGGCGACTGATTCAGCGCTTTCGCGAGCAGGCTCTCGCCCACAAGGATGAGGGGGTCAGCGTTGCTTGAGGCGGTCGATTACGACAGCCAAGAGCAGAATCGATCCACGGATCACGTACTGGTAGAACGTATCGATGTTCTTCAGGTTCATCGCATTCTCGATGATCGCCAGAATCAACACCCCGGCAATCACATGCCGAATCATGCCGATCCCGCCGCTCAGCGATACCCCGCCCAGCACACACGCCGAGATCACGGTCAGCTCGAAACCCTGACCAATCATCGGCTGCCCGGAGGTCATGCGCGACGCCAGAATCACCCCGGCCAACGCACCGATCAAACCGTGCACGGCAAAGATGATGATCTTGGTGCGATCAACGTTCACCCCGGCCAGCAACGCCGCTTCCTGGTTGCCACCGATGGCCATGGTGTTGCGACCGTAGGTGGTGTAATTGAGCAGCCAGCCGAAAAACACAAAACAAACGACGGTGATCACGATCGGCACAGGCACGCCGAACAACTGGCCGTTACCGAAAACAAAGAACGATTCCTGCGACACGCCCACCGCTTTGCCGTTGGCAAAAATGTACGCCAGCCCCCGCACGATCTGCATGGTCGCCAGCGTGGTGATCAACGCGTTGACCCGCAACTTGGCAATCACGATCCCGTTGATCAGGCCGACAATCAGGCCCATCAACAGCGCCGCACTGACCCCGAGGAACACGCTGTCGGTGTCCCGCATGACCACCGCCGCCACCACCCCGGCGCAAGCAATCACCGACCCCACCGACAAGTCGAAATGCCCCGACGCCAGGCAATAGAGCATGGTGCAGGCGGCGATGCCGGTCGTGGAAATTGCCAGGCCCAGCCCTCGCATGTTCAGCGGCGAAAGGAAGTTGTCGATCAGCAAGGCGCAGGCGACGAAGATGGCCACCGCTGCCAGCAACATGACCCAGTCATCGAGGAAGCGCCGCATGTCCAAAGGTTTGCGCTCGGTGGGCAGGGTTTCGTTTTGGGTTGTCATCATAGTCACCTCTCAGTTCGCCACGCCGTCAGCGCGGTGGCGCGGCAAAGCCAGTTGCAGCAGGTTGGATTCATTGGCCTGTTCGCGGCTGACTTCGCCGCGCAGGGCGCCTTCGCAGAGCACCAGAATGCGGTCGGAAATCCCCATCACTTCCATCAGGTCGCTGGACACCACGATCACCGAAATACCGTCGGCGGCGAGGTTATGGATGATCTGGTAGATCTCCGCTTTGGCACCGATGTCGATGCCGCGAGTCGGTTCATCGAGCAGCAAAACCTTCATCGGCATCGACAACCAGCGGCCGAGAATGGCCTTCTGCTGATTGCCGCCGGAGAGGAATTTGATCTGCTGGCCGGCGTGGGGCGTTTTGACTTTCAACGCCTTGATCTGCTTGTCGGCGTTGCCCTTCTCCCACATCCCGCGCAACAGGCAACCGAGACCCGAATGGGCGCCGCGCGCGCTGATGTTGATGTTCTCGGCAACGCTGGCCAGCGGGATGATGCCCTCCTTTTTGCGGTCCTCTGGACACAACAGGATCCCGGCGGCAATCGCGTCGCGCGGTGAGCGCAGTTTCAGTTCATGGCCGCGCAGTTCGAGGCGTCCGGCGGTGTGGCGCTCAAGTCCACTGAGCAAACGAAATAACTCGGTGCGCCCTGCCCCGACCAGCCCGAACAAGCCAAGAATCTCGCCCTTGTGCGCCTCGAAACTGATCGGCTCACGCAGGCCCGGGCCGAGCAAACCGTCGACCTTCAGCGCCACGGCACCGCGTGGACGATTGCGGTAATCGTAGATGTCCTGAATGTCGCGCCCGACCATGCAGGTCACCAGTTGATCGTGGGTCAACTGGCTCATGTCGTCGAAAGTGCGCACGTAGCGGCCGTCCTTGAACACCGTTACCGCATCGCAGAGGCGGAACACCTCCTCCATGCGATGGGAAACGTAAAGCACGACTTTGCCTTCGTCGCGCAGACGGCCGATGATCGCCATCAAGCGGTCGATCTCACGGGCCGAGAGGCTGCTGGTGGGTTCGTCGAACGCGATCACATGGGCGCCGCGCGACAACGCCTTGGCGATTTCCACCAGTTGCCGCTGACCGAGTGACAAGCGACCGACCTTGGTCTGCGGATCGATTTCGTCAGCCAGACCTTTGAGGCAACTCAAGGCTTGCTGGCGCAGCGCACCGCGATTGATCAAACCGAAACTGGCCGGCAGATGCCCGAGAAACAGGTTCTCGGCGACGGTCATTTCCGGCACCAGATGCAGCTCCTGGTGAATCACCGCGACACCGTTGCCGATACTGTCGGCAGTCGATTTGAAAGCCATCGTCCGGTCGCCGATCTGCAACTCACCGCTGCTCGGGATGTAAGCGCCACCGAGGATTTTCAGCAAGGTCGATTTGCCGGCGCCGTTCTCGCCCATCAAGGCATGAACCTGCCCCGGATGCGCGACGAAACTGATGCCATCCAGCGCTTTGACGCCGGGAAAGGTTTTGCCGATCCCGTTGAAGCGCAGGCTGGCGCCCATGCTGTGTTCTTGTGTCTGTACTTGCGCGTGCATAAAGCCACCTCATCACACCGATCAAACGGCCCGGCTACCCGGGCCGTTGCTGCGTCAGTTCCACAAACCGATTTTTTCCAGCTCTTGCTTGAAGTTCTCGCGGGTGATCAGGGTGACGTCGTCCATGGCGGTGTACTTCGGCGGCTCTTTGCCGGTGGTGACCCACTCGTACATCATCTCGGCGGTCTTGTAGCCTTCGATGTGCGGGCTCGGCAGCATCGAACCGTAGAAGCCACTGTTGGGCTTTTTCAGCTCGCCGATCGCGTCGGTGCCGTTGATGCCGATGCCGATCACGTTAGCCGCAGCAAAACCGGCGGCTTCGGTGGCGCGTACGCCGCCGAGCACGGTGTTGTCGTTCATGCCGCCGATGATCAGGTTCTTCGCCGCGCTCGGCAGTTTCACCAGCGCCGAGTTGGTGGCGTCCATGCTGCCCGGTACGTCGAGGGTCTTCAGGGCTGCGAACAGAATATGGTCTTTGGGCATGCCCGCCTCTTCGAGGGATTTGACCGAGCCGTCGGTGCGCTTCTTGCCGGTGTCGAGTTCGTTGTAGGTGTTGACCACCGCGTACGTATCTTTCCAGTCCCAGTTACGTTTCTTGGCTTCGGCGGCCATGGCGGCGCCTTGCTTCTGGCCGACTTCGAACGCGGCCATGCCCAGGTACGGCACGTCTTCCATGAACTTGCCGTTGGCGTCGACGAAGCGGTCGTCCACGGCAATTACTTTGAGGTCATTCCTTTTGGCTTTGGCCATGATCGCCGGGCCCAGGGACACGTCCGGCGGGCAGATCACGAAGCCCTTGGCACCGTTGGCCGCGAGGCTGTCGATGGCCGACAGGGTTTTTTCGCCATCCGGCACGGCAATCTTGATCAGTTCAAACCCTTTGTCCTTGGCGGCTTTCTCGGCGAAGGCCCATTCGGTCTGGAACCACGGCTCTTCGGCCTGTTTGACCAAAAAGCCGATCTTCACGGTATCGGCAGCGAGCAGCGAACTGCTCAGACTGAACGCGGTGACCGCCAGGGCGGCACTGCACAGGGTACGAATCCCGAAACGACGTTTCATAAGCTGACTCCTTGTTATTTTTTTTGAGCAATATTTGAAAAGCGTTAAAGCGGTTGAAGCGGGTTCCTGCAAAGCCTGTAGAAAATAGTCATATCGTATGATGATTGGATTTCAGACGGACTTATCCGCGCGAAAACCCAATCAGTCAGTCGTGGTACATCACCGAGCGACCACCATCGACGGTGATGCACGAGGCGTTGATAAAGGGTGCTTCATCGCTTGCCAGAAACACCGCCGTCATTGCCACTTCAATCGGCTGACCGATGCGTTTGGGCGGGTGCAGATCGAAAGCGCGTTGACGCTCGGCGTGCGGATCGGCGAAACCGTTCCAGTAATCGACGTTCAATTGAGTCTCGATGTAGCCCGGCGCAATGGCGTTGACGCGAATACCCTGCGCCGCGTACTCGATGCCCAGCGCACGCGTCAGCCCGAGCAGGCCGTGCTTGGCCACCGGGTACGGGAAACAGCCGGGAATGATGTGGCTCGAATGGGTCGAGGCGATGTTGATGATGCTGCCGATGCCCTGCTCGATCATCTGCGGCAGTACCGCTTTGCAGCCATACCAGGCGCCGTCGAGGTCGATGGCAAAACAACGGCGCCAGTCCTCTTCAGTCATTTCCAGCGGATCCCGGAACACGTTGACCCCGGCGCAATTGACCAGCACGTCGATGCGGCCGTGCAACTCGACCGCGCGTCTGGCCATGGTGTGCAGGTCCTGCTGGCGCGACACATCAGCCCTGATCGCCTGAACGTCGTAGCCCTGTTGGCGCCAATGGGCTGCAACCTGCTCGACCTTCTCACCCTGAATATCGCTGATCAGCAGTTTCGCTTGCTGCGCAGCGAAGGTCGCGACGATGGCTTCGCCAATGCCTTGGGCGGCACCGGTGAGCAGCACAACTTTGTTTTTCAGACGCTCGCCCTTCGGCGGCGCGGGCACCGGCGGCAGGGTAAGTGGTTCAGCCATGGATCAGGACTCCTGTTCGCAAGCGCAAAAAAACCGGGCATCTGACGATGTCCGGTCTGGAAGGCGTTTGGAACAAAACAGGCAGGCGCGGGCAACGGTATCGGGCCGTTGCGAGACGCGGACTCCACATGGGAGTGCAATAGACATTCGCTGCATCACTTCACCTGTTTTGTTCTTTTTAAGTGTGAGTGCGTGTTACTGCTGGAGCCGACTATAAACCCGACCGCCAAATAATCTCAATATATAATTTCTCATCCCATATTTTGGGATCTAGCCTGCAAATCGCGTACAGCGTTTTCCTGCAACATCAACCCGCATCGATAGCACAGCACCGTCCAGCGGGTGGTTGCGCGGGCTCTTGGCGCTGGTGATGTAAAGGGTTTTCAGGTCTTCACCACCGAATACGCAACTGGTCGGGCGGCTGACCGGCAGATCGATTTTGCGATCAACCTTGCCTTCAGGCGTCAGTCGCAAGAGGCAGCTGCCGTCCCAACGCGCATTCCATACATAACCTTCTGCGTCCATTGCCGAACCGTCCGGGCCGCCCTGTTGATCGGGGCCGTACCAGATGTAAGCGGTGTCGAGGTTGCCGTCGGTGTGGATGAAATAGCGATAGAGGGTGCTGTCGAGGCTGTCGCCGAACAGCAGCGTTGTGCCGTCGTCGCTCCACAGCAACGTGTTGGGAATGCCCAATCCGCGCAACAACGGCGTGACGCGTTTATCCGGATCGATACGGAACAGGCCACCGGAGCGGCGGATAATCGGCAGATCTTCGCCCTGTTCGCCGATGTTGTTCTGCATGGTGCCGAGCCACAAGCAGCCCTGAGCATCACAGCGCGCTTCGTTGGGGCGGTTGCCGGGTTGCGGGTCGGCGATGCAGAACAGGGTCAGTCGCGGTTCAAGGCCGGGGGAGTCGAGATCGAGTCGATAGACGCCACTGCTGAGGGTCACCAGGGCATCGCCGCTGTTGCACGGGATGAACGCGGAAATGTGTTCTGGCATCTGCCAGATCTGCACATTCTGGCCGATCAGGCGCAGGGCTTGCTTGCCGGCAATATCAACCCAGTACAGCGCCTGGGTCGGGGCATCCCAGAAAGGGCCTTCACCGAGTTGGGCGCGGTGTTGGGTAACGGCAGTCCACGTCATGGCAATTCCTTTGGTCATTCTTGTTTTCAATGTGGGAGTGGGCTGGCCCCCACAGAGGAATGTGTGGGTTTCAGCTGGCTTTTTTGTCGGCCATGACTTGCGGGTAAAAGCGCTTGATCGCCAGATCCGCGTTATCGATCAGGGTCATGCAGGCCCACACACCGCGTGCGCAATCGCGAGCGGCGATGGCGTCGGCCATGTCTTTGTGGATCGGCAAGGTGCGGCGCAGTTCATCGGGGTCGGCGGCGGACACTTCAAACGATACCGCCAGCAATGCGCCGAGGGCCGGCACCATTTGTTCGATGAACTGGTTATGGCTGGCGGCAAGAATGCATTCGTGGAAGGACTGGTCGGCGCGGTTGTAATCCGTGCCACTGTCGACCGCACGCTCGAGAGCGTTATAGGCCAGTTGCACGGCCTGGATCTGATCAAGGGTCGCCCGCTCGCAAGCCCAGCGCACGGCCATGGGCTCAATGGTGCGGCGCAGGTCGAGCAAGTCATCGACGAAGTTTTCCGGCAGCCCGTTGCGTGACAGCCAACCGACGACTTGCGGATCGAACAGGTTCCAGCGCCGCACCGGCAATACCCGCGTGCCGACCTTTGGCCCGACTTCGAGCATGCCTTTGGCGACGAGGGTTTTGATGGCTTCGCGGATGACCGTACGACTGACGCCGAGTTGCTCGCCGAGATCAGCCTCGACCTTGATGGACTGCCCCGGCTTTACCTGGCCGGCGGCGATCCAACTGCCCAGCCAGTCAACCGTGGACGCATGAAAGCTGCTGGACATGGACACCTCAAAGCGGTTCGCGATGGGTGCCTACGCTAATCATCATACGATTGGGTGTCAAATCAGATTTTGTCAGCTAACACGAAAACCAGTGTGGGAGCGGGCTTGCTCGCTCCCACATTTGGATTTTTGTTAAGGCTCAAGACCAATGCGAAAGAACTCGCCGCCGCTCCAAACCCCGAGCCAGCGCTGGCCGTCAATTTCGCGGCTGACCGCCAGTTCTACCAATTGATAAAACACATTGCGGTGGATCAACGCCTCAAGGTTGGTTCGTACATGCACATACGGCGCAGGTTCTTGCGTGAGGGGGTCGATCTCGACGCGGATCGCATGTTCCGGCCCCGCCTCGGCGGTCTCGTCGACATTGGTGGTAAAGCGAAGCACCTGCGCCTCGCCCTCACCTTCAACCTCCACGGCAATCGCCACGAACGGTGCATCGTCGACCTTGATCCCGACCTTCTCAACCGGAGTAATCAGGAAGTAATCATCGCCATCGCGGCGGATGATCGTGGAGAACAGTTTGACCATTGGCTTTCGCCCGATCGGCGTGCCCAGGTAGTACCAGGTGCCGTCCCGGGCGATGCGCATGTCGATGTCGCCACAAAACTCCGGGTTCCACAAATGCACCGGCGGCAGGCCTTTGGTTTTGGGAATCTGTCCCAACAGGTCATTGGCTTTTTGCGGGCCACTCATGGCGTACTCCTTGGTTTATTGGTCGCCGATCCCCAGCAGGCTGCGCGCATACTGCGCCAGTGGCGGGCCGATCAGGTCTTCAGGTTTGTTGTCGTGGAACGTCAGTAAACCGCCACGACTCTTGATCCGTGCAGTATCAATCAAATACTGGGTGCTGGTCTCGATCAACATGATCTGAATCACGCCACCGTCGATGCCGAGGCGATCCACCGCCTCCTGATCGAGCCACTCATCAGAGTTGCCGATACGGTCATCAGACTTGGCGAAACGCGTGTACAGCAAGTAGTGAGCGCCGGCATCGCGGGCTTCGCCCATCGCCTGATCGAGGCCTTCCGGCGCACGCGCGCGGCGTACCATCGGAAAGTATTCGACAAAGCCCTTGAAGGCTTCTTCAGCCACCACGTTTGGCCGCGGATAAGAACCGCCCGGCGGCGCAAACGCGCCCTGAGCGATGTAGATGAACGAGTCCGGCTGAATGCGGAAGTTGTTCACACGGCGACTGTCACTGTGATCCAGCAGCCCCGCGTCGCTCATCTGATAGCGAGTGCCCTCGGCCATATCGCTGACAGTCATACAGCCGCCAAGCGCCAAAACGGCCAGCAGCAAAACCAGGCTACGCATCCTCATCCTCCAGAAGCCGGTGACGGAAAACCGGCGAATGGCCGTTGGATGCAGCTTTTGCGCCAGCTCACGAACTTTATCGAGTTATACAACGCATTGGCGAGCAAGCCCGCTCCCACAGGTGGAAGGCATTCCAAATGCGGGAGCGGGCTTGCTCGCCAATGCGGTATGTCAGCCGCCGATAATTTTCATGACAGTCGCGCCGCCAGAAAACGCGACTTCCTGCTTGTCGCCCAACGCCTTGACCAGTAAGCGCTGCAACGCCGGCAATGCCTGGTGCCGTGGTTTGTCGAGTAAATCACCGACATAGTGGCGGTTGCTCGACGACAGGCAGCCATGCAGCCAGCCAGTCGACGACAAACGCAGACGCGAACAGGTACGGCAGAACGGTACGCTTTCGTTAGCGATCACACCGAAGTTGCCCACCCCGGGAATCGCGTAACGCACGGCCGTGGCATCCACAGGCGCGTCGGTTTGCGCGTATTCGTAGCGCTCGCCAATCAGGCTCAGCAGTTGCTGCAGGCTGACGAACTGTTGCAGGAAGGCATTGGAATCTTTGGCCAGGTGGCCCATTCGCATCAGCTCGATAAAACGCAGCTCAAATCCGCGTTCCAGGCAGTAATCAAGCAACGGCATCACCTGATCGAGGTTCTGCCCCCGCAACGGCACCATGTTGACCTTGATCTTCATTCCCGCCGCTGCAGCCTGATTCATCCCATCAAGCACGGTAGCGAGATCGCCGCCACGAGCGATGCTACGGAACGCACTGGCGTCGAGGGTATCAAGGGACACGTTGATGCGCCGCAGACCGGCATCTACCAACAAAGGGAGTTTTTTCGCGAGGAGTTGACCGTTGGTCGTCAGGCTGATGTCGTCCAGGCCCATCTTGCCGACAGCCGTCATGAACGATTCAAGTTTGGGGCTGACCAGCGGTTCGCCACCGGTGATGCGCAGCCGCTCGATACCCGCGGCCTCGATCAGATACGCCACGCCGCGCGCCATGGCTTCGGCCGACAGTTCATCCTGCGCAGCCACCAACCGCTTGCCGTCAGGCACGCAGTAGGTACAAGCGTAATTGCAGGCTGAAGTCAGACTGATCCGCAAATTGCGAAAACGCCTGCCTTGACGGTCAACGATCATGATCACTCCGGCAATAGAAAATCGAGCCGCTAAAACTTGACTCACAAATCAAGTTTTAGCAAGCCCTATGCCTGAGTATATTCCTGCGGTACTGCGTCATGTAGCGAAAACATGACGCAATAAGGCAACTGAATGGCTCAACTGCCTGGAGGGATTTCCGGATCGCGCTTGCGCTTGTTACCCATGCGCACGCCGATGTCCATCAGGAACTGGAAGAAACCTTCCTGATCTTCCAGCACATTGCTCCAGAACGGCGAGTGATACAGCGCGACTGCGCCATGCACCAGCGCCCAGGACGCGCAGTAGTGGAAGTACGGCGGCACGTCTTCGAGCTTGCCTTCGCTGATACGCCCCTTGATCAGCAAGGTCAGGCGCTCGAAGTTCGAGGCACGGATCTTGTGCAGCTCCTCGACCATCTCCGGCACCTGATTGCCCTTGACCACCTTCTCTTCGAGGCGATCGAACAGACGATAGCGCTGCGGGTCGCGCATGCGGAATTCGAAGTAGGCACGGGACAGCGCTTCTTTGTCCTTGTCGACGTCGGCCGAATGCAGCAGCTCATTCAAATCGCGCTCGTAATCGAGCATCAGGCGCAGATAAATCTCGGCCTTGGACTTGAAATGCTTGTAGATCGTGCCTTTGCCGATACCCACGGCATCAGCAATCATCTCGACGGTGACACTGTCTTCACCTTGTTCGAGGAACAGCTTGAGCGCGGTATCGAGAATTTCTTGCTCGCGGCGACGAAACTCACGGACCTTACGAGGTTCTTTGTGCATAAGAAAAGGTCTGTTGGGGTCAAAATTCGAAGCCGCGTATTATGCCTAACTTGCACAAAAATGCACGGATCATCCGACCATATCTGTGTTTCTTGTTCATTTTGCGAACGTTTGGGGGGTAATGAGAACTCAACTGAAGCAAACGTATTCCAAATTTGTTTAAAAACCCCGACCGGCTAACTGGACTGCACGCCAGACTGATCAATACTTGAACTGTCGGGCGGCATCTCCCCCAAGTGCCGGGCCGATAAAGGTACCAAAGGACCGCGTGCCTTTGTTTTACTCCTAATGGTCTTAACCCGGATTCACCCCCCAGAACCCGGGTTTTTTTTGCCTGCGATTCAGGCTTTTACATGGGCCTGCGGGAACAGACGCTTGAAGTTTTCGGTGGTCTGCTCGGCAAAACGCTCGTAGTTTTCGCCACGCAGCATCGCCAGAAACTCTGCCACTTCGCGCACGTACTGGGGCAGGTTCGGTTTGCCGCGATAAGGGACAGGCGCCAGGTACGGCGAGTCGGTTTCGACCAGCAGGCGATCGGCCGGGACTTTGCTCGCCACATCGCGCAACGCGTCAGCATTGCGGAACGTGACGATGCCGGACAAGGAAATGTAATAACCCATGTCCAACGCAGCTTTCGCCATGTCCCAATCTTCGGTAAAGCAATGCAGCACCCCTGCTTGGGGCAGCGCCGCCTCGCGCAGCAGCGCAAGGGTATCGGCGCGGGCACCGCGGGTGTGGATGATCACCGGTTTGCCGGTCTGCTGCGCGGCCTGCAAGTGCAGACGGAACGACTCTTGCTGCAGCTCGGCGGCTTCCGGTTCGTAGTGGTAATCCAGACCGGTTTCACCAATCGCCACCACTTTCGGATGATTGAGTTCGTGCAACAGCCAGTCCAGCGCTGGCGCCGCGCCAGGCTGTACGTCCAGCGGATGCACGCCAACCGAGCAATCAATGTCGTCATAACGCTCAGCAAGGGCTTTGACGTCGGCAGCGTTATCGGCACTCACGCCGATGCACAGAAAGTGCCCGACCCCGCGCTCGCGAGCGGCATCCAGTGCAGCATCCAGCGAGCCGTCATGGGCAGCGAGGTCAAGGCGATCAAGGTGACAATGGGAATCTACGAGCATAAAAAGGCAGCTACTTACATCGTATGAGTGGGACGGTCGGATTTCAGCGCTCCGGCCAGATGGGTTTCGATGCGACTACGGGCCGTGTTGTCGCCCTCGTTGAACTGAACGCCGACACCGGCGGCGCGGTTGCCTTGCGCACCTTTGGGGGTGATCCAGGCGACCTTGCCGGCGACCGGAATCTTTTCCGCTTCATCCATCAGGTTCAGCAGCATGAACACCTCATCGCCCAACTTGTAGCTCTTGTTGGTCGGGATGAACAGACCACCGTTCTTGATGAACGGCATATAAGCGGCATAAAGCACGGATTTGTCCTTGATGGTCAGGGACAAAATGCCGTTGCGCGGCCCGGGGCTGACAGGTTCGTTCATGTTGACCTCCACTGCTGATGCTCAGAGTCTAGGTACACATTCTTATCTTTGGCCAGGCAATCCCGCCCATTGCACCAACAACGCCTCCAGCAACAGTGTCGGGTTGAGGTTGGCCTTGCTCAGGACTTTCTGCCGCTGGGCGAGAATCCAGTCCTGAATATCGAGGACTTTGCCCTGCGCACTTTTCTGCGCGAGGTACTGCACAACCTTACGCATATCGGTCAGGCCAAGACCGGCTTCGTCCTGCGTCAGTTGATAACGCAAGATCAGGCTCGACCAATCGCAAAACCAATCGAACAGACGCAGCATTGGAATGCTTTTCCATTCTTCGGCCAGTTGCGTCGGCGATTGCTGCTGCTTGAGCAGCTTCTTCACACCTTCGACCACTTGCGTGCGCTGATCGCGCACACCTTGAGACTGAAGGCTGACCGCCGCCAATGGCGAGCCCGCCGCCAACGTCAACAGCTCGACACGCTCCTCTGCGGAACATTCCGGCAGCGCCTGAGCCAGCCATTGCAGGCTCATCGCCTCACTCGGCAACGGACAGGCCTGCTGCACGCAGCGACTCTTGATCGTTGGCAACAAACGGCTCGGCTGGTGACTGACCAACAGCAATACCGTGTCGCCGGAAGGCTCTTCAAGACTTTTGAGCAAGGCGTTTGCGGCGTTGATGTTCATCGACTCCACCGGCTCGACCAACACCACCTTGCGCCCGCCCAGTTGTGCGGTCTGCACCACGAAGCTGACCAGATCACGCACCTGATCGACCTTGATTGCCTTGTCGGCTTCTTCCGGTTCGAGGATGTAATTGTCCGGGTGGCTGCCAGCCTTGAGCAGCAAGCAGGATTTGCACTCACCGCAGGCTTCAGGCGTCGGACGCTGGCACAACAGGCTGGCCATTAGCCGCTCCGCCAAGGCCCGCTTACCGATACCGGCCGGGCCATGTAGCAGATAGGCGTGGGCGTGCTGGCTACGTCCGGCCAGATGCTGCCAGAGGCTGTCTTGCCACGGATAGGCCTCAGCCACGGCTCAGCTCCAGCAAACGCGGCAGCAATGTATCCAGCGATTGCTGGACTTGTGCCAACGGCTGACCGGCATCGATCCGCACGTAACGCGAAGGATCGGCTTCAGCACGCTTGAGAAACGCGCCGCGCACCGCTTCGAAAAATGCCCGTCCTTCAAGCTCGAAACGATCCAGACGCCCCCGCGCACTGGCACGGGCCAGGCCGATTTCCACCGGCAGATCGAAAATCAGCGTCAGATCCGGGCGCAGATCACCCTGTACGAAGGTTTCCAGCGTCGCGATACGTTCCAGCGACAAACCGCGACCAGCGCCCTGATAGGCATATGTCGAATCAGTGAACCGGTCACACAACACCACTGCACCACGGGCCAGAGCCGGACGGATCACTTCAGCCAGATGCTGGGCACGCGCGGCGAAAACCAGCAACAGCTCGGCGTCCGGATTCATGACTTCGTCGGCCGGCGCCAGCAGCACGTCGCGAATCCGTTCGGCCAGCGCAGTACCGCCGGGCTCACGGGTCAACAGCACCTCGATACCGGCGGCGCGCAGGCGCTCTGCCAGGTATTCGCGGTTGGTGCTCTTGCCGGCGCCTTCCGGGCCTTCCAAGGTAATAAACAAGCCAGTCACAGGCAGTCCTTAATCAAAGTCATTGCGTGTCTTGTGGTGCCGCAGCGTCCGGTGCAGCCTCCTGAGGCGAAACCTGCGGCGGCGACTCAGGCGCAGTTTGCGGTGATGCTGCAGGTTTCGCTTCATCGGATGCCGGAGCCGCCTCAGGCGTGACCGCTGGCGCCGGACTGGAGCGGTAATCGGCGCGTCGCTTGAGCTGGAACTCGCGCACCGCACGATTATGTGCATCGAGGTCGTCAGAGAAGACATGGCTGCCGTCGCCACGTGCGACGAAGTAGAGACTGGTGCCCTCCACCGGGTTCAACGCAGCGTGAATCGCTTCACGCCCAACCATTGCAATCGGCGTCGGCGGCAGGCCAGGAATCACGTAGGTGTTATAAGGCGTCGGCTCTCGCAAATGAGCACGGGTCAGCTTGCCGGTGTAACGATCGCCCAAGCCATAAATCACTGTTGGATCGGTCTGCAATTGCATGCCCACCGCCATCCGACGCACAAAGACGCCGGCAATCTGACCGCGTTCCTGCGGCACGCCGGTTTCCTTCTCAACCAGCGAGGCCATGATCAGCGCTTGATAAGGCTCACTGTAAGGCGCGTCGGCGGAGCGATTTTCCCACTCCTTGGCCAATACTTCGTCGAGACGATCAAAGGCCTTTTTCAGCAGTTCGGTATCGGACATGCCGCGCTCGAAGCGATAGGTATCAGGGAAGAAACGACCTTCCGGGAACAACCCCTTGTGGCCGATCTTCGCCATGACGTCGCTGTCGCTAAGACCATTGAGGGTGTGCTCGATTTTTTCGTCTTTGGCCAACGCCGCGCGCACTTGATGGAAATTCCATCCTTCAACCAACGTCAGGCTGTACTGAACCACCTCCCCACGCTTCCACAAGTCGATCAGACCATCGACAGTCATGCCCGGCTGCATGCGGTATTCACCGCTGTGGATTGGCGTACCGGCAAGATTGAACCGCCAATAAACCCGTAGCCAGAATGCGTCCTTGATGACGCCATCGGTTTCGAGCTCGAGGAAAGTCCGGGTCGGTGTGGAACCTTTCGGCACATCCAGCAGCTCTTCCTGCGTGATGTTCAGAGGCTGCTCCAGTGCGGAGTGAATCTTCCAGGCGCTGGCGCCCAACAGCAACCCTGCCAGAACCAATCCGGTTTCCAGCAGCAGCAAAAGTTTACGTCTCACGAATCAGGCATCCAGTAGGGCGCGGGCAATGGTTTGCAGTTTACGGGTGAGCGGGCCAACCGGCCAGCTCAGCGCAGCGTAGGCACGTACCGGCCAAACGCCATAAACGCTATTGCAGAGAAAGACTTCATCGGCCCATTGCAGCTGTTCAAGGCTGATATCGGCGATTTGTGTGGGGATGGTCAAAGACTCGGCCTGAAACAATATTTCGGCGCGCATCACACCAGCCACGCCGCAACGCTTCAAATCAGGTGTGATCAACACCCCATCACGCACCAGAAACAGGTTGCTGAACACCCCTTCGATGACTCGACCGGCCTGATCGAGCATCAAGCCTTCAGCGTGTTCGCTGTCCTGCCATTCGGCGCGGGCGATGACTTGTTCCAGGCGATTGAGGTGTTTCAGACCCGCCAACAAGGGCTGGCTGGCCAATCGCGTGCTGCAAGGAAAGAGGCGAATGCCAAGTTGCGCGTGGACAGCGGGGTAAGCGGCAGGAGGGTTGCCTTGCAGAATGCGTCGACCCTGCGCCGCAGGATCTGGCGCATAACCGCGCAAACCATCGCCCCGCGTGAGGATAAGCTTGAGCACGCCCTCGCCCATCGCCGCCGCATAGCTCAGCAGCTCTTGGCGAATCAGTTCGATGTCGGTCGCAATGGCCAGACGCGAACAGCCATCGGCCAGTCGCGCCAGATGCCGATCCAACAGCACCGGCTGGCCGCCACGCACGGCAACGGTCTCGAACAGACCATCGCCGTAAGCCAGGCCGCGATCTTTCAGCGACAGCGTGTCAGCCGGTTGACCGTCGACCCAGCAGTCCATCAACCTGCGAACCGGCGGAACGCCAAGGTACCGTTGGTACCGCCAAAACCGAAGGAGTTGGACAGCACGACGTCGATATCCATGTTGCGCGCAGTGTGCGGCACAAAATCGAGATCGCAGCCTTCGTCGGGCTCTTCAAGGTTAATCGTCGGTGGTGCCACCTGGCCGTTGATTGCCAGCACGCTAAAGATCGCTTCGACCGCGCCCGCCGCACCCAACAGGTGACCGGTCATGGACTTGGTAGAACTGACCGCCATTTTGTAGGCGTGATCACCGAACACGGTCTTGATTGCGTTGGCTTCGGCAAGATCGCCAGCCGGCGTCGAAGTGCCGTGGGCGTTGATGTACTGCACTTGATCGGCATTGATCTTCGCGTCACGCAGTGCATTGGTGATGCAGCGGGCTGCACCGGCGCCGTCGGCGGGCGGCGAAGTCATATGGAACGCGTCGCCGCTGGTACCGAAACCAATCAGCTCGGCATAGATGGTCGCGCCACGAGCCTTGGCGTGTTCGAGCTCTTCGAGGACCAACGCACCGGCACCGTCGGACAGCACGAAACCATCACGGCCCTTGTCCCAAGGACGGCTGGCACGGGCCGGCTCGTCATTGCGGGTCGACAGCGCACGGGACGCGCCGAAGCCACCCATGCCCAGACCGCACGCCGCCATTTCGGCACCGCCGGCGATCATCACGTCGGCTTCGTCATACATGATGTTGCGCGCCGCCATACCAATGCAGTGCGTACCGGTGGTACACGCGGTGGCGATGGCGTAGTTAGGTCCCTGTGCCCCCAGATGGATCGACAGGAAACCGGAAATCATATTGATGATCGAGCCTGGCACAAAGAACGGTGAAATTCGGCGCGGCCCCGTCTCATGCAGGGTACGGCTGGTTTCTTCAATGTTGGTCAGGCCGCCGATACCCGAACCCATGGCGACGCCAATGCGTTCACGGTTGGCGTCAGTGACTTCCAGACCGGCATTGCGCACGGCTTGAAAGCCTGCGGCGAGGCCGTACTGAATGAACAGGTCAAGCTTGCGCGCTTCCTTGACCGACAGGTATTCCTCGACATTGAAGCCCTTTACCGAGCCGCCAAAGCGGGTGGAATAGGCAGAAAGGTCGGTGTGTTCGATCAGACCAATGCCACTACGGCCAGCCAGAATGCCCTGCCAACTGCTCGGCACATCCGTGCCCAGTGGCGACAACATACCCATACCGGTGACTACGACGCGTCTACGCGACACAGCACTCTCCTTTTTCAAATGACGATTTTGCATCAGGCCTAAAGAAAAAACCGCACGCCATGATGGCAGTGCGGTTTTTCCATGACAGCAAGCAACGATTACAAACTATTACGCCTGGTGGCTGGTAACGTAATCGATTGCAGCTTGTACTGTAGTGATCTTCTCAGCTTCTTCGTCAGGGATTTCGGTCTCGAATTCCTCTTCCAGAGCCATCACCAGCTCAACGGTGTCAAGGGAGTCGGCACCCAGGTCTTCAACGAAGGAAGCAGTGTTAACCACTTCTTCTTCTTTAACGCCCAGTTGCTCGGCGACGATTTTCTTGACGCGCTCTTCGATGGTGCTCATACCTTGTTTTCACTCCTAATGGACAAATTCAGGCAGCTGGCCGGTGGGTAAGTGTATAGAAAGACTTTTCAGCTTTTCAACTGAAAGCTTCACTCCTCAAACCCTGCAGCCCTCTGTCTATAAATAGATTGCAGCTTTATAACGGATTTTAGACAGCTCGTATGACATTTTTTTGAAGCAATCCGTCACATTTTACTCACATGTACATCCCACCGTTCACCGGGATTGTAGCCCCAGTAACGTATGCCGCACCGTCGGATGCAAGAAAAGCGACCACAGACGCGATCTCTTGAGCTTGCCCCAGACGACCCAGCGGAATCTGCGTCTGCAAGGCTTCACGCTGTGCTTCAGGCAGTTCGCGGGTCATATCGGTGTCGATAAACCCTGGGGTTACCGAGTTGACCGTAATCGAACGCGAACCGACTTCACGCGCCATTGCACGGCTGAAACCTTCCAGACCGGCCTTGGCGGCTGCATAGTTTACTTGGCCTGCGTTGCCCATGGCACCCACCACCGAGCCAATACTGATAATTCGTCCCCAACGCGCCTTGGTCATGCCACGCAGAACGCCCTTGGACAGGCGATACAGACTGTTCAGATTGGTATCGATCACGTCGTACCATTCATCGTCTTTCATGCGCATCATCAGGTTATCGCGGGTGATACCGGCATTATTGACCAGGATTGCCGGCGCACCGAACTGCTCCTGAATGCTCGCCAGTACACTGCTGACCGATTCGTCACTGGTGACGTTGAGTTCCAGACCGGTACCCTGAATGCCATGTTCTTTCAGAGTAGCGGAGATAGCCTCGGCACCCTTGGAAGAAGTCGCGGTACCAATGACGGTAGCGCCCTGACGACCCAGTTCCAGTGCGATGGCCTGGCCGATACCGCGGCTTGCACCGGTGACCAGTGCAACTTTACCTTGCAGACTCATGCAAGCTTCTCCTGATTCAGGCTTGCGCTGCGCGAGCGGCAGCGAAAGCGTCTGGGGTATTGAGGTTGGAAGTCGCAACGCCTTCGGCGCAACGTTTGTTCAGACCGGCAAGCACCTTGCCCGGCCCGCATTCGACCAGATTGGTCGCGCCTTTCGCAGCCAGAGTCTGTACCGACTCGACCCAGCGAACTGGCTTGTAGAGTTGTTCGAGCAGATCACGCTTGAGGGTTTCCAGATCGACCGGCACTTGCGCGCTGACGTTCTGTACCACAGGGATCTGCGGCGCCTGCCAGTCGATGACGGCGATGGCGGCGGCAAAGCGTTCGGCAGCCGGACGCATCAGCTCGCAGTGCGACGGCACGCTTACCGGCAAGGGCATGGCACGCTTGGCGCCACGCGCCTTGCAGCCTTCAATGGCACGCTCGACAGCCGCCCTGGCACCCGCAATAACCACCTGGCCCGGCGAGTTGAAGTTGACGGCGCTGACCACTTCGCCTTGCGCCGCTTCAGCACAGGCTGCGAGCACGTCGGCGTCTTCCAGGCCAAGGATGGCAGCCATGCCACCCTGCCCGGCCGGTACGGCCTCCTGCATCAACTGACCACGGCGCTCAACGAGCTTCACCGCGTCAGCCAGCTTCAGGCTACCTGCAGCAACCAGCGCACTGTATTCACCCAGGCTATGACCGGCAACGAAAGCTGGACGCACGCCACCTTCAGCCAGCCACAGACGCCAAAGGGCAATCGATGCAGTCAGAATGGCCGGCTGGGTTTTATCGGTTTGATTGAGCAGCTCTTCCGGCCCTTGCTGGGTCAGCGCCCAAAGGTCATAGCCCAGAGCATCGGATGCTTCTTTGAAAGTTTCGAGGATCAATGGATGTTGCGCGCCCAACTCGGCCAGCATGCCGAGGGACTGCGAACCCTGTCCTGGAAAGACGAATGCGAGGGAAGCAGACATGTAACAAGCCCCTAATGATCTTGTCGTCGAATAATGACGCCCCACTTGGGGACGCAAGAAACTGACAGTTGGATGGCCCTTTGAACCGGGCGGTCACATTTAAGCATTGTCCGACGAAAACGCCTAAGACAACAAATCCTCCAGACGACCGTGGAGACGCTCCGGCAGGTTCTCCTGAATCTCGATCAACGCGCGCTCGATAGCACTCTGAAAGCCTTGAACCCCGGCCGACCCGTGACTTTTCACCACAATGCCCTGCAAACCCAGAAAGCTTGCGCCGTTATGTCGCGCCGGCGCCAGATCAGCCTGCAAGCGCTTCATCAATGGCAACGCCAAGGCACCGACAGCGCGCGTGGCGAGGTTACGCCTGAACAGCGCCTCGATACGCGCCGCGATCATCGTCGCCAGCCCTTCGCTGGACTTGAGCAGGATATTGCCGACAAAGCCATCGCATACCACCACGTCCGCCTCACCGCGATACAACCCGTCGCCCTCGACAAACCCGATGTAGTTAATCCCTCGCGCCGCTTGCAACAAGGTGGCCGCCAGCTTGACTTGCTGATTACCCTTGATGTCTTCGGTGCCGATGTTCAACAGAGCCACGCGCGGATGGGCGATGCCCAGCGTCTGCGCCGCCACCGAGCCCATCACAGCGAACTGCAAAAGATGCTCGGCACTGCAATCGACATTGGCGCCCAGATCAAGCAACTGGCAATACCCCTTCTGTGTCGGGATCGCCGCAACCATGGCTGGCCGATCAATGCCAGGCAACGTTTTGAGGACAAATCGCGACAGCGCCATCAACGCCCCTGTATTGCCAGCACTGACACAGGCCTGAGCCTTGCCATCACGCACCAACTCCAAGGCGACACGCATCGACGAATCCGGCTTGCCACGCAAGGCTTGGGTCGGTTTCTCGTCCATTGTGATGACTTCAGACGCCGCAACAATTGTCAGGCGCGCGCGATCGGCAGCCGATTGGCCGTTGATCAATTCTTCAAGAAGGGAGGGTTGACCGACGAGGGTCAGGTACAGCGAGGGCGTAGCAGAAAGGCAAGCAAGGCTGGCCTGAACAATGCTGCGGGGACCGAAGTCCCCGCCCATTGCGTCAATCGCGATGACTTGAGCGGACAAGTGATTACTCGTCAGCGCCCTTGTCGATCACTTTACGGCCACGGTATACGCCTTCTGGCGATACGTGGTGACGCAGGTGAACTTCACCGGTGGTTTTTTCTACAGACAGGGTGCTAGCCTCGAGAGCGTCGTGCGAACGGCGCATGTCACGGGCAGAGCGGGATTTTTTGTTCTGCTGAACAGCCATAATTGATTAACTCCTAAACGTTTGGGTCACGCTTTAACTGCGCCAATACACTGAACGGGTTGGACCGCGTTACCTCGTCCTCGCTCGGTTCGGGCTCATCTGCTCCCGCCGGCTGCTGGCATTCTTCCGGATGATGAGCAGGCACAATGGGCAAGGCGAGCAGAAGCTCCTCCTCGATCAGTGACTGCAGATCCAATGGATCTTCGCCCAGTTCCAGCACGTCATAACCTTTCGGTAACGACTGGGTATTCGCACCCTCCTTCACCACGGCGTAACTGCATTCGCTGTGGATCGGCAGGGTGACCAGCTCAAGACAACGCTGGCAAACCATTTTGACTTCGGTGTCGATAAAGCTGTGGATCACCACAGATTTACGTTCATCTCGTTCAAAAACGAATTTCGCCTGCACCGTACCGACATTGTCGGAAAGCGGGTCGCAGAGTCTCTTCAAATCGGCCAGCAGCAGTTCACCTTGAAGGGTGGTGCCACGGTCAGCCAATTTGCGCGGGTCAACGTGAGGTGGAATCGGGTCATTCAACATAGGCGCAGCATTATAGGGATGCACCCACCCATGTCAAAGGAAATTGTGCCCTGTCCGTCACTTGCACGCCTGCGCTAGAATCCACACCTCCCTCAGGAGACGCGAATGCTGCCTTTATTACTCGCTTCAAGCTCGACTTATCGCCGCGAATTACTTGCCCGCCTGCACTTGCCGTTCACCTGCACTTCGCCGGATATCGACGAAAGCCACCGCCCCGGCGAGCCGGCGATCGAACTGGTCAAACGCCTCGCCGAACAAAAAGCCCGAGCATTGGCCCACAACCACCCCGCTCATCTGATTATCGGCTCCGATCAAGTCGCCGTGTTCGGCGAGCAGATCATCGGCAAGCCGCACACCTTCGAGAAAGCCTGCGAGCAACTGATGGCTGCCAGTGGTGCCAGCGTGACCTTCCTCACCGGCCTCGCCCTGCTCAACAGCCAGACCGGCCAATGCCAGGTCGACTGCGTGCCGTTCACCGTACATATGCGGCAACTCGATCTGGCGCGCATCGAGCGTTACCTGCGCATCGAGCAACCCTACGACTGCGCCGGCAGCTTCAAGGCCGAAGGCCTGGGCGTGAGCCTGTTCCAGTCCACCGAAGGCCCGGACGCCACCAGCCTGATCGGCTTGCCACTGATTCGCCTGATCGACATGCTGCTGGCTGAGGGAA
Source organism: Pseudomonas sp. RA_15y_Pfl2_54 (assembly GCF_963971015.1). NCBI lineage: Bacteria > Pseudomonadati > Pseudomonadota > Gammaproteobacteria > Pseudomonadales > Pseudomonadaceae > Pseudomonas > Pseudomonas sp. RA_15y_Pfl2_54. The sequence continues at coordinate 131,063 of NZ_CAXAPN010000005.1, forward strand.
TGCAGATCCCTTAAAGCAAAAGATCGCAGCCTTCGATAGCTCCCAGGAACTGCCGCAGACTGCGATCTTTTGATCTTTAAAACAACTCAGCGCAACGAAGGACCGTGGAACCCCATCCACATCGCCAACTGCTCAGCAACGCTTGCACCAAGCTTCTTCGAGAAGCGATCGAACGGCGATTCCTGAACAGTGAAGTCAACCAGTTCTTTCTCACCGATCACGTCACGCGCCACCGAACTGGCGCTACCCAAGCCATCGATCAAGCCCAATGGCAGCGCCTGCTCACCCGACCAGACCAGCCCGGAGAACAGCTCCGGATGCTCTTTATCCTTCAGGCGATCGCCGCGCCCTTGCTTGACGCTATTGATGAACTGCTTGTGCGTGGTATCCAGCACACTTTGCCAGAACGCGGTTTCTTCAGGTTTCTGCGGCTGGAACGGATCAAGGAACGACTTGTGCTCGCCCGAGGTGTAGGTGCGACGCTCAACACCCAGTTTCTCCATGGTGCCAACAAAACCGTATCCAGCAGCGGTCACACCAATGGAACCCACCAGACTCGCCTTATCGGCATAGATCTGATCCGCCGCACTGGCAATGTAATAGGCACCGGACGCACCGAGATCGGAAATCACCGCATACAGCTTGGTGTCCGGGTGCAGACCGCGCAAACGCTTGATCTCGTCATAGACATACCCCGACTGCACCGGACTACCGCCAGGACTGTTGATACGCAGGATGACACCCTTGACTTTCTTGTCTTCGAACGCTGCGCGCAAGGCGCCGACAATGTTGTCAGCACTGGCCGATTCCTTATCGGCGATCACGCCGGCAACATCGATCAGCGCGGTGTAGTTCGTGCCGCGAGCGGCGCTCTTTTCCATATCCATCAGCGGCGTGAACAGGATCAACGCAACAAACAGATAAACAAACGTCAGAAGCTTGAAGAAAATCCCCCAACGCCGCGAGCGACGTTGCTCCTGCACACCGGCGAGCAGGGTCTTTTCCAACAGCTTCCAGCTTTTCTCGTCACCGCCGTCGGCACTTGCCTTGGCCGGTGCCTTCCATTCGTCGGTCATGCCATTCACCCCAGCAAAAACGTATTAGGCCCGCTGCCCCAGCCAGGCATGCAATTCGGAAAAACGATCGATCGACAGACGCGGCTCGAACTGCTGCAGTGATTCAATCGATTGCGCGCCATAACTGACCGCCACCGACTCCATCCCCGCGTTACGCGCCATTAATAGATCGAAGGACGAGTCCCCCACCATCAGCGCCTGCTCCGCACGAACACCGCAATGAGCAAGAATCTGCTCCAGCATCAGAGGGTGCGGTTTACTCGCAGTTTCATCGGCAGCACGGGTAATGTCGAAATACTCTTCCCAGCCATTAGCCTTGAGCACCCGATCCAGTCCGCGACGATTCTTGCCGGTCGCGATTGCCAGGTGATAACCCTGCTCGCGAAAGGATGCCATCGACTCGACGACACCCTCGAACAACGGCGAAGGCACGGCTTCTGCAGCGATGTAGTGATCTGCGTAATACTCGCGGAACGCAACCATTTCGGTATCGCTGATCTCGGGGTACAACGTGCGAATCGCCTCGGGCAAACCCAGGCCAATGATGCCCTTGACGGCAAAGTCATCGCGCAACTCGAAACCGGACCGCCCGGACGCGGAATGCATCGCCTCGACAATCCGGCCAATGGAATCGGCCAGCGTACCGTCCCAATCGAAAATCAGCAGTTTGTAATCAGGGTGCGGCACTCAGGCGCTCCACAGTCTTGGCCCACATTTCATCGACCGGGGCCTGCAAGGTCAGCTTGCCACCGTCAGGCAACGGCACGGTCAGCATGTAAGCGTGCAGAAAAAGGCGCTTGCCGCCCAGATCGCGGATTTCCTTGGTGAAATCGTCATCACCGTACTTGCTGTCGCCAGCAATGCAATGCCCGGCGTGCAGGGTGTGGACGCGAATCTGGTGGGTACGACCGGTAACAGGCTTGGCCTCGACCATGGTGGCGAAATCGCCGAAGCGGCGCAGCACCTTGAACACAGTCAGGGCTTCTTTGCCCTCGTCGTTGACTTCAACCATGCGCTCACCGGAACGCAGGTTGCTCTTGAGCAATGGCGCACTGACCTGCTTGATCGAGGTCGCCCAATTACCACGAACCAGCGCCATGTAGCGCTTGTCGACACCATCGCCACGCAATTTTTCGTGCAAGTGACGCAGCATGCTGCGTTTCTTGGCAATCATCAGCAAGCCGGAAGTGTCACGATCGAGACGATGGACCAGTTCCAGCTCCTTTGTATCGGGACGCAACTGACGAAAGGCTTCGATCACGCCGAAATTCAGACCGCTGCCACCATGAACCGCAATGCCGGCGGGCTTGTTGATCACGATCAGCGCCTTGTCTTCGTAGACGATCGATGCTTCCAGACGCTGCAACAGTCCCTGGGCCAAAGGCACCGGTTCATCACGCTCCGGCACGCGAACCGGCGGCACGCGCACGATATCGCCGGCCTGCAGTTTGTATTCAGGCTTGATCCGTCCCTTGTTCACGCGCACTTCGCCTTTACGCAAAATGCGGTAAATCAAGGTCTTGGGCACGCCTTTGAGCCGGGCGAGGAGAAAGTTGTCGATTCGTTGGCCGGCATACTCCGGCGAGACTTCAAGCAATTGAACGCCTGGAGTCGAAGGGGCAGTAGTTGTCATGCCGCGGATGATAACAATTTTTATGGAATTGAAGCACTTAATCATTGCTGCTATAGTCGCGAACGCCGCCAAAAGCGGCCTGGGCAGCGGAACCACGGTCAAAAACCGGCCCTGACCAACGCAATTCACCAGGACGCGAGGCCGTCCTACGGGGCTTTCGCTACGTAACGGTGGAGTTTGCAGTTGTAACAAGCGCAGGTGACATGAGGCCTGAATTACACCGCCGAGCAGAGTTTTTACTCGTCTGGCAGGCAGATATTCACGGCCAGTTCACAAAGTGCAGTCAGCTGCGAATGACCCCGAGCGAACGCTTCGGAAACATCGCCTAAATTAGCCATGATGCGTGACCTCCCCTTTCGGAGTTCACGGTAAATGCCAACCCGCTGCGGATTCTGCGCGCGGCAGCACCCGAATTATCAGGGATACGTGTAGGGTGGAGATGCACAACCGCTGGACTGTGTAGCAATAGGCTTTATCAAGACGCTTCATCTCGTCCACAGCCACTGGTTGATTCCTCCTCCTGACTGAGTGCTTAAGTAGCCACAGCAAGCAGGACGCGTACGTCGCGGTATCGGCCCAATTGGTCGCACATCGCTGGACACGGGAATGGCCAACCACTCCCGACGCACCTGACACCGACCGTGAGAAGTCGTGTGTGCCGAACGCCGTTTCCGGCAGCCCGGAAACCGACGGTACTACATGAAAAGAATGCTGATTAACGCAACTCAACCCGAAGAGTTGCGTGTTGCACTGGTAGATGGCCAACGCCTCTACGACCTGGACATCGAATCCGGTGCACGCGAGCAGAAGAAGGCCAACATCTATAAAGGCCGCATCACTCGCATCGAACCAAGCCTTGAGGCTGCCTTTGTCGATTTTGGCTCCGAGCGCCACGGCTTCCTGCCCCTCAAAGAAATCTCCCGCGAATACTTCAAGAAAGCCCCCGAAGGCCGCGTCAACATCAAGGACGTCCTGAGCGAAGGCCAGGAAGTCATCGTTCAGGTTGAAAAAGAAGAACGTGGCAACAAGGGCGCAGCCCTGACCACCTTCATCAGCCTGGCCGGTCGTTACCTGGTGCTGATGCCGAACAACCCGCGTGCCGGCGGTATCTCCCGTCGCATCGAAGGCGAAGAGCGCAACGAACTGCGTGAAGCACTGAACGGCCTGGTTGCCCCGGCCGACATGGGTCTGATCGTGCGCACTGCAGGCCTTGGCCGCAGCAGCGAAGAAATGCAGTGGGACCTCGACTACCTGCTGCAACTGTGGACCGCCATCAAAGAAGCCTCGCTGGATCGCTCCGCGCCATTCCTGATTTACCAGGAAAGCAACGTGATCATCCGCGCGATCCGCGATTACCTGCGCCAGGACATCGGCGAAGTGCTGATCGACAGCGTTGAAGCCCAGGACGAAGCCCTGACTTTCATCCGCCAGGTAATGCCGCAGTACGCCAGCAAGATCAAGCTGTACGAAGACAGCGTTCCGCTGTTCAACCGTTTCCAGATCGAAAGCCAGATCGAGACCGCCTTCCAGCGCGTCGTCGAACTGCCTTCCGGCGGTTCCATCGTTATCGATCCGACCGAAGCGCTGGTGTCCATCGACATCAACTCGGCGCGCGCCACCAAAGGCAGCGACATCGAAGAAACCGCTCTGCAGACCAACCTTGAAGCGGCTGAAGAAATCGCCCGTCAGTTGCGCCTGCGCGACATCGGCGGCTTGATCGTCATCGACTTCATCGACATGACCCCTGCCAAGAACCAGCGCGCCGTGGAAGAGAAAGTCCGCGAATGCCTGGAAGCCGACCGCGCTCGCGTGCAGATCGGCCGTATCTCGCGCTTCGGCCTGCTGGAAATGTCCCGTCAGCGCCTGCGCCCATCCTTGGGCGAAAGCAGCGGCATCGTCTGCCCGCGTTGCAACGGCACCGGCATCATCCGTGACGTTGAATCGCTGTCGCTGGCGATCCTGCGCCTGATCGAAGAAGAAGCCCTGAAAGACCGCACTGCCGAAGTTCGCGCCCAGGTGCCGATCCCGGTGGCTGCGTTCCTGCTCAACGAAAAACGCAACTCGATCACCAAGATCGAACTGCGCACTCGTGCCCGTATCGTCATCCTGCCAAACGACCACCTCGAAACGCCGCACTTCGAAGTTCAGCGTTTGCGTGATGACAGCCCGGAAGCCGCGACCAACCAGTCCAGCTACGAAATCGCCGCTGCCGCTGCCGACGTCGAAGAAGTCCAGCCAGCCGCCGCAACCCGCACCCTGGTTCGCCAGGAAGCCGCGGTCAAGACCGCACCAGCCCGCGCCAACGCTCCGGTTCCGACCGAAGTGGCCGCACCTGCTGCACCAGCACCAGCTCCAGTGGCCGCGCCAGAGCCAAGCCTGTTCAAAGGTCTGGTGAAGTCGCTGGTCAGCCTGTTCGCGACCAAAGAAGAGCCCGCCGCGCCGGTGGTCGTTGAAAAACCAGCTACCGAGCGTCCAGCCCGCAACGAAGAACGTCGCAACGGTCGCCAGCAGAGCCGCAACCGTAATGGTCGTCGCGATGAAGAGCGCAAGCCGCGCGAAGAACGTGCACCGCGTGAAGAACGCGCCCCTCGCGAGCCGCGTGAAGAGCGCCAGCCACGTGAGACCCGCGAAGAACGTGCACCTCGCGAAGCTCGCACTGAAGCGCCAGCCGCCCGCGAAGAACGCGCACCTCGCGCACCTCGTGAAGAACGCGCCCCACGTGCGCCGCGTGAAGACCGCAAGCCTCGTGGCGAGCGTGAAGAACGTGTACGCGAACTGCGCGAGCCACTGGATGCCGCTCCAGCAGCCGCCGCTGCCGCCGTTAATGCAGAAGAGCGTCCGGCCCGCCAGCCTCGCGAAGAGCGCGCACCGCGCCCGCCGCGTGAAGAGCGTCAACCGCGTGCAGAGCAGGCCGCTGCTGCCGTCGTTGAAGACGAAGTGATCACCAATGAAGAGCAACTGCCGGAAGATGGTTCGGAGAACGCCGAAGGCGATCGTCCACGTCGTCGCTCCCGCGGCCAGCGTCGTCGCAGCAACCGTCGCGAGCGTCAGCGTGATGCCAACGGCAACGTGATCGAAGGATCGGAAGAATCCGAGTCCGGCGAAAACGCTGAAGCACCAAGCGCTGCCGATCTGGCCGCTGGCCTGGCTGTTACCACCGCCGTCGCCAGCAGCGTCATCAGCGCTCCGGCTGAAGCGCAAGCCAACGAGCAAGCCGAACGCGCCACTGCCGCTACACTGGAAACTGCTCCAGTTGAAGCACCGGTGGTTGAAGCAACCACTCCGGTGGAAGTGACGGCGGCTCCGGAAGTCGAAGTGGCACCGGTTCGCGAAATTCAAGCCCAGGTTGAAGCCCAGCCTCAGATTGAAATCGTTGCCGAACCTGCTTTCGTAGCCCAAGAGCCCGTTGTCGTTGCAGAGCCGGTTGTCGAAACCGTCGCTGAAAACGTGACCGAAAGCGTGCGTGAAGTTCGCGAAGAGCAAACTGCATTCAACTGGGTTGCAGAGCCAACCGTAGCCGAAGCGCCAGCGCCTGCTGCTGAAGCTGAAGTGCCACAAGCCACGGTGTCCGAGCCAGTGGTTGCCGCTGCCGAACCTGCTCCAGCGCCGGTCGTCGAAGCGCCAGTGGTTGCCCAAGCCCCAGCGGTTGAAGCGCCTGTAGTCAGCGCGCTGACGCCAAACGGCCGCGCTCCAAACGATCCACGCGAAGTGCGTCGTCGCAAGCGCGAAGAAGAACGTCTGCAGAAGGAAGCTGAACTGGCTGCCGCAGCTGCTCCTGCGGCTGAAGTGGTCGAGGCAGCTCCTGCCCCGGCTGCTGAAGAAGTCGTCGTTGAAGCAGCCATTGCTGAAGCGCCTCGCTCCGTTCAGGACGCGGCCGAGCATCACGAAGAGGCCCAGGAAAAAGAACACGAGCCTAAACCCCTCGTCTGATTCCAAAAGCCAATAAAAAGCCCCGCCTGAATATTCAGGCGGGGCTTTTTTTATGCTCACCGATTACCGTACCGGGATTGCGTGAAGAACAAAAAAAAGCCCGATCTCGCTAAAGCGTTCAATCGGGCTACAGCACTCAGGAGCAATAAGTGCAAAGGGAGGTTCGATGCGCGTAAAACCTTGAAGGGGTTGCGCCAGAGCACTAGAACATCCAGTGATTATCTGGCGATTAACCTATCAAGCGACGGAAGCCAGTTTGGCGTTGGCCTGGTTCAAGCCCTTCTCCTGAAAGTCGCCACCCAGGTTCATGCCTTCGGCATGAATGAAGGTCACGTCGTGGATACCGATAAAACCCATCACCTGACGCAGGTAAGGTTCTTGATGATCCGCCGGGCCGCCGGCGTAAATTCCGCCGCGAGCGGTCAGCACGTAGGCACGCTTGCCGCTCAGCAGGCCTTGCGGACCGGTGTCGGTGTACTTGAAGGTGACGCCGGCACGCAGCACATGGTCAAGCCAGGCCTTGAGGGTGCTCGGGATCGCAAAGTTGTACATCGGCGCGGCCATGACCAGCACGTCGGCAGCCAGCAGTTCATCGGTCAATTCGTTGGAGCGATCCAGAGAAGACTGTTCGCTGTCGCTGCGCTGATCGGCAGGCTTCATCCAGCCACCCAACAGGTTGATGTCCAGGTGCGGCACCGGGTTCACGGCGAGATCACGCACAGTGATCTGATCGTCGGGGTGCGCGGTTTTCCACTGATTGATGAAGGTCTGGGTCAACTGACGGGACACCGAGTCTTGCTGGCGGGCGCTGCTTTCGATGATCAGAACGCGGGACATGTTGTGTAGCCTCCATCCGAGAATGTTGTAGGTCGATGGAGTGAAGGTTAAACAGAGCTGAATCGATGAAAAAGCGCAAATAATTGCTGCAAAGCATCGAAAATTTAGTTTAGATGCAACTCAACCCTTTGAGAGTGAGCTTGCTGGCGAAGGCGATGTGTCAGCACGAGCATGGATGACTGATCTACCGCCTTCGCGAGCAAGCCCGCTTCCACAAGGGAGATTTGCTGTTATTTCGGGGTACAGGTCAGATCGATGCGCAGTTTGATAATGGTGCGGGTGAACTTGGCCGTGGCGTTTTTATGTTTGCCGGCCACGACTTCGATGTTACGTGTGCGTGGCGCCTCGGGACCGTTGCGGAACACCACTTTGCAGCTCGCGTCGACGTCGCCGTAGTTGGCCACCTGGATGGAGCCAATGTCGTTATCCGTGGCGAAACTCTGGTAGTCGATCTTCATGCCATTGAGATTTTTCTGCACATCGATCGGATACGCAAAGGCTGTCAACGGCAGCAGTGCCAGCACCACACAACAGAATTTTTTCATTCGACAGTCTCCAATGGGGACCGTCAGCTTAGGACAAGAGGAGCTATTGATGAAAGCGCCCCGCGTGACCCTGGATCAATGGCGAACATTGCAGGCCGTAGTCGACCACGGCGGATTCGCCCAGGCCGCCGAGGTTCTGCACCGTTCGCAGTCGTCGGTGAGTTACACCGTTGCCCGTATGCAGGATCAGCTCGGTGTGCCGTTGCTGCGGATCGACGGTCGTAAAGCGGTACTGACCGAAGCCGGCGGCGTGTTGCTACGCCGCTCGCGGCAACTGGTCAAACAGGCCAGTCAACTGGAAGATCTCGCCCATCACATGGAGCAAGGCTGGGAAGCGGAAGTGCGGCTGGTGGTCGATGCGGCTTATCCAAGCTCACGTATCGTGCGTGCGTTGACTGCGTTCATGCCACAGAGCCGTGGCTGTCGCGTGCGTCTGCGTGAGGAAGTGTTGTCGGGTGTCGAGGAGGTGCTGCTCGAAGGCGTGGCCGATCTGGCCATCACCGGCCTGAGCATTCCCGGTTACCTGGGCGCGGAGCTGAGCGACGTGGAGTTTGTTGCGGTTGCTCACCCAGACCACAGCCTGCATCGGCTCAATCGTGAACTGAGCTTCCAGGATCTGGAAACCCAGATGCAAGTGGTCATCCGCGACTCCGGTCGTCAACAGCCACGGGATGTCGGCTGGCTCGGCGCCGAACAGCGCTGGACCGTCGGCAGTCTCGCCACGGCCGCGACATTCGTCAGCAGCGGCCTGGGCTTTGCCTGGTTACCGCGACACATGATCGAACGGGAACTGAAAGAGGGATCGCTCAAGCTGCTACCGTTGGATCAGGGCGGCAGCCGCAACCCGAGTTTCTATCTGTATTCGAACAAGGACAAACCGCTGGGCCCGGCGACACAAATCCTCATCGAACTGTTGCGCACCTTCGACACCTTGCCGCTGGACGCACCGTTCGCCGCCCCTGAGCAAGTCTGACACGGAGTCCAGCGATGGCCTATTTTGCGCACGAAGGTTGCAACCTGCACTACGAGGAATATGGCCACGGCACGCCGTTGCTGCTGGTTCACGGGCTCGGCTCGAGCACGCTGGATTGGGAAATGCAGATCCCTGCGCTGGCCGCGCACTACCGGGTGATCGTCCCGGATATCCGTGGCCACGGGCGCTCGGACAAACCCCGCGAGCGCTACAGCATCGCGGGGTTCAGCGCCGATATGGTGGCGCTGATCGAGTATTTGAACCTTGGTCCGGTGCACTACGTCGGTCTGTCGATGGGCGGCATGATCGGCTTCCAGTTGGGTGTTGATCAGCCGCAGATGCTCAAGAGCCTGACCATCGTCAACAGCGCCCCTGAAGTCAAACTGCGCAGCCTCGACGACTATTGGCAATGGTTCAAACGCTGGAGCCTGATGCGCGTGCTGAGCCTGGCGACCATCGGCAAGGCGCTGGGCAGCAAACTGTTCCCAAAACCCGAACAGGCGAATCTGCGGCAGAAAATGGCGCAACGCTGGGCAAAAAACGACAAACGTGCTTATCTCGCCAGCTTCGATGCAATTGTTGGCTGGGGGGTTCAGGAACGACTTTCCCGGGTGACCTGTCCAACGCTCATCGTCAGTGCCGACCGTGATTACACACCTGTGGCACTTAAAGAAACCTATGTAAAACTGCTGCCCGATGCGCGGCTGGTGGTGATCACTGATTCACGCCATGCCACCCCGCTCGATCAGCCCGAACGCTTCAATCAAACGCTGCTGGCGTTTCTCGCCGCAGCCGATATTCAATCTCAGGATCACTGACCCATGCTGAAAAAACTCGCCCTCGTCGCCGGCACCGTGCTGTTTGCTGCCAACCTGATGGCTGCTACCCCGGCCAAAGCGCCGCACGTGCTGCTGGACACCACCAATGGCCAGATCGAAATCGAACTGGACCCGGTCAAAGCGCCGATCAGTACCAAGAACTTTCTGGCGTACGTCGACAGTGGCTTCTACAACAACACGATTTTCCACCGTGTGATCCCGGGTTTCATGGCTCAGGGCGGTGGTTTCACCCAGCAGATGCAACAAAAGGACACCAAGGAACCGATCAAGAACGAAGCCAGCAATGGCCTGCATAACGTTCGCGGCACCTTGTCGATGGCCCGTACTTCCAATCCGAACTCGGCCACCAGCCAGTTCTTTATCAACGTCGCTGACAACGCCTTCCTCGATCCAGGCCGTGACGCCGGTTATGCGGTGTTTGCCAAAGTGGTCAAGGGCATGGACGTCGTCGACATCATCGTCAACTCGCAAACCACCACCAAAAGCGGCATGCAGAACGTGCCTGTCGACCCTGTGATTATCAAGTCGGCCAAACGCCTCGACTGAGTACAGCAGGGCATATCGAGCGGCGACGGCCTGATCCCGCGCCGCTCACACTGATAAAAGGAGAGCCCGTACTCCGGGCGGTTATCTGATGCTCTATCGCCGTTTTGAACAACTGATCGACATATTCCGCGACGCCCCTACGGCGTCTCCGCCCGACCGTGTGCTCCCCTTCTATACCTATTACCTGAAGCAGGTCTGGCCGAGTTTCGCCGCCCTGCTGGTGGTCGGCCTGTTCGCCGCGCTGATCGAAGTGGCGCTGTTCAGTTACCTGAGTCGCATCATCGACCTGGCCCAAGGTACGCCAAATCCGAATTTCTTCAGCGATCACGCCCTCGAACTGACGTGGATGGTGGTGGTTGCGCTTGTGCTCAGACCGATTTTCTTCGGCCTGCACGACCTGCTGGTGCACCAGACGTTAAGCCCCGGCATGACCAGCATGATCCGCTGGCAGAACCACAGCTACGTGCTCAAGCAGAGCCTGAACTTCTTCCAGAACGACTTCGCCGGGCGCATTGCCCAGCGCATCATGCAGACCGGCAACTCGCTGCGTGATTCAGCAGTGCAAGCGGTGGATGCACTGTGGCATGTGGTGATCTACGCGATCAGCGCGCTGGTGCTGTTCGCCGAAGCCGACTGGCGCCTGATGGTCCCGTTGCTGACGTGGATCGTCGCCTACATCGGCGCACTCTGTTACTTCGTGCCGCGGGTCAAGGACCGCTCGGTGGAAGCCTCCGACGCACGTTCGAAACTGATGGGCCGAATCGTCGACGGCTACACCAATATCGCCACGCTCAAGCTGTTCGCTCACACTCATTTCGAACAGCACTACGCCAGGGAAGCGATCGAAGAACAAACCGTCAAAGCGCAAATGGCCGGCCGCGTGGTCACCAGCATGGACGTGGCGATCACCGCCATGAACGGCTTGCTGATCGTCGGCACAACCGCGCTGGCCCTGTGGCTGTGGACGCAATCGCTGATCACCGTCGGCGCGATTGCCCTGGCCACCGGTCTGGTGATCCGCATCGTCAACATGTCCGGCTGGATCATGTGGGTGGTCACGGGCATCTTCGAAAACATCGGCATGGTCCAGGACGGTCTGCGGACCATCTCGCAGCCGGTCAGCGTCACCGATCACGAACACGCCAAACCGCTGGCCGTGGCCAATGGCGAGGTGTGTTTCGAGCACGTCGATTTTCACTACGGCAAGAAGAAAGGCATCATCGGCGACCTCAACCTGACCATCAAACCGGGTGAAAAAATCGGTCTGATCGGGCCGTCCGGCGCCGGTAAATCAACCTTGGTCAACCTGCTGCTGCGCCTCTATGACGTCGAGGGCGGGCGCATCCTGATCGACGACCAGAACATCGCCGACGTCAGCCAGGAAAGCCTGCGTGAGCGGATCGGTATGATCACTCAAGACACGTCGCTGCTGCACCGTTCAATCCGCGACAACTTGCTGTATGGCAAGCCTGACGCGACTGACGCACAGCTTTGGGATGCCGCGCACAAGGCCCGTGCCGATGAGTTCATTCCGTTGCTGTCGGACGCTGAAGGCCGCACCGGCTTCGACGCGCATGTCGGCGAGCGCGGGGTGAAGCTGTCGGGCGGTCAACGTCAGCGCATCGCGATTGCCCGCGTGCTGCTCAAGGACGCGCCGATTCTGATCATGGACGAAGCAACCTCGGCCCTGGACTCGGAAGTCGAAGCGGCGATTCAGGAAAGCCTGGAAACCCTGATGCAGGGCAAAACAGTGATCGCCATTGCTCACCGCCTCTCGACTATCGCGCGCATGGATCGCCTGGTGGTGCTGGAAAACGGCAAGATCGCCGAGAGCGGCACCCACGCCGAACTGCTGGCCCATGGCGGACTGTATTCGCGGTTATGGGCGCACCAGACCGGCGGATTTGTCGGGATCGATTGATCATTGGGTCAATACAATTGCAATGTGGGAGTGAGGGTTTCGACATTGCCGCCGGCCTCGCCTCCAACGGTTACGGCGAGCATTCGCCCGGTCAGTATTCGATGGCGGCCGGGTTTGTCACCGAACGGGTGATGACTGCGATGTTTGTGATCATCATTCTGGGCGCCACCGATAAACGTGCACCGCCGGGCCTCGCACCGATTGCCATAGGTCTGGCGCTGACGTTGATCCACCTGATCTCGATTCCGGTGACCAATACCTCGGTGAACCCGGCGCGCAGTACCGGGCCGGCGCTGATGGTCGGCGGCTGGGCCATCGCGCAGTTGTGGATGTTCTGGGTGGCGCCGCTGTCGGGTGCGGTGGCCGGTGAAGTGATTTATCTCTGGTTGGGTAACGAAAAAACCTGAGTCCAACACAAAACCAAATGTGGGAGCGGGCTTGCTCGCGAAGGCGTGGTGTCAGGCAATATTTGCTGTACTGACACACCGCCTTCGCGAGCAAGCCCCACATTGGAGATTTAGGTTTGGCGGTAGGGCAAGGCTGCTCTCGCTTCTTCGGCGTAGGCCAGGACACCGGCGCGTTCCTGCTGCAGGAAGTCTTTTACCGCCGCTTTCAGACCCGGATGCCGCAGGTAATGCCACGAGTGAGTGATCACCGGTTCGAAGCCACGAATCAGTTTGTGCTCGCCCTGAGCACCGGCATCGAAACGCTGATAGCCCTGGGCAATCGCGTAGTCCATGCCCTGATAAAAACAGGTTTCAAAGTGCAGCCGATCAAATTCGGCAAGGCATCCCCAATAGCGCCCGTAAAAACTGTCACCGCCAACCAGACTGAAGGCCATGGCCACCGGCCGTGAGCCCTGCCTGGCCAGCACCACGCGGATCGATTCGGGCATGCGCGCGGCCAGCAAACTGAAAAACTCTCGCGTCAGATACGGTGTCTGCCGACGCACGGCGTAGGTATTGGCATAGCAGGCGTAGACGAAATCCCACTGCGATTCGTTTAGCTCTCGCCCTTGTAGCCATTCAAATTCGAAGCCCTGCCCCGCCACCTGCTCGCGCTCCTTGCGCATCTGTTTGCGCTTGCGCGAACTGAGCACGTCGAGAAAATCCTGAAAGTCGCGATAGCCTCGATTGTGCCAGTGATACTGACAGCCGATGCGCTGCAACCAGCCCGGCTGCTCGGCCATGGCGGCGTCGGTGAACGGATCGGTGAAATTGATGTGCGCGCCGGACAGCCCTTCGATTTCCAGATAACCCGGCAGGCTCTTGAGCAGCTCAAAACCGTCTTCGACCTTGGCCGCCAGCAACCGAGGGCCGCTGACTGGACTGAACGGCACAGCCGTCAACAGTTTGGGGTAGTAATCGATTCCGGCTCGGGCGCAGGCATCTGCCCAGCCATGGTCGAACACATACTCGCCGTAGGAGTGCCACTTGCGGTAACCCGGCAAGGCGGCGATCAGCCGACCATCTTCGATGTGCAGTAAATGCTCCGGCTGCCAACCGGTGTGAGGGCCGACGCTGCCGCTGTCCTCCAGCGCACTGAGAAAAGCATGACGCAGAAACGGCTGATTGTCCGGCACCAATTCATCCCAAGTGGCCGGGGCGATTTCTGACAGGTTCTGCAGGCAGTGCAACGGCATCAAAGAGCTCTCCACTTCGGGGTTTCAGCGCTCGGCGAGTATCGCCGATTGCGCCGCATTGCACACCCGTCATCGGGCGACAGCGCTCTAGATCAATGGTTCACGACCAACGCGTACCGTCATCAACCTGCCATCACCGTGCCACTGCCCTGTCATAAACCATCGCGATACTGGCGCCTGTTTTTAGAGCGCCGGGTTCTACCCGGACACTGTTTTCCGACCTTCAACCGTCGGTTGTGCCCAGGATGGTTCAGCCATCCCACTCATCTTCGGAGATTGCTATGCGTCTTGCTTCCACGAAAACTGCGGCGGCCCTGTGCGGTGGCCTGTTACTGGCCATGAGCGTTCCGGCCAGTGCTGCAGTCGACGCCAAACTGCTCGACATGCTCAAGGCTAACGGTTCGATTTCCCAGGCGCAGTATGTAGAACTGCAAACTGAACTGGCCAAGGATCAGAAGGCTCAGCAAATCGCCCAGCAGGCGCAGCAAGAGACCAATGAACAAGTCGCGGCTGTCGCGAAGAAGACCAACGAACAAAGCGTCTTCGACCAGAAACTGGCCTGGGCTGCCAAGACCCAGTTCAAGGGTGACGTGCGCATCCGCCAGGAGACCGTCAAGATCGACGGCGAAGCCAACAACGGCGGCCGCGAAAAGGATCGTCAGCGCATCCGTGCACGTCTGGGTGCCTACACCGAGATCAACCCGCAAGTGGACACCGGCATCCGTATCGCCACCGGCGGCGGCGACGATGCTCGTTCGACCAACCAGGACCAGGACAACTACTTCGACAAGAAGCAGATCTGGCTGGACCTGGGCTACATCGACTACCACCCTGATGCGATCAAGAACCTGCATGTGATCGGCGGCAAGATGCTGCAACCGTGGGTGAGCATGGGCGACGTGATCTGGGACGGCGACATCAACCCGGAAGGTCTGGCCGTCACTTACAAGTACCCACTGGGCAGCAGTGCCGAACTGTTCGGCAGCCTGGGCAACTACAACCTCAAGGACAACGTCGACGGCGAAGGCGTGCAATTCCGTCACGACCTGCGCCTGACCTCCGGCCAGTTGGGTAGCCGCATCGCCATCACCGACAACCTGAAACTGACCGTTGGCGGCAGCGTCTACGCCTACCAGAACGATCAGGACAGCCGTTGCACGGGCTCTTCCACACCGTGCGCACTGGCCGTCAATGGCAACTCGGCCAACAACGAATTCCGTCTGTACGAGGGTTTCAGCCAGATCGACATCGGCGGTCTGCCAATGCCGCTGTCGTTCTACGGTCAGTATGTGAAGAACAACGATGCCGTGACCGATCAGGACACCGCCTGGTTGCTCGGCGCCAAGTCGAAAGTCTTCGGTCTGAACCTCGACTACAACTATCGTGACGTGCAGCGCAATGCTGTGGTCGGCGCCTTCACCGATTCCGACTTCGCCAACGGCACCACCGGCTCGCGTGGGCACAAGTTCAAAGTCGGCTACGACATCGACAAGAATTTCGCCCTCGGCGCCACGTACTTCCTGACCAAGGCTGACTACTCCAGCCGCACTCAGCGCGACGCCGACACCAACATTCTGCAACTGGACGCAGAAGCGAAGTTCTAAGCAACAGAGCAACAGATCTCAGGCGATGCGCTTCTCATCCGGGTGCAGCGCTTGAGATGCTTCAACAGTCTGGCGCGGCTACGGCGATCCCCATCATCCGTGTGCCGCAGGCGCGTCAGTCTGCTTCTCCCCCTAGGGGCTGTCTTCCCGAAGCCGCGCCGCCAACCGCTCGGCCAACGCATCCACCCCCTCTTCAGGTTTCTCCGGCATCGCCTTCAGCGTCGCCTGCATCAATCGCATCTGGCGTATAAAGCGCCGGCAATTGGGGCAGAACATCAGGTGATGACGCACCATCAGTTTTTCGCGAAAGCTCAGCTGGCCATCGAGATAATCGCTGGAGCGCGCCACTTGTTCCTTACAGGTCAGCATTCCCCGGTCTCCTCAAAATGCTCCACTGTCGCGAAGACTTTCAGCCGCGCACGATGCAGCAGCACACGGACATTGGAGAGCGATATCTCCAGAAGATTACAGATCTCTTCGAGCTCAAGGCCCTGACGTTCGCGCAACAACAAAACGCTGCTTTGCAGTTCCGACAGGTTGAGCAGTGTGTGTTCGAGGCACTCACGCAACTCGCTTTCGGTGAGCAGCGCTTCAGGCGTGTCCTGGTGCCAGGCGAACGGTGCGATCAGCCAGTGGCCATCGCCGGGGGAAAAGCGGTCATCATCAATGGTGCCGTGGGGTGACGGCAAGTCATCCATCAACACTTCGCGGCGATTCTGCTTGTAGCGACTCTTGGCCGAGTTGGCGGTGATGGTCAGCAACCAGGTCTTGAGACTGGAGCGGCCTTCGAAACTGCCGATATGGCGCACTACCGACAGCCATGCATCCTGCACCACTTCTTCGACGTGACGCTGGCCGACAATCGCATAAGCGACGGCGCGCATGGCGCTTTGATAAGTCGTGACCAGTTCCTTGAAAGCCTGTTGCTCGCCTGCCAGCAAACGCGCGAGCAGTTGGGTGTCGTCAACCGCCATCCATCAATCCCCTTGTTCCGACTTCGAAAATGATAGCGGCAGGATTCGCCTGAAGCGTCTCCTGCCGCCATTTCCGAAAACTACAGCGTTTCAACCGATTCGGATGTAGGAAAGGTCAGCGTGATTAAGCGGAAATTAAACCACTTTCAACGCTTGCACAGAATCACGCTACCGATCGAGTAACCCGCACCGAACGAACTCAATACCGCCAGCGAACCGGCAGCCAGATCATCCTGATACTTGTGGAAAGCAATCACGGAACCGGCAGAGCTGGTGTTGGCGTAAGTGTCGAGGATCACCGGGGCTTCCTCTTCGGTGGCGTCGCGGCCCAGCAGTTTGCGCACGATCAGATGGTTCATGCTGAGATTGGCCTGATGCAGCCAGAAACGCTTCACATCGCCGACATTGAGCTTGTTCTCTTCCAGATGCGTACCGACCAGTTCAGCCACCATCGGGCAAACATCCTTGAACACCTTGCGGCCTTCCTGCACGAACAGCTTGTCGCGAGTACCGACGCCCTCTTGCGCTGCGCGGTTGAGGAAGCCGAAGTTGTTGCGGATGTTGTTGGAGAACTTGGTCAGCAGTTTGGTGCTGACCACGTCGAACTGGTATTTGGACGTAGCCAGATCGGCGCGCTCGATGATCACGGCCGTGGCGGCGTCGCCGAAGATGAAGTGGCTGTCGCGGTCACGGAAGTTCAGGTGACCGGTGCAGACTTCCGGGTTGACCATCAAGATCGCCCGGGCCTGGCCCAGTTGCACGCTGTTGGCGGCCGCCTGAATGCCGAAGGTGGCCGAGGAACAGGCCACGTTCATGTCGAAACCGAAACCCTGAATGCCCAGGGCTTCCTGGACTTCGATGGCAATGGCCGGATAAGCACGCTGCAAGTTGGAGCAGGCGACGATCACGCCGTCGATGTCAGCGGCGGTTTTGCCGGCACGTTGCAAGGCTTGTTCGGCAGCACCGATGGCCATTTGGCAAAGTACTGACCATTCGTCGTTGGAACGCTCCGGCAGACGCGGGGCCATGCGCTGCGGATCAAGAATGCCTTCTTTGTCCATGACAAAGCGGCTCTTGATGCCCGAGGCTTTTTCGATGAAGGCGGCGCTGGATTCCGTCAGGGCCTGGATGTCGCCGCTGGCGATGGCGTCTGCGTTGTCCGCGTTGAATTGCGCGACGTAGGTATTGAAAGACTGCACCAGCTCTTCGTTGGAGATGCTGTTGGCCGGGGTGTACAGGCCGGTGCCGCTGATGACGACGTTATGCATGGTCGTTTCTCTAATCTGTTCAGGCAGAAAGTGCTGGAACCGTCGTACCAACACACAAAGGGTCTATTCCCATCCGGGGGACGCAAACCTGGCATCGTTTTATTCCGTTGCGTGACCACGCCGAAGGCTCTGGGTCGCGAAACAGGCATTTATGGTCGCGAAGTTTGCCATAAACCCAAGGTTTTGGCCCCTTTCTCAAGCACAACGCAAATCCCAAGGCGGGGGGCTTGCTCGCGAAGGCGGTGTGTCAGTCACCGAATCAGTTATCTGACACTACGCCTTCACGAGCAAGCCCGCTCCCACAGGGGGACTGTGCACGTCGATAGATCTAGGGTTCGACCTGGGTCCATTGTTTATTCAGGCGCTTATCGGAAATCGGCACTTTCGTTCCCAACTGCTGGGCGAACAGCGAAACCCGATATTCCTCCAGCCACCAGCGATACAACTCAAGCTGTGGATCGCGTTTGCCTTCCTGGGCATGCTTGGCGGCGCGGGCCTGGTATTGGGCCCACAAACCGGCCAGTTCACCGCTCCAGACCCGATCCTTCTGCAGTTGCGCGCCCAGTTTTTCAAAACGCTGCTCGACGGCTTTCAGATAACGCGGCAGCTCCTTGAGCCATTGCATCGGCGTTTCCCGCACGAACCCCGGGTAAACCAGATGACTGATCTGTTGCTTGATGTCATTCAACGCCACGGCTTGGGCCAGATCGATCTTGCCCTTGAAGCGCTTTTGCAGGCCATGCCAGATCTTCAGAATCTCCAGCGTCAGCCGCGCCACGCGCTCGGCGTGTTCGGTCCAACTGCCACGCTTGCGTTCGGCCAGCGCCGCCAACCCTGCACCGTCACGCGGCAACGGGTCTTCGCCGTCGAGAATGCAACTGTCGAGACTGGTCAGCAGAATGTCTTCGACCAGCGCATCGACCCGGCCCAGTTCACGGTAGAGCAAGCCCAGTTCGGTCTGCCCCGGCAACTTGCCACGCAGGAATTTGGCCGGTTCGGCCAGTTGCTGCATGAGCAAGCGCTGCAACGCACGACGATGCTGGAACTCGGCTTCGGCCGGGGTCGAGAACCGCCCTTCCTTGACCGTGCCGCCCTCTTCCACCAGCGCCGGGTAGACCGTCATCGACAGCCCGGCAATTTTCTGCTGAGTTTTTGCTGCCACCGGCGCGAAGACTTTCGCCTCCACCGGCTGCTGACTCTTGGCACTCTGCGGCACGGCCAGTGCGGCCTGACTGGCTTCGGCGAAACGCGCAGTCAGTTCGGCCAGATCCCGTCCTTCGCCAAGGAATTTGCCTTGGCCGTCGACGATTTCCAGGTTCATGCGCAGATGCCCTTCGACCTGCTGCGCCGCTTCCGCCCACGCCTCATCGCTGACCCGCGCACCAGTCATGCGCAACAACTCGCGCCCCAACGCCTGGGGCAGCGAGCCCTCGGCGAAGGTCATGCGTTGCAGCGCAGCCTTGATGAAGTCCGGCACCGGCACGAAGTTCTTGCGCAACGCTTTGGGCAGATTGCGCACCAGAGCGATGCACTTGGCCTCGATCAGCCCCGGCACCAGCCATTCCAGACGCTCCGGCGGCAGCATCGGCAGCAACGGCGCCGGCACCCGCAGGGTCACGCCGTCACGGGGGTGATTGGGTTCGAAGTGATAACTGAGCGTCAGTTCCAGATCACCGATGTGCAAGGTATCGGGGTAATGCAGTGCGGTGACTTCACTGGCCTCGCGGGCCAGCACGTCTTCTTCGCGCATGATCAGCAGTTGCGGGTCTTTCTGGCTGTTGATCCGGTACCAACTGTCGAACGTCGCGCTCTGGTGAATCTCCGCCGGCAGCCGCGCATCGTAGAAGGCGTACAGGGTTTCTTCGTCGGCCAGAATGTCGCGGCGACGGGCCTTGGCTTCCAGTTCATCGAGCTGTTCGAGCAGTTGTTTGTTGGCGCTCAGGCACTTGGCTCTGGACTGAATCTCGCCCCGCACCAGACCTTCGCGGATAAACAGCTCACGCGAAACCACGGGGTCAACCGGGCCGTAATGAACCGGTCGGCGCCCGACCACAATCAGCCCGAACAGGGTGATCTGCTCGAAGGCCACGACCTGGCCGCGCTTCTTCTCCCAGTGCGGTTCGAAGTGATTTTTCTTGATCAGATGCCCGGCCAGCGGCTCGATCCAGTCGGCGTCGATCTTGGCGACCATGCGCGCATAGAGCTTGGTGGTCTCTACCAGTTCGGCGGTCATCAGCCATTGCGGACGCTTCTTGCCGATGCCCGACGACGGGTGAATCCAGAAACGTCGCTGACGGGCGCCGAGGTAATCGCCGTCCTCGGTTTTCTGGCCGATCTGGCTGAGCAAACCGACGAGCACCGCTTTGTGCAGTTTCGGGTAATCGGCTGGTTCTTTATTGAGGCTCAACTGCATGTCGCGGCAGATCAGGCTCAACTGGCGATGGGAATCACGCCACTCGCGCAGACGTAAATAGTTGAGGAAGTTCTTGCGGCACCAATTGCGCAACGGGCTGGCGGTCAGCGCCTGGCGCTGTTCTTCAAAACCACGCCACAGATTGACCAGGCCGGCGAAGTCGGAATCGACATCCTTCCATTGCGCGTGAGCCTGATCCGCCGCTTGCTGGCGCTCCGGCGGACGCTCGCGCGGGTCCTGAATCGACATGGCACTGGCGACGATCAGCACTTCCTGCAAGCTGCCCAGTTTCGCCGCTTCAAGCAGCATGCGGCCCATGCGCGGGTCGACTGGCAGGCGCGCCAACTGACGGCCGAGCGGGGTCAACTGACTGTTGCGATCCACCGCCGAGAGTTCTTGCAGCAGGTTGAAACCGTCGCTGATCGCCTTGCCGTCCGGCGGCTCGATGAACGGGAACGCAGTGATTTCGCCGAGGCGCAGATGCAGCATCTGCAAGATCACCGCCGCGAGGTTGGTGCGCAGAATCTCCGGGTCAGTGAATTCCGGGCGACCGAGGAAATCTTCTTCGCTGTACAAACGTATGCAAATGCCCGGCTCGACCCGGCCGCAGCGGCCCTTACGCTGGTTGGCGCTGGCCTGGGAAATCGCTTCGATCGGCAAACGCTGAACCTTGGCGCGGTAGCTGTAGCGGCTGATGCGCGCAGTGCCGCTGTCGATCACGTAGCGGATGCCCGGCACGGTCAGCGAGGTTTCAGCGACGTTGGTCGCCAGCACGACGCGACGGCCGGGGTGCGACTGGAAAATCCGCTGCTGCTCGGCCGGCGACAGGCGCGCGTACAGCGGCAGAATCTCGGTGTGTTTGAGTTGGGCCTTGCGCAGCATGTCGGCGGCATCGCGAATTTCGCGCTCACCGGGCAGGAACACCAGCACATCGCCTGGGCTGCGACGTTCGCTGCGCTCGTAGGCGGCAATTTCGTCGAGGGTGGCGAGGATTGCCTGATCGACGGTCAGGTCGTCCTCAACGCGGTTGCCCTCCTCGTCCTGCTCCAGGGTCAATGGGCGATACCAGGTGTCCACCGGGAAGGTGCGGCCGGAGACCTCGACAATTGGTGCGTCATCGAAATGCTTGGAGAAACGCTCCAGGTCTATGGTGGCCGAGGTGATGATGACCTTCAGGTCGGGACGGCGCGGCAGCAGGGTTTTCAGGTAACCGAGCAGGAAGTCGATGTTGAGGCTGCGTTCGTGAGCTTCGTCGACAATGATCGTGTCGTAGCGTTCCAGATAGCGGTCGTTCTGGGTTTCCGCCAGCAGGATGCCGTCGGTCATCAGTTTGATCAGGGTGTTGGAATCGCTCTGATCTTCGAAGCGTACCTGGTAGCCCACCAGCGACCCGAGCGGCGTCGCGAGTTCTTCTGCGACGCGACTGGCAACACTGCGGGCAGCGATCCGCCGTGGCTGGGTGTGGCCGATCAAACCGTGTTGGCCGCGACCGATTTCCAGACAGATTTTTGGCAACTGCGTGGTTTTGCCCGAGCCGGTTTCGCCCGCGATGATCAGCACCTGATGCTTTTCCAGCGCCTTTTTGATCTCGTCACGCTTGGCCGCAATCGGCAGGCTGTCGTCGTAACGAATCACCGGCAGGCTGGCCTTGCGCGCCAGCACTTGATCACAGGACGCCTGCATGCGCGCCACCCACTGGGCCAGCTTGGCCTCGTCTGGCTTTTTGCGCAGCTCAAGCAACTGCCGCCGCAGCCGGTGGCGGTCGGCGAGCATGGCGTGGTCGAGGTTTTTCAGCAGTTTGTCGATGGAGGGCGATTCTTCGGTCATCGGGTACGCAATTCAGTCGTCTAGTGGCGCAGGGTGGCGATTGTCGCAGAAAAGCAGCTACAAGCGGCAAGCTACACGCCGCAAGTTGAATCAACTGCTGGCCTGAAGCTTGTCACTTGCCGCTCGTCGCTGCTGTTATTCGTTATCCAGGCCCTTGCGCCGGTACGGGAAGACGTCGATGACCTTCCCTGCCCGAATCGCCTCCTGCAGGCTCTTCCAGTAATCGGCGTTGTACAGCTCGCCATGCAACTGATCAAACAATTTGCGTTGACCGGCATCGGCGAACAGGAACGGCGGAAACTCTTCGGGAAACACATCCAGCGGCCCGATCGAGTACCACGGCTCTGAAGCCATTTCATCCTCTGGCGTGCGCGGTGTCGGGATGTGGCGGAAGTTGGCTTCGGTCAGGAAGCAGATTTCGTCGTAGTCATAGAACACCACCCGCCCGTGACGGGTGACGCCGAAGTTCTTGAGCAGCATGTCGCCGGGAAAGATATTCGCCGCCGCCAATTGCTTGATCGCCAAGCCGTAATCCTCCAGTGCCTCACGCACCTGCGCTTCGTTGGCGTTCTCCAGGTACAGGTTGAGCGGGGTCATGCGCCGTTCAGTCCAGCAGTGGCGGATCAGCACAGTATCGCCTTCCACCGACACCGTGGACGGCGCCACTTCCAGCAATTCTTCAAGGCACGCGGGGTCGAACTTGCTCAGCGGAAAACGAAAATCGGCAAACTCCTGGGTATCGGCCATGCGCCCAACCCTGTCGACACTTTTCACCAAGCGGTATTTCTCGATGACCGTGGCGCGGTCGACGTTTTTCGACGGTGAGAAACGGTCCTTGATGATTTTGAACACGGTGTTGAAACCCGGCAGCGTGAAGACGCTCATCACCATGCCGCGCACACCCGGGGCCATGATGAACTGATCGTCGGTGCTGGCCAGGTGATTGATCAGCGCGCGATAGAACTCGGACTTGCCGTGCTTGTAGAAACCGATCGAGGTGTACAACTCGGCGATGTGCTTGCCCGGCAAAATGCGCCGCAGAAAGCCGATGAACTCCGCCGGCACCGGTACGTCGACCATGAAATACGAACGGGTGAAGGAGAAGATGATCGACACATCGGCTTCATCGGTGATCAGCGCATCGATCTGAACCCCACGCCCTTCGCGGTGCAGCAGCGGAATGACCAGCGGCCATTGCTCGTCGCGGGTGTAGATGCGCCCGACCAGATACGCGCCCTTGTTGCGGTACAGAACCGAAGAAAACAGTTCGACGCTCAGTTCCGGATCCTTGCAGACCCAGTCCGGCAGGTTCTCGCGCAATTGCGCTTCGAGGCGGTGCAGGTCACCGGGCAAATCGGCGTAATCCTCACCGAAACGGTAGTCGGCAAAGATACTCGCCAGCATCCCGGACAACTGACCTTGCGGCTTGTAGGTGCGGGTTTGCGCGGCGCGTGCTCGGCGCAGGCTCGGCCGGGTGGTGTGGATGAACATGCAGCCGTCGCTGATCAGGTCATGGCTGAACAGCCCGCAGAAAATCGAGTTGTACCAGGTCTCGGACAGCTCATCGTCGAAGCGCAAATCGATGACGCGGATGTAGGCGCTTTTCACCAGTGGCCAGCCATTGACGTCCATCAGTGCTTCGTCGTCGAAATGTTCACGCAGCCGGGCGATGGTTTCGCCGACCTTGTCTTCGTAGAGGTTGATCCGCGCCGCCGAGGCCGTCTGGATCTCCTGCCAGCGCGCCTGCTCGAAGCGCTCCCGGGCGCCGTCAGTGATCCGACGGAAATGCTCGCGGTAATCGTCAAAGCCATCGAGGATCATGCGGGCGATGTCGGGGGCTGGCCATTGCTGCGGCATAGATGAGACCTCTGCGTGCATTCGGAATGCCTGAGCTTAGCCACGGAACCGGCCGCAGGTGAAGTGCAATTTGTGCCAAAACCGCGTCGTGGTTGCACATGACAGGAATTATTCGTTGCCGGCGTCAACACTGGACCGGTCGGACCAAAGTTAAATGCCCCAATAGCGGTTGCCATCGTCAGGGCGCTCGGCAACACTCTCGTCCCGATAAAGGAAGGAGTGTCACCGTGAGCCCCGTCGATATTTTCCGCATGCTGTCGCTCGCTGCTATATGGGGCGCGAGCTTCCTGTTCATGCGCATCATCGCGCCAGTGGTCGGTACGGTGCCGACCGGGTTTTTGCGGGTATCGATTGCCGCTGTCGGTCTGGTGGTGATCCTGGGGTTGATGCGCGTGCGCTGGGATTTCAAAGGCAAACTGAAAACCGTGATGCTGCTGGGCGTGATCAACTCGGGCATCCCGGCCACCCTGTATTCGGTCGCGGCCCAAGTATTGCCGGCCGGCTATTCAGCGATTTTCAACGCCACCACCCCCTTGATGGGCGTGCTGATCGGCGGACTGTTCTTCAGTGAAAAACTCACCGTGGCCAAACTTGGCGGGGTATTCCTCGGACTGTTCGGCGTCGGCGTGCTGACCCGTGCCGGCCCCGTGGCGTTTGACCTGCAATTGCTGATGGGCGCCATTGCCTGCCTGCTCGCGACCACGTGTTACGGTTTTGCAGGATTTCTCGCGCGACGCTGGCTGGATCAGGCAGGTGGACTGGACAGTCGCCTCTCGGCCCTGGGCAGCATGCTCGGCGCGACGCTGTTCCTGCTGCCACTGTTCGGCTACAGCGTGATCACCGCACCACCGGCAAATTGGGGCGGCTGGAGCGTGTGGCTGTCGCTGCTGGGCCTGGGCCTGGGCTGCACCGCATTTGCCTACATCATTTACTTCCGTCTGCTGAGTTCCATCGGCCCGGTCAAGTCGATGACCGTGACCTTCATGATCCCGCCGTTCGGCGTGTTGTGGGGCGCGTTGTTTCTCGATGAGCCGCTGTCGATGGCGCACATCTATGGCGGGGTGTTGATTGCACTGGCGTTGTGGTTGGTGCTAAAGCCGGCGGTGGTCAAATCTGCCCGAGCCGCCGCGCAGTAATTCAGCAGATGCAAAAAGGCCCGGGCATCATCTCCCGGGCCTTTTTTTACGCAAGGTTTTATGCGGTTTTACGGAACACAAACGCCAGGCCAACGATGATCAACAGCATCCCCAGCACACTCAGCGCGGCCAGGCGATTACCGAAAATCAAATAATCCATCACCGCCGTCACTGCCGGTACCAGGTAGAACAAACTGGTGACATTCACCAGATTGCCCCGGGCGATCAGGCGATACAGCAACAGTGTCGCCAGCACCGACACCACCAGGCCCATCCACAACACCGGCACGATAAAACCTGCACTGTGTTCAAAATGAAACGGCTGGAACGGCACGAAAACCCCACACAACAACAGCCCGGCCAGGTACTGCACCGGCAATGTGCCCAGGGGGTTGTCGGTGATGCGTTTCTGCATGATCGAACCCAGGGTCATGCTCGCCAGCGCCAGCAGGCCAAACAGCATCCCTGCCCAGGACATCCCGGCCAGACCCATCCCCTGATAAACCACCATGATCAGACCGGCCAACCCCAGCGCCAGACCGAACAGCCGGCTCGCCGAGCGCTGCCGCTCCATCAAGACAACGGTGAGAATCGGCTGCACGCCCATGATGGTTGCCATCACGCCCGGGGTTACTTTGGTGTTCAAGGCCAGCAGATAGAAGATCTGATAAGCCCCCAGCAACACCACGCCTGTGGCAATCGCAAACAGCATCGGCTTGCCGCCCTTGGGCCGTTTCAGCTTGAGCAACGGAATCAGCAGCACCAACCCGCCCAAAGCAATGGCAAAGCGAATCAGCAGGAACGCAAACGGTGAAGCGTGGGCCAGGCCCCATTTGGAGAAGATCGCGCCGCTGCTCCACAGCAGCACGAACAGGCTCGTGGACATCGCCGCAAGCGCGGTTTTTTTCGACAGGACAAACATGAATACCACCTGTAGTCAGGCAAATAGCCAACTCAGCCGAGGCTGAAATTCAGTAGTTTTCTGGCGGGCGCAGGGGTCAGCAGAGAATGCTGATCAGCCCGAAACGCCAACGCCCGGCGGTGCTACGACTGCGCACACCGGCGTGCTACTGACAGGTGGAGGGTAATGACTGATCTGCTTGGTCTGCTGATTCCCGCACGGCACGACGCCAGCGTTGAGCGCTGAATCGACTACCGCGTTGATGAGGGATGCAGGCATTTGGGCAGATCTTTGTTTGAGGGTGGCTGGGTGAGTCGTTGGGCTCACGATGGCCGACTATAACCAGCGCGGGACATGGATTGCAATGATTTTGGCTGCGTGTCGGTAGCGACAGATTCAAGGGCATTGCTTCGGCCAGACATGGCTCGCAAGCCATATCGACGAGTATCGAAGACGAACCAAGCCTCCTTGCCGACTGTCCTGTTTGCCTGTATTCCGAGATAAAAAAACCGCTCACAAGGAGCGGTTCTTCGTTTCGGGTTCGGCCTCAACCAAACAGCCAATACCCGAGTAACGTCAACACCACCACCGCCAGGATCGGGCGCATCACGCGGTAGGCTTTCGGATTGCGGCGCTTCCACTGCTTGACCACACCGCTGAACCTGTCGCTGAAGTTCTTGCTCCAGGCGTAAGCCTGGTTGATGCCGCCAACGCGTTCGTCGTCGAGGTTCTGCGGCGCAGTCGCACGGCCCAGCCACCCACTGATAAAGCGGTTGATGCGGGTCATCAGGCGATTGCTCAACGGTCGCTCGATGTCGCAGAACAGGATCACGCGGGTCTTGTCGGTTTCGTTCTTGACCCAGTGCACGTAGGTCTCGTCGAACATCACGTCTTCACCGTCACGCCATGCGTAGACCTGACCGTCGACGAAAATCCGGCAATCGTCGGAGTTCGGTGTCGACAAGCCGAGGTGATAACGCAGCGAACCGGCAAACGGGTCGCGGTGCGGGTTCAGATGGCTGCCGCCCGGCAGCAGCGCAAACATGGCGCCTTTGACGTTGGGGATGGCACTTACCAGCGCCACGGTTTTCGGGCACAGGGTTTCGGCAGATGGCAGCGGTTTGTCGTACCACTTGAGGTAGAAACGCTTCCAGCCCTTCTTGAAGAACGAGCCAAAACCGGCGTCGTTGTTCTTCTCGGCAGCGCGAATGTAGCCCTCGTCAAACAGGTGCATGGCCTCGTCGCGGATGGTTTCCCAGTTATCGCGCAGCACATCCAGTTCCGGGAATTTGCTGCGATCCAGATAGGGCTTGGACGGCACGCCGGAGAACAGGTACATCAGGGCGTTATACGGGGCGAACAGCGCCGAGTGGTTGACGAACTGACGCAGTACCGGCAAACGCGCCTTGCCGCGCAAATGCACATAGAGCGTACTGCCCACAAACAGCAGCAACACCAAAGCCTTGGCGGTAAACGAAAAGGTCATCAACAACTCCCAGGAAAAAGACAACGCTACGCCATGCCACGTACCCGGCATGGCAGCCGGCCATGATAAACACTACTGGCCAAGGGAAAAACCCATCCAACCCAAGATTCAGTGTCAAGCCTTGCGCAACAAAGCACTCAATAACATAACGCCCCTGAATCCTGGCTGATCTGAATCAATCCGCTTACTGCTGGTTCTCCTGCTCAGTGAACAGATCACTGAACAGCATGCTCGACAGATAACGCTCACCCGAGTCCGGCAAAATCACCACGATGGTCTTGCCCTGCATCTCGGGGGTCTCGGCCAATCGCACGGCCACGGCCATCGCCGCACCGCAGGAAATGCCGCACAGGATGCCTTCTTCCTGCATCAGACGCAGCGCCATGGCTTTCGACGCTTCGTCGGTGACTTGCTCGACCCGGTCAACCATCGTCAAATCGAGGTTTTTCGGCACGAACCCGGCACCGATACCCTGAATCTTGTGCGGGCTCGGCTTGATCTCTTCGCCAGCCAGCGCCTGGGTGATCACCGGCGATGCCATAGGCTCCACGGCCACCGATAGAATCGGTTTGCGTTGGGTATTCTTGATATACCGCGAAACACCGGTGATGGTTCCGCCGGTACCGACCCCGGCCACCAGCACATCGACCGCACCGTCGGTGTCATTCCAGATTTCCGGCCCCGTGGTTTTTTCGTGGATAGCCGGGTTGGCCGGGTTATCGAACTGCGCCGGCATGAAGTATTTGCCGCAATCACTGGCAACAATTTCTGCCGCTTTTTCAATGGCGCCTTTCATGCCCTTGGCGGGCTCGGTCAACACCAGTTCGGCGCCAAGGGCCTTGAGGACTTTGCGACGCTCAATGCTCATCGATGCCGGCATGGTCAGCATCAATTTGTAACCACGAGCGGCCGCCACGAAGGCCAGGCCAATGCCCGTATTACCCGAAGTCGGCTCGACGACGGTCATGCCCGGCTTGAGTTTGCCGCTGCTTTCGGCGTCCCAGATCATGTTGGCACCGATCCGGCACTTGACCGAATAACCGGGGTTGCGCCCCTCGATCTTGGCCAGGATGGTCACCCCACGCGGCGCAATGCGATTGATCTGCACCAGCGGCGTGTTGCCGATGGAATGGGCGTTGTCAGCGTAAATACGGCTCATGGCTGGGTCCTTATGCAGCATTGAATTCAGCGCTCAAAGGTATGCCTGTTACCCATCACAGTCCAGTCGGGTCGAACGTCTGCGGCGCATGACAGTCCATCGCTTTATATCGTTTAGGAAATGTCGCCATGAAGCGTCGTTATAGCTGGCCGTTATGGACTCTCGCCACGATTGTCGTGCTGCTGATCGCACTGCACATCGCCCTGCCCTACCTGGTGCGTGACTACCTGAACGGCAAACTGGCGGACATGGGCGACTATCGCGGCCAGATCACCGATGTGGATCTGGCACTGTGGCGTGGCGCTTACAAAATCAACGGCCTGAAGATCGTCAAGGTCGACGGCAAGGTGCCAGTCCCGTTCGTCAATGCACCGCTGATCGATCTTTCCGTGAGTTGGCACTCGCTGTGGTACGACCATGCCGTGGTGGCCGAGGTGCAATTCATCAAACCCGAAGTGAACTTCGTCGATGGAGGCAATAAACAGGACTCCCAGACCGGTAAAGGCACCGACTGGCGTGAGCAACTGGGCAAACTCCTGCCGATTACGCTTAACGAAGTGCGGATCAGCGACGGGCGGATCAATTTCCGCAACTTCAATTCCAAACCACCGGTGAACATGAATGCGACAAATGTCGATGCCAGCCTCTACAACCTGACAAACGTGGTCGACACCGCAGGTAAACGCAACGCACGCTTCGAGGGCAAAGCGCTGTTGTTAGGCCACGCGCCTCTGGAAACCACCGCGACCTTCGATCCACTGAGCAACTTCGAAGACTTTGAGTTCCGCCTGCGCGCCCGTGATATCGAACTCAAGCGCATGAACGACTTTGCCTCGGCCTATGGCAAGTTCGACTTCAACGCCGGCCATGGTGATGTGGTGATTGAGGCCAAAGCCGAAAACGCCAAACTTACCGGTTACATCAAGCCGCTGCTGCGCGATGTCGAAGTGTTCAACTGGCAGCAGGACGTGGAAAACAAGAACAAAAGTATCTTTCGTTCGGTCTGGGAGGCACTGGTCGGCGGCACTGAAACCGTGCTTAAAAACCAGGGCAAGAATCAGTTCGCCACCAAAGTCGAACTCAGCGGTAACGTCCATCAGCAAGATATCAACGCGTTCGAAGCGTTCTTGCAGATTTTACGCAATGGATTCATCCAGGCGTTCAACGCGCGGTATGAGCGACCCAAGCCGGATGCGGGTTAGTGTGTTTGGGGCAGCTTCGCAGCCATCGGGGACGAATCCCCTCGCCACAGGGGGGGTTGTCTGGCCCGAGACCAAAACCCAGTCAGCATGTGACGCTCCATTCAGAGACTGAATAACCCGTCTGCGTTCACAGTCGACCGGGGGGCGCGTTATAGTCGGGCATCCGATTATTTCGCCCCCGCCCTGCCCGTTCAGGTCGGCGTTACCGTTCGAGGATTAGCAGATGAAGTTCGAAGGCACCCAGGCCTACGTCGCCACCGATGACCTGAAGCTGGCGGTCAACGCCGCCATCACCCTGGAGCGGCCGCTGCTGGTCAAGGGTGAACCGGGCACCGGCAAGACCATGCTCGCCGAGCAACTGGCCGAGTCGTTCGGCGCCAAGTTGATCACCTGGCACATCAAGTCCACCACCAAGGCCCATCAGGGCCTCTACGAGTACGACGCGGTCAGCCGTCTGCGCGACTCGCAACTGGGCAACGAAAAAGTCCACGATGTTCGCAACTACCTGAAGAAAGGCAAACTCTGGGAGGCATTCGAGTCCGAAGAGCGGGTCATTCTGTTGATCGACGAAATCGACAAGGCCGACATCGAGTTCCCCAACGACTTGCTGCAAGAACTCGACAAGATGGAGTTCTACGTTTACGAGATCGACGAAACCATCAAGGCCAAAAAACGCCCGATCATCATCATTACCTCCAACAACGAGAAAGAACTGCCGGACGCCTTCCTGCGCCGCTGCTTCTTCCACTACATCGCCTTCCCCGACCGCACCACCCTGCAGAAAATCGTCGACGTGCATTATCCGGACATCAAGAAGGATCTGGTCAGCGAAGCGCTGGACGTGTTCTTCGACGTGCGCAAGGTTCCGGGCCTGAAGAAGAAGCCGTCGACCTCGGAACTGGTCGACTGGCTGAAGTTGTTGATGGCCGACAACATCGGTGAAGCGGTACTGCGCGAACGCGATCCGACCAAAGCGATTCCGCCGCTGGCCGGTGCGTTGGTGAAGAACGAACAGGACGTGCAATTGCTTGAGCGTCTGGCGTTCATGAGCCGTCGCGGCACCCGCTAAGAGGCTGATGCCATGCTGCTCAACCTGTTCAATGAAATGCGTGCAGCCAAAGTGCCGGTATCGGTGCGCGAACTGCTCGATCTGATCAACGCGCTGAAACAGCGCGTGACCTTCGCCGACATGGACGAGTTCTATTACTTGTCCCGGGCGATTCTGGTGAAGGACGAACGGCATTTCGACAAGTTCGACCGTGCGTTCGGCGCCTACTTCAATGGCCTGGAAAAACTCGACGATCACTTGCAGGCGCTGATTCCCGAAGATTGGCTGCGCAAGGAGTTCGAACGTTCGCTGAGCGACGAAGAGCGCGCGCAGATTCAGTCACTTGGCGGCCTGGACAAGCTGATCGAAGAGTTCAAAAAGCGCCTGGAAGAACAGAAGGAGCGCCATGCCGGCGGTAACAAATGGATCGGCACCGGCGGCACCAGCCCGTTTGGCTCTGGCGGCTTCAACCCGGAAGGCATTCGCGTTGGCGATGCCGGCAAACGCCAGGGCAAAGCGGTAAAGGTCTGGGATCAGCGCGAGTACAAGAACCTCGACGATTCCGTGGAGCTGGGCACGCGCAACATCAAGGTCGCCCTGCGCCGCCTGCGTAAATTCGCCCGTCAGGGTGCGGCGGAAGAGCTGGATATTGACGGCACCATCGATCACACCGCCAAGGACGCCGGACTGCTGAACATCCAGATGCGCCCGGAACGGCGCAACACCGTGAAACTGTTGCTGCTGTTCGACATCGGCGGCTCGATGGATGCCCATGTGAAAACCTGCGAGGAGCTGTTCTCGGCCTGCAAGACCGAGTTCAAACATCTTGAGTACTTCTATTTCCACAACTTCATTTATGAATCGGTGTGGAAAAACAACATGCGCCGCACGTCCGAGCGTTTCGCCACTCAGGACCTGCTGCACAAGTACGGCGCCGACTACAAAGTGATCTTCATCGGCGACGCGGCCATGGCGCCTTATGAAATCACCCAGGCCGGCGGTAGCGTCGAGCACTGGAACGAAGAGCCGGGTTATCTGTGGATGCAGCGCTTCATGGAGAAGTACAAGAAACTCATCTGGATCAACCCGTACCCGAAAGATACGTGGGGCTATACCTCGTCGACCAACATAGTGCGCGACTTGATCGAAGATCAGATGTATCCGCTGACGTTGCGCGGCCTGGAAGAAGGCATGCGGTTTCTGTCCAAGTAAAAATACTCGATGCCCTGAAAGGCAACAGCCTCAACACTGTCGCCTTTCAGGGCATTTGGCGAAGACTCTTTACCAGTTCAACGCGATATAGGCTTTGCATAGCCTGTTCATAAATCGAGTGTCTTGTACCTCTGGGAGTACAGCACCCGGTTTTTTCTTGCTGCGCCTTTTTTTGCCCGGCGTAATGGCTTCGGTCCCGCGAATTTCCAGCTCTGCACTCCTCGCCCTCGTGGCATCGGTTTGCGGACTGAGGAACACTTCGTTGTTGACTTGACCGTCTTCTGTCAAAAAGCGGAACTTCACCTTTGTTGCGATACCGTCCGTGACGTGCCCCTCGGCAACAAGCTCCATGGATTTGCCGTTCTGATCGCCGCGATGGTTCCAGTCAAACATACGCTTTATATCGAGGCTGGCACTCGACATGAATCGTTCGATTCGACCCACCAGTTCTTCGCAATGGATGCTGTCAGCACTGAGCCTCTGCACATTGCCAAAGCGATTTATCTTCACCTCATAAACAGCGTCAACTTCGGCGCGATCATAAAAACCGACAATACGGCTTCCGACACTGACGCCACCTTCGGCCCCCTCTTGAGCAACGACTTTCATATAACGCATCTGTAACTTCCTTGTTTGAGATAAGGCTAAATAGTTCCACACGCTCCAGGGAAGTGCTGTAGGGCAATGTACTTAGAAAGAAAGGAAGCATCTCGCAACTCAGTCTGAAACAGCCAATTTCACAAGTAGGACTTCAGATAGTCGATGTGTTTTTTCCAGCCATTTTCTTGCATCACAGGCCGCAATCTCACCTTCGCCCCCGGCAGACACTGCGCCAGGCTCGCCAACGCCAAGGGCGTCAACGCTCCCAACCGGGGATAGCCACCGATGGTCTGTCGATCATTGAGCAACACGATGGGCTGCCCGTCGGGCGGCACCTGCACCGCGCCAAGAGGAATGCCCTCGGAAATCATCGGCAAGCCCTGATACTGCAACGCCGTGCCCAGCAAACGAATGCCCATGCGATCGGCGCGACTGTCCAGTGTCCAGTCACTGTTGAACACATCAAACAGACTCTGCCCGCTGAATTGACCGATCTGCGCACCCAGCACCAGATCAAGCGGCGCATTCAGCCGCAGATCCGGTCGATGCTCCAGTGGCACCTCCCGAACCAGAAAGGTTTGCCCCTGATAGCTCAGCGTCGCCCCTTTGGCCAACGGCAGGCCCATGCCATCAAGACCGCCAAGTCCCTCGCGCACAACCGTGCAATGGCTGCCAAGAACCCTGGGCGCATCAAATCCACCGGGGGCCGCCAGATAAGCCCGAGCCCCGAGCAGCGGCCGGGTGAACTGCAACGTCTGTCCTTTGTGCAATTTGAAACTGCGCCACGGCGCCAACGACTGGCCATCGATGTTCGCGCCCAGATCAGCCCCCGCCAGCGCCAGCAGGCAATCTTCTGCTGCCTGCACGGTAAATCCGCCGAGGGTAATTTCGATCACCGGCATGTCCAGATCATTGCCCAGCAGCCAATTGGCCCAGTTCATCGAGCGCCAGTCCGTCGCGCCGCCCTGAGTGACGCCCAGATGTCGCACACCAAAACGCCCAGCGTCCTGCAACAGACATAACGGCGTACTGGCTTCAATCGTCAGTCGGCTCATGCCAGTGCCTCCTGCGGGGTGTCATCACCACCCAGACGGATGAACTCGGCACGGCTCACCGCTTCGAAACGCACGGTGTCACCGGGCTGCATCAGGCTGTACCCGTCGCGATGACGGTCGAACAGTGTCGCCGGGGTGCGGCCGATCAGGTTCCAGCCGCCGGGGGACACCACCGGATACGCGGCCGTCTGGCGCTCGGCGATGCCGACGCTGCCGGCGGCGACTTTCTTGCGCGGGGTGTTCAGGCGTGGTGCGGCCAGAATGTCTTCGACCAGGCCCATGAAGGCAAACCCCGGTGCAAACCCAAGGGCGAACACCTGGTATTCCCGGGCACTGTGACGACGGATCACCTCCTCCACCGCCAGCCCGCTTCGCTCAGCGAGCAAGCTCAGTTCCGGCCCGACGCTCAAGTCGTACCAGACCGGCAGCACATGGCTCTGGCCGTCGGTTCGCACATTCGGCGAGAGGTCGATCAACGCCTCGGCAATCAATGCCCGAGCCTGAGTAGGACTCAGGGCCAACAGATCGTAATGCACCATCAGTGTGGTGTAGGACGGCACCAGATCGATCAGTTGCGGGCCGAAGCCCGCACGCAAGCGCTCACTGGCGGCGAGCATCCACGGCATGTTGGCCTCGGCGATGTCATCGAACAGACGCAGCATCAGACAATCCAGCGCCACGACTTCAATCCTTGGGTTCATGACGCGCTCTGCTGGTTCAAGGCCTCGCGGATGCGTTGCACGGCAGCCACCGAGCTGGCGTTATCGCCATGCACACACAGGGTGTTGGCGTGCAGGTACAACGCGCTACCGTCGCTCGCAGTGAGGGGGCCCCCGCTGGCAATGGTCAGGGCTTGTTCAATGATTGTGTGCGCAGCGTGATGCACCGCACCCGGCAATTGCCGCGAGACCAGTTTGCCGGCGCTGTCGTAGGCGCGGTCGGCGAAGGCTTCGAACCACAGGGTCACGCCGTATTCGTCCCCGAGCTGCTGCGCTGCCGAGTTGTCACGGGAGGCCATCAACATCAATGGCAACGTCGGGTCGTAAGCGGCAACCGCCTGAATCACTGCGCGCAACTGTGCCGGGTTGGCCATCATGTCGTTGTACATCGCGCCGTGCGGTTTGACGTAACTGACCCGACCGCCCTGCGCCTTGCAAATGCCGTCGAGGGCGCCGATCTGGTAATGCAGGATGTCTTGCAGTTCCTGAACGGAATACACCATGGAGCGCCGGCCGAACCCGACCAGATCCTGATAGGCCGGGTGCGCACCGACCTGCACGCCGTGGCTCAGCGCCAGGCTAACGGTTTTGCGCATGATGCTCGGGTCGCCGGCATGAAAGCCGCAGGCCACGTTGGCGCAGTCGATGAAGGGCATGACCTCGGCGTCCAGACCCATGGTCCAGTTGCCGAAACTCTCGCCAATGTCGCAATTCAATAGCAGGCGGCTCACGGTGAACACTCCTGTAGCTTCTTGTCTTTTTATCCGTAGGACATTTGCCGATTGGGCTGTCCCCGCAGGTTATCAGTTACTGCGCATCGAGTTGCTTGCCGCGAGTCTCCGGCAAGCTCAATGCAGCAAGAATCACCACGCCGTAGGACACTGCAGCGAAGGCACCGATGCCCATGCTCAATGGCACTTTCTGGCTGAGCAGACCGATCAGCAATGGAAACAACGCCGCCAGCGCCCGGCCGATGTTGTAGCAAAAGCCCTGGCCGGAACCGCGAATCCGCGTTGGAAACAGCTCAGTGAGAAACGCGCCCATGCCGCTAAAGATTCCCGAAGCAAAGAAGCCCAGCGGGAAGCCCAGCCACAGCATCACACCATTGCTCACCGGCATCTGCGTATAGAGCAGAACGATGGTGAAAGAGCCCACGGCGAACAGAACGAAGTTCTTTTTGCGACCCAACAGGTCGGTCAGATAGGCGCTGATCACGTAACCGACGTAAGAGCCGACGATCACCATCGCCAGATAACCACCGGTGCCGAGCACGCTCAAACCGCGTTCATTCTTGAGAAAGGTCGGCAACCAGGACGTGATCGCGTAGTACCCACCGAGCGCGCCGGTGGTCAGCAGTGAGGCGCGAATCGTGGTGAAAAGCATGCCGGGCGCGAAAATCTCGTAGAACTTCGCCGGGTTTTCCGGGGTTTGCGCAGCCTTGGCTTCGCGATAGATCTCCGGATCCTTGACCAAACGCCGAACGAAGATCACAAAAATCGCCGGCACGATGCCGAGGATGAACAGCGCGCGCCAGGCGTCTTCCGGCGGCAGTACCGAAAACAGCAGCGCATACAGAATCGCCGTCAGCCCCCACCCCAATGCCCAACCGGATTGCACCATGCCCACTGCTTTGCCGCGATCCTTGGCGCGGATCACCTCGCCGATCAACACGGCACCGGCGGTCCACTCGCCACCGAATCCAAAACCCATCAGGGTGCGGGCAATGAGCAATTGCTCGTAGTTCTGAGCGAAGCCGCAGAGGAAGGTAAAGAAGGCGAACCACAGCACCGTCAGTTGCAACGTGCGCACGCGCCCGATGCGGTCGGAAAGAATCCCGGCGACCCAACCGCCGATGGCCGAGGCGATCAGCGTGCTGGTGTGAATCAGCCCGGCTTCGCCGGTGGTGATGCCCCACATCGCAATCAGCGTCGGCACGACAAAGCTGAGCATCTGCGTGTCCATGCCGTCCAGACCGTAGCCGATCTTGCAGCTCCAGAACGTGCGACGCTCCTGTTTGTTGATGTTGCGATACCAGTCGAACGGGCCCGGACGCGCCGTTGCCGTGGGTGTATCGAGTGTGTCGGGAAGGGTATCGGGAGCACTCATGGCCAATCTCCGCAGGTTTTTTATTGGTCTTGTTCGAAGCCCCGACGACGCCTATCGTGGGAACCGGATGCGCCGATTTTTCGTCCCATGGCCCTGCTGCGTCCAACGAATAAAAACCCGCCTTAGGCATAAGAAAAATTTGTCACCCGAGCCTTGCCCATGAATCTGAAGTTTCTCGAGACCTTTGTCTGGGTCGCCCGACTGAAGAGTTTTCGCCTGACCGCCGACAAGCTTTTCACCACTCAGGCGTCGATTTCCAGCCGCATTGCGGTGCTTGAAAACGAGTTGGGGGCGAAGCTGTTTCTGCGCGATTCACGCGGGGTCAGCCTGACGCCCGAAGGCCTGAAAGTGCTCGAATATGCCGAGCAGATGCTCGACACCATGAGCGCGCTCAAGCAATCGATCGAAACCCGTTCGAGCCAGGTCGGCCGGGTGCGCATTGGCGTGATGGACACGGTCATCCACACATGGCTCAGCCCCTTGGTGGCGCAGATGACCGACCTGTATCCACGGGTGGAAATCGAGCTGGTGGCCGATACGTCGCTCAACCTCTGCGATCAGCTGCAAAAAGGCTTTCTCGATCTGATCCTGCAAACCGACCTGGTGCGTCATGAAAGCGTGCGCAGTCTGGAGCTGGCCAGCCATCCGCTGGGCTGGATCGTGGCGAGCCATTCGATCTACAACCGCGACTTCTCAAGCCTTGCGGATCTGGCCCAGGAACGGATCATCACCTACTCGAAAAACTCCCGGCCGCATCAGGACGTTCTAGCGTTGATGCAGGCCAACGGCGTGCTGACGCCACGCTTGAACTGTGTGAATTCGGTGTCGGCGATCACGCGTTTGTTGCGCGATGGATTCGGCATTGGCGCGCTGCCGCCGGTGTTGGTGGCCGAAGAATTGATGCGGGGGGAATTGACCTTGCTCGCCATCGACCAACGGCCATCGAACTTGCAGGTGGTGGTGTCGTGGCGGGTGGGCGTGGATTGGGTCGAGGAGATTGTGTCGTTGTGTCAGCAGGTGCTGGCAGGGTATGCGCGCGAGATGGGCGAGCGCTACATCACATTGACTGACTGAGCAGCGAGGGGATTTATCCCCTCGCCACAGCGACTGAATCCTTACAACCCGCGCACATCGCGGTCTTCGATAGGCCGGCTCTGGCGCAGGCGCTTGCCACCGAGCACCACCCAGTCGATCAGACGGAACAGGCATTCAATGCCGAACGACAACAGCAACGCCCCGCTCATGCCCCAGATCATCGCTTGCGGGGTCAGCAGAATCTGATAGCTGTAGCCGTTCCAGGTTTCCTTGCGAATATCCGGATCGGCAGCCAGCACCACTTGCAGGAAGCGGATGTACCAAGGCCCCTGCATCGCCTGGAACTGTTTATCCAGCGCCAGTTGACGATTGAGCAACGTGCTCAGGCTGTCGGCATCGCTGCGAAACACCGGGTCGTCACTGGCGCGGTAATGAGCGACCAGCGCCTGCAAGTCGCCCTTGAAGAATTGCTGGGCCGTGCCCTGGAAACCGCGCAGGCCGGTCTGCGCCTCGATCAGATGCGCCTCGACCCGTTTCGCGTAATCGTTGATGAACCCAGGCACCTGGACACCAATCAACAGGCCCGCCGCAAACAACACCAGCCGTAGATAACTGAGCAACATGGGGTGCAATCCTTATTCGGTAGTGCCCTGGCTTACGCATTCGCCGCGTCGCCACAGGCTCCATTGGCCCGGTTCGTAGCGGGTCCAGTTTTCATTTTCGGTCAAAGGCTCGGTGGCAATCACCGTGACCACGTCGTTGGGCGTGGTTTCGGCCTGGAAATCGACGATCACATCGACATCCTTCAATCGCGCCGGGCCGAACGGTGCGCGCCGGGTGATCTGTGCCAGTTTGGTCGAGCAATAGCAGAACAGCCAGTCACCATCGCTGAGCAGGCAGTTGAACACGCCTTTGCTGCGGTAGTCGGCGCACGCGGCGACCAGGTCGGGCAACAGCACTTCTATATCGACCGGTTCCGGAAACGCTGCACGCACGCGGTTGAGCAAATCACAGAATGCCGCTTCGCTGTCGGTATCGCCGACCGGGCGGTAGAAACTGTTGATCGGGGTGAAATCGGCGAGTTGACCGTTGTGCGCAAAGCACCAGTTGCGTCCCCACAGTTCACGGACGAACGGATGGGTATTGGACAGGCAGACCTTGCCGACATTGGCCTGACGAATATGGCCGATGACCACTTCGCTCTTGATCGGATAACGCTGCACCAGATTGGCCACTTCCGACTCGCAACTGGCGGCCGGGTCCTGGAACAGACGCAAGCCACGGCCTTCATAGAACGCGATGCCCCAACCGTCACGGTGCGGGCCCGTGCGACCGCCGCGCTGCATCAGCCCGGTGAAGCTGAACACGATATCGGTCGGCACGTTGGCACTCATGCCCAGTAATTCACACATGTGCGGGCTCTCGGGTTACAGACGCGGCTCGACCCGCATGCGCTGCGGATTGCTCGGCACTGGCGCACGGCCGTAGCGATCATCACCGGCACCGCCGAACGGTTGATCATCGTCGCGGTCATCCGCGCGGGCCGCAGCGTTGGCGGCTTTGGTGGCTTCAGCCTGTTCGCGGCGAGCGCGTGAAGCACGCTCGACCGGAAAGCGGATCAGCACGAAAACCAGGTAAATGCCAAAGGCGATCATGCCGTACATGAACAGGTCGGAAATCGCCCGCCAGGCGTTGTTGCCGACCTTGAATGCCAGATCCAGCGTGGTGATGGCAATGGCCGGAGCGACCTTTTCCTTCACCGGGTCAATGATGGTCGGACTGAACAACAGCACCGCCATCAAGACACGCAGCGGCTCGCGCAGCCAGCGCCACATCCAGCGGGTCAGGCGCATCCATACCAACAGGCAGCCTACAGCGGCAAAGGCGTAGAGGCCCCAGGCGATCAGATAGTCGTTCTCGGTCATGGTGTCCATGGCAAGGCAGGCAAAGAGGCGCTTATAGTAACGACTTTTCGCGCTTCAGGCTTGTCCCAATGCCAGACGGCCAGCCGCAAACATTGTGGGAGCGAGCTTGCTCGCGAAAGCGGCGGGTCAGTCAAACAGGTGTGATCTGGCAGAACGCCTTCGCGAGCAAGCCCGCTCCCACAGGTTCTGCATTGGCTTCATGCGCTGCGCAAAACCTCATTCCGTACATTGTCCGAGAGCCATTCATGCCCGAATCCGCCAACGCCATCAGTGCCCCGATTGCCCACAAGGCCGCCGGCGCCGACCCGTATGCCTGGCTGCAGGAGCGCGACACCGACGCGGTGCTCGACTACCTCAAGGCCGAAAACGCCTGGCAAGAGACGCAAACCGCCGATCAGGCGCCACTGCGCGAAACCCTGTTCGAAGAGATCAAGGGCCGGATCCTCGAAACCGACCTGTCCCTGCCCTCGCCATGGGGGCCGTATCTGTATTACACACGCACCACCGCCGGTGACGAATACGCCCGGCACTACCGCTGCCCGCGTCCTGCCGACGACAGCCTGACCCTAGACGAAAGCCGCGAGCAACTGCTGCTCGACCCGAACGTGCTTGCCAATGGCGGGTTCTTTTCGCTTGGCGCGTTCAGCATCAGCCCCGATCACCAGCGTCTGGCCTACAGCGTCGACGCCTCGGGCGAGGAGGTTTACACGCTGTTCGTCAAGGAGTTGGCCAACGACAAGGTCAGCGAACTGGCCTTCGAGGATTGCGACGGCAGCATGACCTGGGCCAACGACAGCCTGACCTTGTTCTTCGGCGTGCTGGACGACACTCACCGCCCACACAAATTGTTCCGTTACCGCCTCGACGGCACCGCTGCCGAAGAGGTGTTCAACGAAGCAGACGGACGTTTCTTCCTGCATTGCTATCGCTCCAGCTCCGAACAGCAATTGCTGCTGTCGCTGGGCAGCAAGACCACCAGCGAAGTCTGGGCGCTGGACGCCAATCAGCCGCATCTGCCCTTCACTTGCCTGGCGCCACGGGTCGAGGATCACGAATACGATGTCGATCACGGCCTGCTCGATGGCGAGCGGACATGGTTTATCCGCACCAACCGCGACGGCATCAACTACGCCTTGTATCAGGCGCCGGACACCGGCGTCGCACCAACGGAGGCCGACTGGCAGAACCTGATCCCTCACAGCGACAGCGTGATGCTCGACGACGTGAGCCTCAACACCCAAGCCATGACCCTGAGCCTGCGCGAAGGCGGCTTGCCGATCATCGAAGTTCACCCACAGGGGCTGGCGCCTTATCGCGTGCAATTGCCGGACGCGGCCTACAGCCTCTATGTGCAAAACAGCCTGGAGTTTGAAAGTGACCGGATTCGCCTGCGTTACGAGGCGTTGAACCGTCCGGCCCAAGTGCGCCAACTGATCCTCGCGACCGGCGAGCAAACCGTGCTGAAAGAAACCCCGGTGCTCGGCCATTTCGACGCCGACGCCTACGTCAGTCAGCGTTTGTGGGCGAACGCGCCGGACGGTACGCAAGTGCCGATCAGTCTGGTGATGAAACGCGAAATGGTAGGCAAACCGGTGCCGCTGTACCTGTACGGTTACGGCGCATACGGTTCAAGCCTCGACCCGTGGTTTTCCCATGCACGCCTGAGCCTGCTCGATCGCGGCATGGCCTTCGCCATCGCCCATGTGCGCGGCGGCGGTGAGCTGGGCGAAGCCTGGTATCGCGCCGGTAAGCAAGAACACAAACACAACACTTTCAGTGATTTCATTGCTTGCGCCGAGTTCCTGATTCTCAACGGCATCACCACGGCGCAAAAACTGGCGATCAGCGGTGGCAGCGCCGGTGGCCTGTTGATTGGCGCCGTGCTCAACCAGCGTCCGGATCTGTTCGGCGTGGCAATTGCCGAGGTACCGTTCGTCGACGTGCTCAATACCATGCTCGACCCGGATCTGCCGCTGACCGTCACCGAATACGACGAGTGGGGCAACCCCGAAGAGCCGGACGTCTATGAACGCATCAAGGCTTACGCACCGTACGAAAACGTCGCCGCGCAGGACTACCCGGCGACGCTGGTGATCGCCGGCTACAACGACAGCCGCGTGCAGTACTGGGAAGCGGCCAAGTGGGTGGCGAAGCTGCGCGCGACCAAAACCGACAACAACCCGCTGCTGCTAAAGACAGAGTTGGGCGCCGGGCACGGTGGCATGAGCGGGCGTTACCAGGGATTACGTGACGTAGCACTCGAATATGCATTTGTCTTCAAGGTTTTGGGGCTGGCCTGAGGAACTCCGTCGGTCACTTGGGTCTTAACTACAGACCCCGGCTGTCGATAACACACAAAACCCTGTGGGGGCTGGCCCGCCCCCACAGGGTTCGTGTAACGCCGAGCCCATGTGAAAACAAAAAGATCGCCAAGACATGTCAGAACCGACTTTACTGAACAACGAAATCCGCGACTGGCTGATGGACTGCGGTCTGTTCGATCAGTTGCAACTGGCAGACTTCGCCGCCGCCTCCGGCTACTTCAGCATCAGCACGGTGGCCGAGGGCGAAGCCATCTTCCGCGAGGGCGATGCTGGCAGCTTCATGTGCATCCTCCACACCGGCCAGGTGGCCGTGCAGAAAACCGGCCCCGACGGCCAGACCATCACCATGGCCACCCTGCGCAGCGGCCGGGCATTCGGCGAAATGGCTGTGCTCGACGGCGAACGGCGCTCGGCGACCTGCATCGCGGCGAGCAACTGTCAGTTGCTCAACCTGGGCAAAGACTCGCTGGAGAAAATGCTCAACGATGCGCCGAAAATCGCCGCCAAGATCATCCGCGCCCTCGCTGTCTCCCTCTCCAAACGCCTGCGCATGGCCGACGGTCAACTGGCGGCGCAACAGGTCTAACCGCCGGGAGATTTGGCTTTGGTGCCGGTCGGTTCAATGCCCGGCACCGCTTGATCCTTGCTCGGCGGACTTGGCATTTCGATCGGCACCAGCGGCGGGCTGCCACTGCCGGCGCCAGACTTGGGGATGTTGATCGGCGTGATCTGCGGATAGGGTGTTGGCGTTGCGGTGCCGGGCGAACCCGGTTGTGCCATTGGGCTAACCGCAATGGTCTGCTGCGCCTGCACGGCACTAATCGAGAGCGCGGCCAGGGCAATGACCGTTAGAATGGTGCGCTTCATCAAGGGCTCCGTTGGCCTTAGTCTGCGCTCAGGCTACTCCCAACGGGCCTGCTTGCCTTCCCCCTTGTAGAGATTTCCATGAAACGTTTCGTTCTGCTCGACACCACGCCGATCCCTGAAAACGGCGGTGCCCTGTGCCTGTTCGAATATGGCGAGGATTTCGTCATCAAGATTCAGGGCGGCGATGGCGGGCAATTGATGAACACGCGCATGCACGGTTCAGAAGATGCGCTGGCCGAGATCCCTTGCCGCAAGGTCGCCGGCCGACCGGATTCGCGGGTGCTGATCGGCGGGCTGGGCATGGGTTTCACCCTCGCCTCGGCGCTCAAGCACTTGGGCAAGAGCGCTGAAGTGGTGGTCGCTGAACTGGTACCGGGCGTGGTCGAATGGAATCGTGGGCCGCTCGGTGAAAAATCCGGCCGCCCCCTGCTCGACCCGCGCACAGTGATCCGTCAGGACGATGTCGCCAAGGTGTTGCAAAGCGAACCCAATGGCTTCGACGCGATCATGCTCGACGTCGACAACGGCCCCGAAGGCTTGACGCAGAAGGCCAACAGTTGGCTGTACTCCGCCGCCGGGCTCAATGCGTGCGCCAAGGCCCTGCGCACCAAAGGCGTGCTGGCGGTGTGGTCGGCCAGCGCCGATCGGCAGTTTTCCGACAAATTGAAGAAGGCCGGTTTCAAGGCTGAGGAAGTGCAGGTCTTCGCCCACGGCAACAAGGGCACCCGCCATACGATCTGGATTGCCGAGAAGCTCAAAGGCTGAGCTAAACTGCGAACATAACCGTCATCCGTCTTTCTACAAAGGTGAACCCATGAGTTCGTCCACTCCAACCAACACGTCGAAGCTGGATCGCATCCTCGCCGATAACCAGCGCGACAAGGAAATGGGCTACCGCGACAAGGCCCTGAAAATGTACCCGCACGTCTGCGGTCGCTGCACCCGTGAGTTTTCCGGCAAGCGT
Source organism: Pseudomonas sp. RA_15y_Pfl2_54 (assembly GCF_963971015.1). Lineage (NCBI taxonomy): Bacteria > Pseudomonadati > Pseudomonadota > Gammaproteobacteria > Pseudomonadales > Pseudomonadaceae > Pseudomonas > Pseudomonas sp. RA_15y_Pfl2_54. Next base: position 174,687 of record NZ_CAXAPN010000005.1, read on the forward strand.
CTGAGCGAACTGACCGTGCATCATCGTGACCACAACCACGACAACAACCCGCAGGACGGTTCGAACTGGGAGTTGCTGTGCCTGTACTGCCACGACAACGAACACTCGCGTTACACCGACCAGCAATATTTCAGCGAAGGCTCGCTGAGCACGCCGAAGATTGCCAAAGCGACGCATAACCCGTTTGCCGCCCTGGCCGGGTTGATGAAAAAAGAAGACTAAAGATCTTCATTGGCCTGAATGGCCTCTTCGCAAGCAAGCCCGCTCCCACATTGGTTTTGTGTACGACGTCGATCCAATGTGGGAGCGCGTTTGCTCGCGAAGGCGCCCGCCCAGGTACCGCCAATCCATGACCTGACCACAACCACCCAATCCCCGTATAATCGCCCTCTTTTTCCCGAAGGCTCCCCGCTCGTGGCAGACAAACGTTACAGCTGCATTGGTTTGTACAACCCCAAATCACCGGAGAACGTCGGTTCGGTGATGCGCGCCGCGGGCTGTTATGGCGTGTCGACCGTGTTCTACACCGGCAAGCGTTATGATCGCGCCGCCGACTTCGTCACCGACACCAAACGTGTGCACTACGACATCCCGTTGATCGGCATCGATGATCTGAAAAAAATCCTGCCGCTCAACTGCGTGCCCGTCGCCGTGGAACTGGTCGAAGGCGCTCGCCCGCTGCCGGAATACACCCATCCGGATCGCGCGCTCTACATCTTCGGCCCGGAAGACGGCTCGCTGGATAAAGAGATCCGCGACTGGTGCGAAGACGTCGTATACATCCCGACCACCGGTTGCATGAACCTCGCTGCCACGGTCAACGTCGTGCTCTACGACCGCATGGCCAAGGGCCTGAACACCCGCTCCGGGCCGAAATTCCGCTAAAACGTCGCCTATCCGATGGAACAAGCTGTCCGCCCGCGCAGTCAGCTTGTTTATCCACTACCCAATGCCTGGAGAAAGATCATGACCGAGCTCAAACGCGTCGAACGTATCGAATCCACCCCGTTTCAGAGCCGTTCCGAACAGAACGTCGAAGGCTGGGAGCGTATCGGCTCGCTGGCCGGCGGCGTGATCATGGTCGGCAAAGGCCTGCGCCGTGGCGGCGTTTTCGGTTTGATTCAAGTAGCGATCGGCGGTGTGGCCATGGCTCGGGGGATTACCGGGCACAGTTCGGTGAAAAGCCTGTACGAGAAAAGCCGTCAGGACATCAATAACGTGCGGGCCAGGATCGAGCGTGCCGGGGACGAATTGAGCAAGCTGAAGGCCAATGCCGAGGCCGCGACCAGCACGGCGACGGTGACTGGCAATGAGTCGGTGAAATCGCCGAAAGCCGGGGTTTGAATCCTTAATTTGTTGTGAGGCTGATGGCCTCCTCGCGAGCAAGCCCGCGCCCACATTTGATCTGCGTCGAACACAAAACCAATGTGCGAGCGGGCTTGCTCGTGAAGGCGGTATTACTGAAGCAACGCGGTATCAAGAACTTTGGAAGACTCGCCCAGAACACGCTCGGCCAGTTGCACAAACTCCTGGGTACTCACCGTCCCCAGATGCATCGCGCCCCGCAACACTTCATCCAGCGAACGCTTGTTGCGCGTCTTCAAGCGAATCTCGCCATCGAGCTCCTGCAACATCACCACTGCCCTTGAAACCTGCGCCGGGCTGATCTGTTCGCCGCGCAGCGTCGTGACCTTTGCGCCATCCCTGGCCAATTTCGCCTGCAAACTCTGATAGCGCTCATCGCTCATGCCGCCAGCACGGCGCACCAGTTCGATCGCGTAAAACTCGGCAAACCCTTCGCTGATCCAGTCGCTGCGCTGCTCGTCATTGATCCGAGCGAACACCTGAGCCAACTCACGCACCAGCGCGCTGCTGCCACTCTCGCTGACCAACGGCAAACGCGTGTTGAGATAGATCGACTCGTGCGCGCCCAGGCTGCCGCGCCACATCGGGTCGCTGGCGCCGACGATCAACAGCTTGGCCGGATGACGCGGATACAGCGCCTGCACCTGCGGCCAGACAAACGTCAACAACGTCAGCACGTCCATGCGGCGCACCCCCTGCCCTTGCGGCGAGGCCACGGTGACTTCGGTTTCACCTAACCGGGTGCGACGGCTGCCGAGGTGGCCGGCCAGCATCCAACCGGTCGGGCGGTCGAACAAGCGTGAGGGATTGTCGATGCGGAATTTGTTTTTGCCGATGCGTGGCCACGCGGTTTCGATGCTTTTCCAGCCGTCGGGCAACTCAAATTGAAGTCGCGAAACCAGTTCGGTGCCGTCCTGTTGATCCAGCTTGGCCGTCGGCACCAAATCGTCACCGCGCATCAATGCCCACGTTGACGTCATGCGCGTGTCGAAGCTGCCGTTCCTGTGACCGTGGCTGATGCGCACGCGATAGGTCAGGCTGGCCTTTTCGCTCGCCGGACGCCAGACACCGCGCGCCTGCTTGCCCGGCGTCAGTTGCCATTGGCCATCGGCCTTGAAGTCGCTGTAATGGCTGCCATCGCCGAGGTCAAAATCGAGGCTGCGCACAACGGCGCCCTTGGCCAGGGTCAAACGCACTTCAGCCTGATCGCTTTTGGGCAACAAGCGCACGTGATAATCCAGGTCGACTTTCTTCGCCGCCCACACCGGCGCACTCAGCGCCAGCAGCCCGGCGATCAACGCCCGCCGCAATCCCACAGCCATACACACTCCTTGTTGAAACTTGAATCCGTGGGCGCTTAGCCGGCCCGGAAAATCAGGTGATCTTCCCAGTCGTCTTCCGGCACGCTGCCTTCGGCGAGCATGCGCCCGGATTGGGAAATCCGCTCGTGGTGCACTGCCTCGCGATCACCGCACACCAGGTGATGCCATAACGGCAGATCCTTGCCCTCGCTGACCAGCCGATATCCGCAGGTCGGCGGCAACCATTTGAACGCTTCGGCCTGCCCCGGCGTGAGCTGGATGCAGTCCGGGACAAACTTGATGCGATTCGGATAATCGCTGCACTGGCAGGTTTTCAGATCCAGCAGTTTGCAGGCGATGCGCGTGTAATAGACGCTGTTGTCTTCCTCATCCTCAAGCTTTTGCAGGCAGCACAGGCCACAGCCGTCGCACAGCGATTCCCATTCCTCGTGATCCAGTTGATCGAGGGTTTTGCGTTTCCAGAACGGTTCGACTTTGGCGGCCATGGCTCAAGCATCAACATCAGGTGGTGAAAAGGCCGCCAGTCTAGTGCCAGCGGGCTTGCGGGCCAAGCGCTGGCGACTGTCGGTAAAACGCGCTTGTCAGCCCAAGCGCCGCCCAGTAGGGTTTTGCCTCGCTTCTTTTAAAAACGTGTCCAGGAATTTCTTGATGAGTGCCAACCCTCGCGTTGCCGATTACGCCATTCACCCGCAATTCACCGATCGCTGGTCGCCCCGCGCCTTTACCGGCGAAGCGATCCCGGAAGAAACCCTGCTGAGCTTTTTCGAAGCCGCACGCTGGGCGCCGTCGGCCTACAACTCGCAGCCATGGCGTTTTCTCTATGCGCGTCGCGATACGCCGAACTGGGAGCGGTATCTGGGCCTGCTCAACGAATTCAACCGCAGTTGGGCGCAACATGCCTCGGCGCTGGTGATCGTCATGTCCAAAACCACCTTCGCCGTACCGGGCGCCACTGAAGAAACCCCTGCGCTGTGGAGCACCTTCGATACGGGCTCGGCGTGGGGCCATCTGGCGCTGCAAGCGAGCATCAGCGGTTGGCACACCCATGGCATGGCCGGTTTTGATCAGGAACTGACCCGCCAGGAGCTGAACATTCCAGAAGGTTACGCACTGCACGCCGCAGTGGCGGTGGGCAAGCAGGGGGACAAGGCGACCCTGGCCGATTACCTGCAAGCACGCGAGGAGCCTAGCCCCCGTCGTCCGCTGAGCGAACTGGCGGCTGAAGGCGACTTCACCCTCTAAGCCACACCACAAAAAAACAGTGGGAGCAGGCCAGCTCACGAAGAGGGTGTGTCAGTCAACGTTTCTGATGACTGACACACCGCTTTCGCGAGCAAGCCCGCTCCCACTATTGGATCGGGAAAACTCAATAACCGCGGCTGAAATCCACTTCCCCGCGCAACGCCTCACCGGCCTGATACGCCCGCAGGTTGTCGACAAACAACTGCACCATCAACGCAGGTGACGTCGGCGCCGAGCTGTGGCCGGTCAGCAACAAGCCCCACGCCGTCCAGAATGGATGACGTTGTGGCAACGGCTCCTGCCGGCAGACGTCGATCACCGCGCCCGCCAGATGCCCTTCCTTCAGGGCCTCCACCAGATCCGCATCGACCACCGCGACACCGCGCCCGGCATTGATGAACAACCCGGTCGATTTGAATTGCTTGAACAGCGCCGCGTCGTAGACATCGTGGGTGTGTTCGGTGTTGGGCAACAGGTTGACCACGTAATCCACTTCGCCCACCAGACGTGGCAAATCGGCCATCGAGCCGACTTCGACAAACGGTGCCTGCTCCCGTGCACTGCTGGCGATACCGTACAACTCGACGCCAAACGGCCGCAGGAACTGCGCCACGCTCAGGCCGATGTCGCCGGTGCCGACGATCAGCACCTTGCGTCCGACCAGACTCTGGCCCGTGCGGTTGTCCCACTTGCGCTCGACCTGGCTGACCAGACGTGCCAACACTTCGCGTTCGTGGCCGAGCATGTAAGTCAGTACGTATTCGGCCATCACCTGACCAAAAATCCCCACCGCGCGGGTCAGGCGGTAATCACGGCGCAAGCCATCAGCCAGCAGTGGCGTGATACCGGCCCAGGTCGATTGCAGCCATTGGGGTTGATGGCCCTGACGCAACAGGGTCGCCAGCAGATCCGGCTGCCCCAGCCAAACCGGACAATCGGTGGCCTGACGAGCCAGTTCAGCGGAGTCGCCGCTGGTCAGTACTTCGAGCTCCGGCGCTGCCTGACGCAGCAGCCGGGCGTATATCGCGTGGTCGTGTTCAGCAATCAGAACGCGCATCTTCAAACCTTTCGCAAACCGTGCAGACAACCGCCGTATTTCGGGCGGTCATCGCGGTAAAAACAGTTCCAGGGTTACCAGAGGCCCAGAACAGGGCCCCGCCAATCAGATCGGGTCGTTGCGTCGCAGCAACTCTTCAGGCAAATGTTCGATGTACTCATCCTCAGCCGGCGGCATTTGCAGGTGATAGCCCTGCTTTTCGAGGTTTTCCAGGACCACAACGATGTCTTCACTGGCCAGTTTTCGCTCGGGCGACAGCACCAGATCGAAAGCATGTCTGGCTTTGCCGAAGGCCAGCATCAGCGCTTCGGGCACTTGTTCAAGTGCATCGCTTTTGAGCACATAAAGGTACATGCCGCTGCGCTTGGAGCTTTGGTAAATGGAACAAATACGTTTCAAGGCTGTTCTCCGGCGGTGGCCAGGCTGTCGAGCAGCTTCTGACCCATGAGTTCGCGGCGCCAGCCACGCAGCGACTCAGGTAATTGGTAAGGACCCTCGGGGAAACCGCTCTTGAGCAGTGCTTCGAGGGTTTTCTTGCGCAGCATCAGTTCTGGCGCGATGTTCAGCCGTTCGGCTTCGGCCTGACCGAGCGCGCGCAATTGCTTGATCAACGTAGCCGCTTCGATCGGCAACGGTTCCGGCACCGCAGGCGGCCATTGATCGGGGCCCACACTGCCAGAGCGCTTGATCAGATCAAGTAGAAATTCGCCGTCCTGACGCACGGTACGCGGGTGCATGTCTTCGATCTTGCCCAGCGCACTCAAAGAGTCCGGTTGCGTACGGGCCAGCGGCCACAGCGAATGCTCACGCACAACGCGGTTGCGCGGCAGGTCTCGGGCGCGGGCTTCGCGCTCGCGCCAGGCACACAGTTCACGCAGCACGGCCAGTTGTGCGCGGGACAGTTTCCACGCCAGTTTGGCCTCGCGATACACCTCGTATGGGTCGGTTTCCCGACGCAGGTTGGCAACCAGCTCGGCGCCGTCCTCCAGAACCCAGTTGAATTTGTCGTCAGACAGTTTCGGACGCAGCTGTACGAATACCTCCGCCAGATGCACGGCATCTTCGGCGGCATAGCTGATTTGTGTCTCGGACAACGGTCGCTGCAACCAATCGGAGCGGGTTTCGCCTTTGGGCAGTTCGATGCCGAGCACGGCCTGCACGAGCCGCGAGTAGCCCATCGAGAAACCGAGGTTCAAGTAAGCCGCGGCCAGTTGGGTATCGAACAGCGGCGCCGGCATGCTGCCGGTCAGGCGCAACAGGACTTCGAGGTCTTCGCTGCACGCGTGCAGAACCTTGAGTACCGCCGGATTTTCCAGTAACGCGGCCAGCGGTTGCCAGGCGTTGATGGTCAACGGGTCAATCAGGTAGGCGCGCTTGCCGTCACCCACCTGCAACAGGCCGGCAATCGGGTAGAAGGTGTCGACCCGCATGAATTCGGTGTCGAGGGCCACGAAAGGCAGTTGCTGCCACTCGGCGCAAAATTGCGCGAGGCTTTCGTTGTCGCGAATCCAGTGAATATCGATGGCCACACGGCTCTCCCTTGAAGAATGGCGCGCAGTATATATCGCCACTGGCGATTTACGCGCCTGCGAAGGACAAGAGCTGTAACGAAATGTCCTGCCAAACAGCAAGAATAGTCTGATAGGGCAAACAGGCAGGCCCGTCGTATCAGGACAACGGGCCCGAAACGGCTCAGTCCTTGGCCAACACGCCATCAATCCCTGCGCCACGGCAACCGGCAAACATGTCCAGGCCCGGCTGATAAACCTTGCTGCGTACTTCAAGCAAGCCGAGCATCGAGTGAAACAGGTTGTCCTGACTCAACGGTTTGTCTCGGTTCATTTGCAGGCAGTGAGTATCGACCGAATAAGCCTTCTGATAACTGTCAGAGAACCACGCCAGCATCGCCACATGTTTCTGTTGCTCCGGCGCCAGCATGTAAGGCGTACCGTGCAGGAACAAATTGTATTCGCCCAACGACTCGCCGTGATCCGACAGGTACAACATGGCGGTATCAACCTTGTCCTGATTGGCGCGCAGTACATCGATCAGGCTCGACAACACATGGTCGGTGTAAACCAGCGTGTTGTCGTAACCATTGACGATACTTTCTCGGCTGCAATTGTTCAGCGCGTTACTTTCACAGACGGGTGTGAAGTGTTCGTATTCCTTCGGATAGCGCTTGAAGTATTCCGGGCCATGACTGCCCATCTGGTGCAAGACAAGCACAGTGTCCTTGTCCAGATGGTCGATAAAGCCTTGCAGACCTTGCAGCAGGATTTCATCACGGCATTCGCTGTTGGCGCACAGCGCCGGGTCTTTGAGGTTACTGACATCCTGCAGCGTGACCCGATCGCAAGTGCCTTTGCAGCCAGACTGGTTATCGCGCCAGATCACATCGATACCGGCACGCTTGAGCACGTCGAGCAGGCCCTCTTCGTTCTTGGCCTTGCTGGCGTCGTAATCCTTGCGGTCCATGTTGGAAAACATGCACGGCACCGAGACCGCCGTTTCAGTGCCGCAGGAATGTACGTCGGTGAACGCGATCAGCCCGGCTTCCTTGTCCAGTTTTGGCGTGGTGTCACGGTTATAACCCAGGATGCCGAAGTTCTGCGCCCGGGCACTTTCCCCCACGACCAGCACGGTCAGGGATTTGCGTGGCTGTACTTTCAAGTCCGGATTGCGTTGGGCGTCCTCGCCGATCTTGACGAACGGCTGATGCGCCGACGCCACCTGTTCACGCAGGTAACCGGCCGTCGCGCCAATGTAGTTGCTCGGCACCAGCATCAAGTGCAATTCATGATGATTGCGAAACAGCGAGGACAACCCCTGATAGTTGGCCAGTGCAACCCCACCGATCACGGCAGCCGATACGAAACTGACAACAACTTTGCTGAACAACTCGCGATGCCAGCGACGATAGTTGACCGGCACTTTCCACAACAACCAGGAAGGCAACACACCAAGAAACAACAAGTAAGCAAACAACTTCAACGACAGCAGATCACGAACTTCCGTGGCATTGGTTTCGGCGAAGTTACGAAGCATACCCGCATCAATCATGACGCCATACTGACTCATGAAATAAGCCACACCGGCACTGATCAAGAACATCAGTGTCAGAATCGGCTTGAGCAGCGGACGAAAGGCGAGAAAGGTCAGCACGATGTTGAACGCGGCAAGGATCATCACGCCAAAAGCCACGCGCATGGCAACGCCGTTGCCATCTGCGGCAGTGATCTCGACCAGGTGCTGCCAGAGCACAAAATTGAAACCGATCAACAGAAAGGCACTGGCAATCAACGTCACCCACTCCGGGCGCACGGAATTCAACTTCAACATAGTGGTGGGTTATTCCTGAAAAGAAGAGCCCCGGTTAGTTGTGAAAAATTCATTAACCAAGGCCTGCAAAACTGTAGACAGGCATCCATCAATTTTTCGTGAAAAAGTCGCCAACGATTAGTTAGGGCTTGGTAATAAGTCGAAATCCGAAAAATATTTGAGAGTGCTTCAGGCTTGCTCCAGTTTTTGGCCTGCCCCCCATCCCTGTGCAAGCGAGCATGCCCGCGCCCACGGAGGGGATTCGCGGTTATCGAATATTTAAATACCGCAGCGGATTTTCTGGTTTGCCCGCACCGAGTGGCCACGCGCCTAATCCTCAGCCCTGATATCAAAGGCCTGACGATGGAACACATCCGCACCACCTCCCGCCCCGCCGTCGGGCTAATGCTCGCGATCATTCTGGTCGCTCTCAATCTGCGACCATCGATGGCAGCCGTCGGGCCACTGCTTTCGGCGATTCGCGGCGACATCCCGTTGAGTTTCAGCCTTGCATCGTTGCTGACCATGTTGCCGGTGACGGCCATGGGCTTGGCGATGTTTTTCGGCATCGGTATCAGTCAGCGCCTGGGTGAACAGCGTACGGTGCTGTTGTCGCTGCTGATCATTGCTCTGGCGACGCTGTCACGGCTGTTTATCGACTCGGCTGGCGAACTGATTGTCAGCGCCATGTTGGCGGGCATCGGCATCGCGTTGATTCAGGCGTTGATGCCGGCGCTGATCAAATCGCGCTTCGCCGACAACGTGGCGCTGTGCATGGGCTTGTATGTCACCTCGATCATGGGCGGCGCGGCGATTGCGGCCTCATTCGCGCCACTGGTGAGGGTACAAACCGGTAGCTGGCGCCTGGGCTTGGCCATTTGGGCGGCGCTGGCGCTGCTGGCGTTCGTGTTCTGGTGGTCGCAACGCAGGTCACTGCCAAACACCCTGACGGGGGCGGCGAGGAAAGAAGCGTTTTTCTCCAATGCTCGCGCCTGGTTACTCGCAATCTTCTTCGGTCTGGGAACAGCGTCCTACACCTGTGTGCTCGCTTGGCTGGCGCCGTACTACGTGGAAAAAGGCTGGAGCGAACAAAACGCAGGGCTGTTGTTAGGTTTTCTGACCGCCATGGAGGTCATTTCCGGACTCATAGTCCCGGCTATCGCCAATCGCAGCCGTGATCGGCGCGGGGTACTGATGGCACTGCTCGGCCTGATCATCGCCGGCTTCTGCGGGCTGATCCTCAGCCCGCAACACCTCAGCCTGCTGTGGCCGTGCCTGTTGGGCCTGGGCATCGGCGGGTTGTTTCCGATGAGCCTGATCGTCGCCCTCGACCACCTCGACAACCCGAAGCGCGCCGGCGGCCTCACCGCCTTCGTGCAAGGCATTGGTTATCTGATTGCCGGCCTCTCACCATTACTGGCCGGGATGGTCCGCGATCAACTGGGCAGCTTCGAATGGGCCTGGGGGACGCTGACGGCCATGATGGTCGTCATGCTGCTGATGGTGTTGCGTTTCGATCCCCGGCATTACCAACGACATGTCCGCTGACCGCAAACCCGCAGTAACTGAAGGCTTCTGGCCATGTTTTAGCGCTTTGTCGGGCGACGTCGTGTTGCTAAAACTTTCTGTCCCACAACTGTCCGTGAAATATCCTACAGGGCTTTCTCCTGGCACCATCGTTCCGCTAGGATCGTTCGCACACGTTTGCGCGGATTCAGCGCAAGGAGCACAGCGAGATAGAACGGATGCTGAACAGTAACTTGCTTCGAAAGCTCGACATGCAGGATCTCATGGTGTTTATCGCCGTGTATGAGCAGAACAGCGTCACCGATGTATCGGAAACACTGTTTGTCAGCCAGTCCACCGTCAGTTATTGCCTGAAAAAACTGCGCACCAGTTTCGAAGACGAACTGTTCATCAACACACGCACCGGCATGCGTCCGACCTACAAGGCCTGCACCATGTACGGCCATGTACAGAAGATTCTCGAGAGCATCAATCTGTGCCACGCCGGCGCCCCGGTGTTCGATCCAACCCAGCAAGCGGTCACCTTCAACATCTGTGCCCCGGAATACTTCGAACAACTGATCCTGCCGCGTTTATTGAAACGCTTCGACTTCAATGATTTGCCGGTGATGGTCAACATGCACAAGTTTGAAACCGATGTGCCAGCGGATGAGCTGCGCGACGGCAGCCTCGATCTTGTGATCAGCTTCGGCCCCAACTTCCACCGCAACCACGCTGACCTGAAGTCTCGGATGCTGCTGGAAGATGATTTGGTCTGCGTCTTCGACAAGCGCGCCACACCACTGGAACCGCGCCTGAGCTTGCAGGCCTTCACCGAACGCCGGCATGTGTTCCCCACACCCTGGACCTCCACCACCAACATGGTCGACGGCTGGCTCGCGCGACAGGCACAGAAACGCCAGATTGTGGCGCGCTCGAACAGCTACAGTGCTGCGTTGAAATTGATCACCGGCACCGACTTCATCCTCACTCTGCCCCGGCGTATTCAGCGTTTACTGACCAACGAAGCCGTGTTTAACCACTGCGAGGCGCCCAACGGCTTGCCGGGGTTCACGCTCGACATGCAGTGGAGCCAGAACGTCGATCAGGACAGCGCCAACGTCTGGCTCCGCGAGCAGATAATCCAGGTGTGCAGTGAGCTGGAAGCGGCCTGACGCTTACATGCCAATAGCGGTTTTACTGTAGGAATCACGGTCGATATCGAGCAGTTCAACGCACAACTGCACCTCAATGTCGGCAGGCCATTCGCAAAGTTCTTGCAACACCGTCAGCAGGCTTTGCGAAAGCTGTTTCTTGATCTCCGGCGAACGGCCGCTGAGCAGGGCCAGCTTCACATGCACGAAAGCACGCTCGCCCATGGCGGTGCCAACCTTGAAGGTTTCCACTTTCACCGCACGGCTCTTGATATCGAACTCCGCCGCGAACTGACCGGAACCCACCAAGGTGTTGTTGAGCCGGATCAAAGCGACGTCAGCGTTCAGTTGCGGCAGGTTGGCGGTGTATTCCATGTGCAGGTGTGGCATCGGGGTACTCCAGTCGGGCGGCAGAAAGGCCGTACATATAACACAGCTGCGCCCTACTCCCTTGAGGCTTTTTCTGACACCACGGGTGACGATGTCTGACGTAGCGCCAAGGTTTCCCAGGCAGCGACCACGATCACGATCGTCGTGGTCAGCGCGCCCAGTTGCAACGCTGAAAACCAGTGATTCAACGCCAATGGGAAGGACAGCATCAGCAGAACCAGCCCGGCCAGATGCGACAAAGGGGGCAGCAACCGGTCGGCCATGACCCATTTGAACAGCGCATTGCCGAGCAGAAACAACCACGGTCCGGCAATGATCGCGAGGATACCGGCGTCGCTGGCGTGATCCGGGTGCACCAGCACCAGCTCATCGGCCACGGCACTGACGATCACCCCGGCAACGATCAGCACATGCAGATAGGTGTAAGCGATCCGCGCCTGGCGCCCAGGATCAGTGGAATGAGCGATGCGATGGTGCGCGCGTTCGGCGCCGCTGTCGAAATACACCCACCACATGGCGATACTGCCCAGCACCGAGACGAGAAAGGCGAGCAATCCGCCCGCACTCAGCGGTAATTCGGCAAACGTCGCACCGGTCACCAGCAACGACTCACCCAGGGCAATGATCACAAACAAGCCACAGCGCTCGGCCATGTGATTGCCTTCGACGTTCCAGTCGCTCAGCGACGAACGCCCAAGGCCCGGCACCCAGAAATATAGCGACGGCGAAATCAGCTCGATCAACAAAGCCGCCGACCAGCACCACAGGCGTTGCTCTGCCTCGACAAACGCCCCGGCCATCCAGAAAACCCCGGACAGCATCAGCCAGACGAGGATGCGCTGAAAGTTGCGGGTCATGCTCAGCGATTCGCCGCGCACCGCCCAAATGGCAAACAGCGTGCGCCCGACCTGCATGAACACAAACGCTGCGGCGAACATCAAACCGCGTTCGGTGAATGCCTTGGGAATGGCCGATGAGAGCAACAAACCGGCAATCATCAGGCCAAACAACCCGAGGCGGATCGGCAGTTTTTCCGGGTCGAGCCAATTGGTGATCCAGGACGTGAAGATCCACACCCACCACACCGCGACCATCAACAACGCTACCTGCACCGCGCCGAGAATCGACAAATGGGCGAGCAGGGAATGCGACAACTGGGTTACGGCGAACACGAACACCAGATCGAAAAACAGCTCGACCATGCCAACCTTGCCACTGTCGAGACTGCCGCGCCCACGCAGCAACGTACGGGTGATGCTCATGGCACAGTTCTCCGCCGGATTCATACGTCACAGCAAAGCAGGCAGACTTCCTCCCGGCAAGTTGAACAACGCCCGTCAGGGTCGTGTCGCGCGTTTTAGAGCGGTGTCGGGGGGCGCTCGCTCATCAAGGCTTCGAGCCGCGAACGCAACCAGCGCTCTGCCGGGTCGCTGTCGACGTGGCTGAGCCAGACCATCGACAGGTCGAGTGTCGGCGTCTTGAACGGGAACGGTTCCTTGAACAGCAACCCGGAGGTGGCCATGGCGGTGGCGGCGTAATCCGGCAGGCTGGCAATAAGGTCCGTGCCGGCCAACAGTGCCGGCAGCGCGCTGTATTGCGGCACCGACAGCACCACCTGACGGGTACGGCCAAGCTCTGCCAGCCACTCGTCGGCGAAACCACTGACGTTGGCGGTGTGGGACACCAGGACGTGGGGACGTGCGCAATATTCATCGAGGGTCAGCGGCGTATCGCAGGCGTCGGCACGCAGGATGCTCGGTTGAATGTGCCGCAGCAGTTTGCGTTTGGCGTTGGCCGGCAGGCCACGGGTCTGACTGATACCGACCGTGATATCGCCGGCGGCCAGCAGATCGGGGATTCGCCAATAGTCGACGTGTTGCACCACGAACACCACGTTCGGTGCTTCCTGACGCAAAGCACGCAACGCCGGCGGCAACAGGCCGAACTCGACGTCATCAGACAGGCCGATGCGGAACGTCATGGTACTGACCGCAGGATCGAAATCACGGGTCAGGCTCAATGCCACTGACAACGAATCCAGCGCCGGTTTGAGGTGACGAAAGATATCTTCAGCGCGGGCTGTCGGCTCCATGCGGTGCCCGACACGAATGAACAACGGATCGTTGAGCATCGTGCGCAAACGGTTGAGCGCCGAACTGATGGTCGGCTGACCGAGAAACAGCTTCTCCGCCGCCCGGGTCACGTTGCGCTCGAGCATCAAGGTTTCGAAGACCACCATCAGGTTGATGTCTGCCTTGCGTAGTTCATTGCGATTCATTCACTGCCCCCGCTCCCCGGAATACGGGCAGTGTAGAAAGGCCTGGGGCTCGGCGTCCATCAACCTTTGCCGACCTCACTGGACCTTCTGTGTTTTCACCCTCAGCCCATGACCTGTGCGTCACCGTTCAGTCCCGTATGTCGTGGACGGGAACGTCGTTCAAATACACATTGCAGCTCTTCGCCAAGCGACCATTCTCAACGTACTAAACATGCCCCCTTCAGAAACATCCGCGAACGATTGGAAACAAATGTCCGATAGCCAAAAAACCCGTCTGCGCTAGGCTTGCGACCATGCGTCAAAAAGGCTGTCGCACAAATAAATCGCATGGAGCGAACTGAATGTATTTCGAGATTTACAGACAATCCAAAGGCACCCCGAGCACCGGCAAAGGGCAATGGCGCTGGAGGCTGCGCGCAGGCAATCACGAAACCATCGCCAGTGGTGAGTCTTATGTGAACAAGGCCGATTGTTTGCATGTAATCGAGTTGATCAAAGGAGCAACAGGGGAGACGCCGGTGAAGGAGATTTAACCGCGAGAGTGAATGAGCGACTGCGTCCTACAACCTTTTCCTTTTTTGTTCGAACGACTGGCGGGCCGTCTTTACGTCCCTACGCTCAGTGACGTATGGGGCCATCCGGCCCTGTTTCTCCACATCATTTGAACCCAAAAGGAGCCGCACAATGGCTAGAGACAAAGCGAAAGACGACAAGTACTTCAACTGTACGCAAACGCATGAAGCCGACTACGTCGCCAGCCTCTACCCGCACGCCAAGGACGAAGTCAAAACCTTCCTGGCTTTGGCATGCCTGAACAAGACGCTGCATAACTCGACGCACAAGGAAGTTTATGAGCTGATCGAAAAGAAGTTAGGTCACTCGCTGTCGTGAGTGGCTGAGTGCGGGGAGCGGTAGCTCCTGCAAAAATGAAAAGGCCCCACAGGTTTGATCCTGTGAGGCCTTTCCATGTTCGGTGAAGTAACTCGTCGGCAGAATGCGGCAGCTCCGGAATCGAGGGAGTTGAACGATACAAACAAGTAACCTGTTAAGCCCGCTTCGCCTGCACCGCGATACAAGCCTTCTCTCATCACACGTCTCTATGTACGGAGGCGCAAAATGACCGAAACTCCAGAAGAAAAAACCATCGGATTCGCCCCATTCATCTACGGCTCAGGGCAACGCACTGTTCCACGTCAGCTCCCGATTTCTGGAATTACAGAGGATGGGGCCAGTCCTAGTTGTCGCGCAGTGCCTGCCTTGAGATGGGCGATCACCAGCCAGCCTTTGCGAATCGCACGGGTAAAGCCCACCTCGAACACTGTCCGACCGCGCTCGTTGACGATTTCGCCATAGCTGCCTTCCCGCAGGCCGCGATCTTTCAAGTAGTTCGGCGATATGGCCTTGTGTAAGGCTTCGCGCTCAGAATGAGGCAGTTGCGCGGACAGGGCATTGTGAGGCGTGGGCATAATTTGTGAGGTCTGCTTGGTTGACGTCCAGCTCGGTCGCCACCACTTTTTTCACATGTTGTTCGAACGTTTCCATGTTCATTCCCTTGCGGTTGGATGCGTACCACGAAACAGTGGCCGGCCCGTGCCGACCACTGGGCTCTTGCGCCATGGTGAGGCGTATCAGACCGCCGTCAGATGCATGAAACCACCGGAGAAGCGCCCGCTTTCCGGGACGAAACACAGCACGCGCTGCCCTTTGTGCAGGCGTCCGGACTCAAGCAGCTCGTGGATCATGATGTAGATCGACGCCGAGCCGGTGTTGCCACGATGAGACAGGTTGGTGAACCAGCGCTCTTGGGGAATCGCCAATTCGGTGTTTTCCATGCACTCGACAATCGGTTTGCGGAAGTATTCCGATGACATGTGCGGCAGGAACCAGTCGATGGCCTCGGGCGACAGGTTGTACTTGATCATCACCTCCTTGAGCGGCTTGCCGAGGGTGTACTTCACCACGTTCTCGTTCAGCAGCCGCACGTCCTGCTTGATTGCGAAAATCGAGCGCGATGCCCATTGCTCAGAGGGCAGCCGCATCCAGCCGGTCAAGCTGTCGTCCTCGGCCTTTTCCGCGCCCGCGTACATGCAGGTTGGTAATTCGTTGGCGTAGGAAAAGATGTCTATCCAGTCGATACGTAACGACAGGCTGCCGGCCCGTGGTTGGTTCTCGAGCAGGAAGGCCCCGGCCCCGTCGGATAGCATCCAGCGCAGGAAGTCTTTATCGAAGGCGATTTCTGGGCGGGCCGCCATCTGCGCCACCAGCGCCTCGTTTTCCGCATCGAAATTGCGCGCATGCAGCACCGGCGAAACCACCTCCGAAGCTGTGGCCACTGCCTTGCGGCTGGCTCCCGCAAGCACCGACAGGTAGGCATATTTCAGCGCGGTGAGGCCAGCCAGGCAGATGCCGGCGGTGGACACCACCTCACAAGGTTTGTTGCCCAGCTCGCCATGCACCATCACGCCATGGTTGGGCATCAGTTGGTCCGGCAAGGTGGTGCCGGTGGACAGGCATTCCATGGAGTCCAGGGTAAAATCGTCGCCCACCAGGCCCTTGATCGCCTCGGCGGTTATTTGCGCGTTAGTGAAACGGGGAACACCAGTTTCCGGATCCAGCACATAATAGCGTTGCTTGATTCCGTTATTACGCAACACCACCTGCCGAGACCGTGAAGGTCGCCCGCCCACATACCCGAGAATGTTCTCCATCGTATCGTTATCGACCGCCTCTCCCGGCATATACGTGGATGTTTTCGTAATATAGACAAACGAATTACTCATGATTATTTCACTCTTTAGATTCAAAATTTAGTTGCGAACCGGACGGCTGTTCGTAATAACGCTGCAACTCATTGAGGCGCGTCCGGATAAATGGATGAAGCAAGCGGCGTAACACAAGTGAAATAGGCAGGACGGTCATGATGACCAACAATAGATAGACGATGAATAAGCACAGCAAGAGTCGCCGTAGCCATTGTCCATACTTGCCGAAACGGCAAATTATTCCCGACCAGAACTTGAAGCCTCTATAAGCCGCTCGCTCGCTGAGTATCAGCCCAGGATTGACGGTCGCCGCCCCCAGTCCAGCCAGCATCGGCCCTTCGGCTTTCTCTTTATTGGCATACAGGGCGGCATTCAATGCCCGCCCGAAACGTGCAGCGCCTTGGACATCCTGGGCGCTAATCCCGGCCTTGGGCAGGCCGAGGAATGACTCGCGGTTGCCGGTGAACATCCAGCGCGGTGTGGTAATCAGTGTGGCGAAGGTATTGGCCCGGTCGGTTAGCACCACGTTGTCGCGCAACTGCGCGCCGGCCTCATCCAGTAGACGCTTGACCGCCTCCTGGGCCATCAGCCACATGTTGCGGCAGGCGATCACCGTGACCACCGGGCGCCCGGCCAGCAGACGCTTGCCTTCCGCGCTCTTGAGAAATGCGGTGATCAGCGGTGATGGCGACAGATACCAGACCTGATACGCTAGGATCACCAAGTCGAAGGGCTGAGTGTGATTCGTATACACCGGTTCGATGGCCGGCGGGCTGAGTTGCACGGTCTCGGGAAACACGTCGAAAAATTTGCCCACAGGCCAAGGAAACGGATAGGCAACCCGGGGCTTGAGCACCACTTCATGTACCTTAACCTCCTGTGTCGAACGTAGAGGCGAAATTAGACTTTCGACCACTTCGCTCAACTGACCGCTTTGCGAATAACGAATCACAAGAACATGTTTCATAAGTGCAGGGACCTTTTGCTTTTCAACTACACAAACACGCCAGAGATTCGAGTGGCAGTTCTGTAGAGCGTGATGCTCCACCCCGGATAGCTTGTTGGGGTAATGGCACACCAAGTTTTTAACGTCTAATTTTTATTCGGGACGAGCGAATGCAGTACGTCGCTAGTGGCGTACGCAATAGAAGAGGGGCGCCAACTTGCAGATAGCCGCGGAGGCTGTCTGGCGAAAGTCGATATACGAGTGGGCGGGATTGTTCTGGTAGGCTTTTGCGCGGTTCAACTGCGGCTCATCCGTGATCTTGTACATCATGCAACTCCTGATTCTAGCTCGGGCAGACTGGATTCCTTCCAGTTCTTCACAGACGAACTCTAGATACTTATTGTGGCCTGTCAAATAAGTGCGGCGAATTTTATCGCGTGCCCTCGATTCAGTGGCGCGAATACACGATGGCGCTGTTGGGCCAGGACGTGGTGTAACTCCCATGTTCTGCAGGTGTCCCGGATTTTGCGTAACCGAAATTTCTGTTAAATCGACAGCAGCCGATCTTCGAACTGGATAGGGACGGCGGCTGGACCGGATGTTGATGCATCCGGATCAGCCGCTCTTTTTCACTTCAGTGTTGAGACTTCTTTGGCGTATGCCTGACAGGCCGCGAGGGCAATCAGCCCCCGGTCGCCGTCATCGGTGACGCCGATAATTCGTTGAGCATGCGCTGGGTCAAGTTCGGCTCTTGTGGGGCCATGAACCACGCCGCCGGCGGCGGTGGCTGACAACGATCCGTTGCCGGCGCCAGTAGTGGCGTCGAGTAGGACTGACAAGCGCAGATCAGCAGTGGCAAGGCGGTCGCGCAGGCGACCTTGATCACGTTGGGCATCACTCAAGGCTCGGTAATGGGTTTGTTCACTGGTTGCCAGGCGCTGCTCGAGCGCGAGGCGTTTGTCCTGTTCGGCACGCTGTTGCGCGGCCGAGGCCTGGTTCAGTTGGTTGAGGGCTTCGGTGTGGAGGCGGGCCTGCTCCGCGAGCTGGCTGCCATAACGCCATTCCTGCACTCGCCAGGTGATGGCGGCAGAACCACCGGCCATGACGACCAGCACCAAGCCTTTGGCCACCAGCCGATACGGTGCCGGGATCAGTTCGCCGAGACGCATAACACCGCCCTCGCCCGCCCCCACAACTCCAGCCGATCCTGCAGGCCATTGAGGCCGCCGTTGATCCTGCGGGTGATCGTGTTGAATTCGTTTTGATCGGCCAGCGCGTTCAACCCATTCACCGACCAGAACCACGCGGCCGACTCGGCAGCCCACTGCGGCAACTCCAGCAGCTCAGGGGTGCGCAGCAATCGCTCGTCACCGAACAGCGCCAAGCTGCAGCGCAGGTAGTTGTCGTGACCGGTGACCTGGATCAGACCGCGACCGCGATAGCGCTGGCCATCACCATCCGCTGCCGGGGTGTTGCCCAGTTTCGCAGCCAGGTTGCCGGTGTCGTATTTGCTCAGGTACTGATCGCCGCCCAGCTCCCGGACGTACTGCAGCTGACCCGACTCGTGACCGACTTGCGCCAGAAACGCGGCTTGGCGTTTCGGCGTGTTGATCTGCCGATGCGCCATGGCTGTGTTTAGGGCGGATACAAAAACGCCCGCTTGGCGGCGGGCGTTGGGCATGATGCTTTGCAGCTGTTGTTCAGTGATGGACATACAAACTCCAGACGTAAAAAAACCGCTCTCAGGCGGCGATGGGATGCGGCTACTGTTTCTCGATGTTCACAACCTTGAGGGGTGGTTTCGGCCCTTTCTTTTTCTTGCCCTTGGATTTACCGGCTTTGCCGGCATTGCATTCGACCGTGGTGGACCAGCCAGACTGGGTGAACACTTGCTCGACCGAATCCGCCAGGTACTCGCCATCAAGCCCGACCTTGAAGCCCTGGGCGAGAATGGGCCGCTCGGCGAAAATGTCCGTGCGCCCAGGCATCTCAAACCGCACGTCGGCGGTCGAGCGATTGAACGCCGCCAGACGCGCTTTCGCGGCCGCTTGGGCAGCGGTCTTATTCGGGTAGATATGCCGGTCGGTATGCACCGCCGGCAGGCCATCCGGCGCGTCGTCGTTGTCGATGGTGACGATGGCCAGCTTTCCGTCTTTCTTGTCCTGGTGCTTGGTCGCAACCGCCTTGTGCGAGCTGCGATCGCCGAGACTGAATTGCCAGCGGCTGAGGTCGCTGCGCGTCAGCGTGACCGCGCCGAAAGCCTTGCCGCTTGCGGACTGTCCGCCTTGACGTGGCATCACCAACAGCTTGCCATCGGCCACCTTGGCCGTGCAGTCGTATTGCTTGGCCAGCCGGGTGATGAAATTAAAATCGGACTCGTTGAGTTGATCCACTCGCGCCACTTTGGTCGACACCGGGCACACCGGCTGCCAGCCATTACGCGCGGCAATGTCGGCCACGATCTTCGACAGCGGCACGTCTTCCCAGCTCCCGCTACGGATGGTCTTACCGCTGCCGCGCATGTCGCTGGCCTTGCCTTTGATCACGATCGTATCCGGCGGCCCCGACACTTCGACGGTGTCCACCGTGTAACGTCCCATGCGGGCTAAAGCGGTTTCGGCATAGCCTAAATAGACCTCGATCGAACCGCCCCGCCGAGGCAACTGCACTTGTCCATCCCGGTCATCGATACGCAACTCAAACTCGTCGGACTCCATGCCGGGCTTGTCCGAGGTGCGCAGCAACAACAGCCGATCGTTGATCTTGGCCGTGACGTCGGCACCATCGGCGACGATTCGAAACATCGGGGTCATGGATTTTGCCCAAAAAAAACCAGCACAAGGCGGGTCAGAGAAGAATGCACCGTTACGCGTAACGCAACGGCTCGCCTAGCTGATAGACCCTGCACTGGAACTGATGCGAGACATCGTTGCTGCGGCCAGGGAATCACCAGTCGAAGAGATCACCGTTATCCAGCGCGACAACATCACGTCAAAGAAGATGAAAGTCAGGTTTCTTTTCCGCAGCTCTACCAGCGGGTCGTTGTGGAGCGGCAAAACCCTGAGCAATTGGTTCACAGCTCATCTGAAAAAGGCAGAAGTGCGCCATCGAGGCGCCAACCAGTGCCGCCACACGTTCGCCAGCCAGATGCTATCGAGCTATGTGCCCGTCGAATGGGTGGCCAGACAGCTAGGGCACGCCGACACAACAATGGTGAGAAAGCATTACGGTAGATGGATACCTAAGGACACCAAGAGCATAGCCGGTATCGTGTCGAAAATGCTGGGGTTTCGCGAAAACTAATACCTGGGGAGGAATACCTCCCCAAGCAGGGAAGACGGCGGTTAGCGATTGTCTGGATGAACGGCCTCGCTGACTACTTGAATGATTTCATCTGCCGTCATTTCACGCATGATCACGTTTTTTCGAATCAGCTCAAATGCGGCATACATACGCGCATAGGTGTTAACCATAGGGCAATGAGAGTTGTTGTTCGCAACATCTTTGAACTCAGTGAAGCGATTCAAACGATTCACCAAAGTGTGAGCGATGCCCCGGTACCGGCTTTCGTTGTTACCATCATATCCAGAGAAGGTAAGCCAGGCGGCTACGTGGTCACTCGATTGATCTACCCTCGTCTTGTCATCTTGTGAGAGCGCAGCATATCCCCTCCCAATAAAAGAGAACATGTCGAAAACATCACCTACAAAAACTACTTCTTCAGGATTATCGATTTCATTGAAATCGTTATATGCCCACCTCAAAATCCACAAATCATCTTCGCCGACTGCTTGAGTTACCAAGTCTAAGTCGTACCGGCTTTCAACCCCAAGCTTCTTATGAAGATCGCAGAGCATTGCGATGGTCAGTTTTTCGATTACGGTTGGCATTTCCTTTCTCCGGATTTCAGTCCAGTGAAAAACGTCCGAGTCCGGCACAACGATGCCAGCCCGCCATCATGCTAGACGAAACTGAGAGGGAGAAATCTCAGATGGGGAAATTAGTACAGCATAGAACGGCCTAGGCAGGTCCGTGAGACAGAATAAATGCCCTAAATATGCCCTAAACAATCGACCTGAAACGAAAAAGCCCCCGTAATCATCAATGATTACGGGGGCTTCGTCTTGTTCAATAATGGCGGAGAGATAGGGATTCGAACCCTAGGTACCGGTGAAGGTACAACGGATTTCGAATCCGTCCCATTCGGCCACTCTGGCATCTCTCCAACGGCGCGCATCATAACAACACTTTCGCTGGTTGCGAACCCCCCAAGCGAAATTTTTTCCGTGCTATCAGATGCTTGCGTCGATTAAAGCGGTACGCCCAGACGATTGGCGACTTCTTCGTAGGCTTCGATGACGTCACCGAGGCCTTGGCGGAAGCGGTCTTTGTCCATCTTCTTCTTGGTGTCCTTGTCCCACAGACGGCAGCCGTCCGGGCTGAACTCGTCACCCAGGACGATGGAGCCGTCGCTGAACACGCCGAATTCAAGCTTGAAGTCGACCAGCAGCAGGCCGGCGTCGTCAAACAGCTTGGTCAGCACTTCGTTGACCTTGAGCGACAGTTCTTTCATGCGAACCAGTTGCTCGGCGGTGCCCCAGCCGAATGCGACAACGTGGGATTCGTTGATGAACGGGTCGCCCTTGGCGTCGTCCTTCAGGAACAGCTCGAAGGTGTAAGGGTTGAGCTTCAGGCCCTCTTCGACGCCCAAGCGCTTGACCAGGCTACCGGCGGCGTAGTTACGCACGACGCACTCGACCGGGATCATGTCGAGCTTCTTCACCAGGCATTCGTTGTCGCCCAGCAGTTTGTCGAATTGGGTCGGTACGCCGGCCGCTTCGAGCTTTTGCATGATGAAGGCGTTGAACTTGTTGTTCACCATGCCTTTGCGGTCGAGCTGCTCGATACGCTTGCCGTCGAACGCCGAGGTGTCGTTGCGAAACAGCAGGATCAAGCGGTCAGCGTCGTCGGTCTTGTAAACCGATTTGGCTTTGCCGCGGTAGAGTTCTTCACGTTTTTCCATGATGGGCTCCGCTTGCTAAGTAGGTGGGCTAGGCGATGTGGCGCCAGTCGAGCCCTGAATCTTGATCGGCCAGTTGCAGCCAGTCCGGGTCGCACCCGAGGGTGTCGACAAAACATTGCCGGGCCAGCTGCGGCAAATTGTTCTTGCTGCTCAGATGGGCCAGAACCAGGTGCTGCAAACCCTGCCAGCCCAACTCGGACACCAGGAATGCCGCCTGGTGGTTGTTCAAATGTCCCAGCTCGCCGCCCACCCGTTGCTTGAGAAAGTACGGGTAGTGACCACGAGCCAGCATATCGCGGCAATGATTGGACTCGATCATCAACGCATCGAGATCCCGATAACCGTCAAGCACCCGCTCGCAGTAGGAACCCAGGTCAGTCAGCAGGCCGAAGCGCCGCTGCTCGTGATCACTGAAGACATACTGGGTCGGTTCCTGCGCATCATGGGCCACGGCAATGACCCCGATGTTCAGTGCACCGATCTGCAGTTGCTCGCCGCCGGCCAGAAAGCCTGCGGGTTCAATCGGTTTGCGCATCCCGCGCAGTGTGCCGCGACTGAGGTAGACCGGTAGATTGTAGCGCCGAGACAGCAAACCCACGCCATGCACGTGGTCGGCATGTTCGTGGGTTACGAGTATCGCGCTCAGTTGCGCCGGGTTCACACCCAGGCGCAACAGGCGTTTTTCGGTTTCCCGCAGGGAAAAACCACAATCCACCAGCACATACGTATCAGCACTGGCGATCAGCGTGCCGTTCCCTTGGCTACCGCTGCCGAGAACGGCAAAACGCATGTGATCAGCCCAGATTGTCCTGAATCACGCTCAACACTTTGCGCGCTACGTCAGCCGGTGCGACGGTGTTGATGTTTTTCTCGACGGTGACCTGGATGTTCTCGCCAACCTTGCTCAGGCGAACCTGATAACGCTCGGCACGGGCTTCAATTTCTTCCTTGCTCGGCGCACTGCCAAACAGGCTGCTGAAGAAACCAGGCTTGTCGTCTTTCTTCTCGGCTTTTTCGGCCAGGTTGATGTAGTACAGGCCCAGGCTGCGGTTGATGTCTTCAACACGCCATTCGCCCTGCTCCAGCGCACGGCCAACGCTGGCCCATGCACGGTTCAGATCGGTACCGACGTTCAACACCGGGTTACCGCTGCCATCTTCGCTGAGGCTGACGCGGCTTGGCGTATCGAAATCACGCGAAGCGAGCATCGACACCGAACCGCCCTTTTCGGCAGTACGGCTCATGCTCGCGAGCATGTCGTCAACCAGCGCTGCGTCCAGGCCAGTGTTGACCGAACGATTGGTGAAGGCTACGTCTGCAGTACTGCCGGCAGGCCGCTCGGCACTGACCACATAGATTTCACTGGTATTGCGCTGCACACCCGGCTCGACACGCACACGAACGCGGGTTTCGCTGTCGGCGCCGACGCCCGCTGCGCTCAGGCGCTTGGCCATGGCAGCGGACAGTTCATCGGAGTGCTGCCAGGTGGTGGTGAATTCGCCCGTTTGCGGGCGCTGTTCATCCAGACGGAAACCGTTGTCCTCGAAGAACTGCACGGCCACTGGCCAGACTTCGGCCGGTGGATGCTGCCCCATGACCCAACGCGAATCGCCGCTTTTCTGCAGCGAGTAATCACTGGCATCGGCGATGGCCGACAACGGCTGAGGACGCGGAACAACGTACTCACCCTTGGCGGTATCGTCAGCGACGTTTCGCGGGATCGGCAGCAGCGGATCCAGACGTTTGGAGGTGCTGACATCCGATGGCAGTTGCATCGGTGCAGTCTGTTGCGCTTGCAGGTAATCGCTACCACGGTCGCGGAAATAACCTTCCGGCCCCCAGACCCATCCGCAGCCGCTGGTGCTGGAGATAATCAAGGCAAGTGCGGAAAGTCCGGCCATTCGCTTCATGCGTTGTACTTCCTCAATTAAACCAGGACGCTGCACTGGCGCAGGGCCGTGCGAAGCGTTTCATGACAAGGTGCGCTCAGCCACGTCAGCGGCAGGCGGATGCCTTCGTGCATCAGGCCCATTTCAACCAAAGCCCACTTCACCGGAATCGGGTTGGCTTCGATGAACAGGTCTTTGTGCAGAGGCATCAGTTTTTCGTTGATGGCCCGTGCGGTATCGGCGTCGCCTTTGAGCGCGGCCTCGCACAGATCCGCCATTTCGCGTGGAGCGACATTGGCGGTAACAGAGATATTGCCTTTGCCACCCAGCAGGATCAGCTCGACCGCGGTCGGATCATCGCCCGACAGCACGATGAAGTCCTTGCTCACGCCATCAATGATCGCTTTGGCACGCGTCAGATCGCCGGTGGCTTCCTTGATGCCGATGATGTTAGGCACGGTGGACAGGCGAATCACGGTCTCGGCCTGCATGTCGCAAGACGTGCGGCCAGGCACGTTGTAGAGAATCTGCGGGATGTCGACCGCTTCAGCGATGTGCTTGAAGTGCTGGTACAGACCTTCCTGAGTCGGCTTGTTGTAGTACGGGACTACAAGCAGGCAGGCATCGGCGCCGGCGGCTTTGGCGTTGCGGGTCAGTTCGACGGCTTCACGGGTCGAGTTGGCGCCGGTACCGGCGATGACCGGAATGCGGCCGGCAACCTGTTTGACCACAGCTTTGATCACGGCGATGTGTTCTTCTACATCAAGGGTTGCCGACTCGCCGGTAGTACCGACCGCGACAATGGCATGGGTGCCGTTCTTGAGGTGGAAGTCCACGAGTTTGCTGAGGCTGTCCCAGTCCAGACGCCCTTGTGCATCCATGGGAGTGACCAGTGCCACCATACTGCCCGCAATCATGAAACCGCTCCTGCCGGAAAAAGAGAGCGGTAATGGTACTGGCGCCAAGATGCTTGCACAAGCGAAGTACTGCGCTGCCGCCATTCCCCTTGGCGCCGCTTTTCGCTACCCTTCAGACTTTGATCGGTACAGATCAGCTTGTACGCCGGGTTACAGCCTCCCTTTTCGGCCTCCCAAACCCCGTTCCTGCGTCGCATCGACGCGCTCCCGCTATAGTGGAGCGAGCCGCGAGTGCTTTGCCGGGGCTTTTTGAACGGACAGCCTGAATGGGCACACAGGCAATTCCCGACGGCCAATGACCGTAAACCTACCGACCGCTCATCGCTTTAGGAATGCTGCATGTCCACCCCCACAGTTCGCGAACAATTCCTTGTCATCAGTGCCCTCGGCGCCAACCCCATGGAGCTGACTAACGTCCTGTGCCGCGCCAGCCATGAAAATCGCTGCGCCGTGGTTACTTCACGCCTGACCCGCCACGGCGAGTGCAGCGCGCTGATCCTTGAGATCTCTGGCAGTTGGGACGCCCTCGCGCGTCTGGAAGGCAGCCTGTCGGGCCTCGCCAAGAAGCACGCTTTCACCGTCAACGTGGTGCGTAGCGCGGCGCTGGAAAATCGCCCGCAGGCACTGCCGTATGTGGCTTACGTCAGCTCGGCGTATCGCCCGGACATCATCAATGAGTTGTGCCAGTTCTTCATGGATCACAACGTCGAACTGGAAAACCTGACGTGCGACACGTATCAGGCGCCACAGACGGGCGGCACCATGCTCAACGCGACATTCACCGTAACCCTGCCGGCCGGCACCCAGATCAGTTGGCTGCGTGACCAGTTCCTGGATTTCGCCGACGCGATGAACCTCGACGCGCTGATCGAGCCTTGGCGCCCACAAAACCCAATGTAAGGAAGCTTTCATGGCCGTTGTCATCGACCAACCGGTAGCGGATTTCGAAGCACCTGCCACCAGCGGGCAAACCGTCAGCCTCTCTGCCCTGAAGGGCAAGCAAGTGGTGATCTACTTCTATCCGAAGGACAGCACCCCGGGCTGCACCACCGAAGGCCAGGGCTTTCGAGATCAGTACGCGGCATTCAAGGCTGCCAACACGGAAATCTTCGGCATTTCCCGCGACAGCCTGAAGTCCCACGAGAACTTCAAGTGCAAGCAGGAATTTCCGTTCGAGCTGATCAGCGACAAGGACGAAGCCGTCTGCCAACTGTTCGACGTGATCAAGCTGAAGAAGCTGTACGGTAAGGAATACCTGGGCGTTGATCGCAGCACGTTCCTCATTGACAAGGACGGTGTACTGCGTCAGGAATGGCGCGGCGTGAAAGTGCCGGGGCATGTGGATGCGGTGCTGGCGGCGGCTCAGGATCTGAACAAGGCCTGATGTTGTTGCGTCGTTTTCACTGACGCCTTCGCAAGCAAGCCCGCTCCCACACTGGATCTGTGAACGCCACGGTTCCTATGTGGGAGCGGGCTTGCTCGCGAATGGGCCTCAAGCCGCACCGAACAATACGGATCAGCCACTAAAGCAATGGCGCCACCGCCGGCTCCTTGCGCGGCCACGCATCCAGCACTGCCTTGAACAGCGTCGCCAGGGGAATCGCAAAGAACACGCCCCAAAACCCCCACAACCCGCCAAACAAAAGCACCGCGCAAATGATTGCCACCGGGTGCAGATTGACCGCCTCGGAAAACAGCAACGGCACCAGCACATTGCCGTCCAGTGTCTGGATGATCCCGTAAGCAGCCATCAAATAGATGAACTGATCGCTCCAGCCCCACTGGAACAACGCAATCAGCAGCACGGGCACCGTTACCACCACCGCTCCGACATACGGCACCACCACCGAAACCCCGACCAGCAAGGCCAGCAGCGCCGCATAGTTGAGGCCCAGCGCGACAAAAGCGATGTAGGTCACGCCGCCGCAAATCACAATCTCGATGACTTTGCCGCGAATGTAATTGGCGATCTGGCGGTTCATCTCCTGCGTGACACGGGTGATCAGCGCCCGTTCGCGGGGCAGATAGCCGCGTACCCACTCGCCGATCATTGCCCGATCCTTGAGAAAGAAGAACACCAGGATCGGCACCAAGACCAGGTAGATCATGATGTTCACCAACAGTGGCAAACTCGACAGCGAGAACGTCAGCGCCAACTGGCCGAATTTGCCAATCTCGCCGCGCGCCACTTCGATGGCCTGCAACACTTGCTCGTCGGACACCAGATGCGGATAGCGCTCCGGCAGCAACAAAAGCAGCGATTGCCATTTGGCAAGCATGCCCGGCAGCTCGTTGAACAGCGTGATCAACTGATGCCACAGCAGCGGCAACACCACGACGATGAAGAGCATCAAGACGCCCATGAACAGCGCAAACACCAACGCCACCGCAGCACCGCCCGGCATGCGCAGACGCTCCAGCGTGACCACCAGGCCCTGCATCAGATACGCCAGCACCATCCCCGCCAATACAGGCGCAAGCATGCCGCCGAGGGTGAGCACCGCAGTAAAGGCCAGCACCAGCAGCACCGCCAACACCACAGCCTCTTCGTCGGAGAAGTAGCGCTGAATCCAGTCGCGTAACACTTTGAACATCAATAATCCTTAGGTCTTTTACGCTGTCAGGTTCAGGCCTTTTTCAACCAGTAACGATAGACGCCCGATTCGTCTTCTTCACGCAGCAGCGTATGACCGGCCAATTTGGCAAAGGTGCGGAAATCGCGCTGCGAGCCCGCATCCGTGGCGATCACCTTGAGCACCGCACCGCTGGACAACTTGTTCAGTTCCATTTTTGCCTTGAGCAACGGCAACGGACAATTCAGGCCGCTGGCGTCCAGTTCCACATCATGGGCTACAGCGTCAGTCATTGCTTCACTCCGGATCAGGTCAGTCGAGCGGCCTAGAATATCTGGTCGCAGGCCTGGTGTCCGGCTACAGTAAGGTCTTTGTCTTCTAAGGCTTTGTGCATGACTTTTCTGCGCCCTACCCTGCTGACGCTCGCTTGCCTGCTCGCCTCACCGGGCTTTGCCGACGATCTGCCGTCACTCGGCGACGCCAGCTCTGCCATTGTCTCGCCACAACAGGAATACCAGCTCGGTCGCGCCTGGCTGGCCATGTTGCGCAGTCAGGTTTCACAACTCAACGATCCACAGCTCAAGGACTACGTCGAATCGAGCGTTTACAAGCTGGTGGAGACTAGCCAGGTTACTGACCGGCGCCTTGAATTCATCCTGATCAACAGCCCGCAGCTCAACGCTTTTGCGGCACCGGGCGGCGTGGTCGGGGTCAACGGTGGACTGTTCCTCAATGCGCAGACCGAGGGCGAATACGCGTCGGTACTGGCGCACGAACTGGCTCACTTGTCACAACGCCACTTCGCCCGCGGTGTCGAGGCGTCACAGCGGATGCAAGTGCCAATGATGGCCGCGCTGCTGGCCGGGATCGTGATTGCCGCGGCCGGTGGCGGTGACGCTGGTATTGCAACCATCGCGGGCACTCAGGCTGCTGCGATTCAGTCGCAACGGACCTTCTCCCGCCAGAACGAACAGGAAGCCGACCGTATCGGCATCCTCAATCTGGAGAAGGCCGGGTACGATCCGCGCTCGATGCCGAACATGTTCGAGCGCTTGATGCGCCAGTATCGTTTCGATGCCAAGCCACCGGAATTCCTGTTGACTCACCCGGTTACCGAATCGCGGATCGCCGACACCCGCAACCGCGCCGAACAGGCCAAGCCCGGCGGCATCGAAGACTCCATGCGCTATCAGTTGATTCGCGCCCGCGTCCAACTGATCTACGAGGGAACCCCGGGGTTGGGTGCCAAGCGCTTTCGCGCGCAACTGGACGAAAACCCGAAAAACGATGTGGCGCGCTATGGTCTGGCGATCGCGCAGATAAAGGGTGGCCAGTTGAATGAAGCCCGGGAGAACCTCAAGCAATTGCTGGCCAAGTCGCCAAACGAGATCATCTACAACCTTGCTCAGGTCGACCTGGACATCACCAACAATCGCCTGCCCGATGCACAGTCGCGGGTTGACCGCATGCTCACGCAGTATCCGGGCAACTATCCGCTGAACCAGGTTCGTGTCGACCTGCTGCTCAAACAGAATCGCGCCGCCGATGCCGAAAAGGCGCTGGAAGGCTTGCTCAAATCACGCCCGAATGATCCGGACGTCTGGTATCAGGTTGCCGAAACCCGTGGTTTGTCAGGCAATATCATCGGCCTGCACCAAGCACGCGCCGAGTACTTCGCGCTGGTCGGCGATTACCGTCAGGCGATCCAGCAGCTCGATTTTGCCAAACGCAAGGCGGGCAGCAACTTCCCGCTGTCCGCGCGCATTGACGCACGCCAACGCGAGTTGTTGGAGCAGGAACGCATGGTCAAGGACATGATGGGCTGAGTCATACCATCGATATAAAAGCTTCAGGTATAAAAAAACCGCCTCTTTCGAGGCGGTTTTTTTTAACCGTCAGCCTGCTTATTCAGCCAGTTTGAAGGTAATGAAGCTCGCGCGACCTTGACGCAGAACACGCATCGACACCGAGCGATTCTTCGGCAGCGCCTTGGCGATCTCGGCGAACTCCTTGGTGGAGCCGATGGCCTGGTTGTTCAGGTGGGTGATGACATCACCTGGTTGCAGACCGATCAACGCCGCAGGACCGTCCTGCACTTCCTTGATGACCACACCCCCTTTGAGGTCGTACGCTTTCTTCTGCTCAGCAGTCAGCTCGCCCACCGACACACCGAGGCGGTTGCTGCTCGTTTCGGTTCCGGACTTCGGCAGAACATCCAGTTCTTTGTCTTCGTCAGGAATGGCACCGACTGTCAGTTCGACATTCTTGCGCTTCCCGTCACGGATCACTTCCAGATTGGCCTTGGCCCCCGCTTTCAGTGCACCAACCAGATGCGGCAGGTCAGCGGACATGACAATCGGTTGACCATTCATGCTCAGGATCACGTCGCCCACTTGCAGACCGCCCTTGGCCGCCGGACCATCATCCTGGATCTGTGCAACCAGCGCACCGGCCGGTTTATCAAGACCAAACGACTCGGCCAGATCCTTGTTCACTTCTTGAATGACCACGCCCAGCCAGCCACGGCTGACCTTGCCACCGCTCTTCAACTGGTTCGACACATCCATTGCCACATCGATAGGGATCGCGAACGACACACCCATGAAGCCGCCGGAACGGGTGTAGATCTGCGAGTTGATCCCGACCACTTCACCGTTCAGGTTGAACAGTGGGCCACCGGAATTGCCCGGGTTGATCGGCACGTCGGTCTGAATGAACGGCACGTAGTTCTCGTTCGGCAGACTACGACCCACGGCGCTGACGATGCCTTGGGTCACCGTATGGTCAAAGCCGAAAGGCGATCCGATTGCCACCACCCATTGGCCAGCTTTCAGATCCTGGGACTTGCCAAGCTTGAGCACCGGCAGATCCTTGCCTTCGATTTTCAGCAAAGCCACGTCGGAGCGCGGATCAGTGCCGACCAGCTTGGCTTTCATTTCGCTGCGATCAGCCAGGCGTACGAGAATTTCGTCAGCATCGGCAATCACGTGGTTGTTGGTCAGGATGTAGCCATCCGGAGAGATGATGAACCCCGAACCCAGCGATTGCGCTTCACGCTGGCGTCCGCCGCCAGGCGAACGCTGCTGAGGCGGCATCCCGCGTTCGAAGAACTCGCGCAGCATCGGTGGCAGGCCTTCGAGATCGGGCATCTGCTGGTTCACTTTGCGATCCGGCAATTTCTGCGTGGTACTGATGTTCACCACTGCCGGCGAAGCTTGTTCGACCAGTTGCGTAAAGTCAGGCAGATCGGCTGCTTGCGCAGCAGGTACGGCCTGACCGAGCAACAGCACGGTGGCGAAAATGGAGAGATAAGACTTCAAGCTAGGTATCGACATACAGCTCCCGTTACGACGAGCAGGTTTAAGCGATATGGAACAAGGAACACCGGAAACCACACACCGGTATTTTTCTTCCAGGAAAAACAAACAAGGCCAGAGCCGTGAGGCTCTGACCTATAAAAAATTTCCGGGTGATTTGCAAATGAAAATGCTCAACAAACATTTCATCTCCGTCTGAACGAAGAAAGGGTAATGACTGAAATCAGCTCACTGCTTGCTGGTTGCTGGGGCATCGGTATTACGCATCGAAAGCGCAATTCGTTCGGCAGTGCCGATTGGAATCTCACCCACCACGGTGACCATGATCTCGCCTTCCGGCGTGGTCAACCGACGGGATACGGCGACAGTCGGGCCCAGTTGGGTGCGAGTATCCGTAACGGTAGCGCCATTCAATGGCTCAAGGAAAACCGAGAAGCGCGCCAAGCCATCGTCATACATCAGGCTGGTGACCTGCGCCTTTGTTTCCGAATCTTTGTGCGAAGCGCTGCTGGTCAGTTCGAAGCCCGGGGGCAACCACACTGAATGCCAGACCTGAGCCGTTTTCACGGCAGAAGCCTTGTCGCTGTCGAGCTTGACGGGCTTGCAGTCGGCGTCGGCCAGCAGGTCTTTATCAGAGGGTACATCGGCGGTATCGAGACTGGTGAACTGGAAGCGTTCGAGCAACTGCCCTTTGTCATTGAGCAACAATGACTTGAGCGCCAGCCCGGTCTGCTTGTCCAGATGCAACTCAAACCCGTAACGATGCTGGTCACGAGGCGTGAGCGATACGATCACTGCGTCTCGCCCGGCCACGCGCGATTTGCCAATGACGGCAAGGTCATACCAGTTCTTAAGCTTTTGCGGATCGAGAGAACGAGCGGCGGAGTTGGGAGTATCCCCCAGCCCGGCAATCAGGGTGCCGCTGACGCATTGAGTATGTCCATCAATGCGCACGACTTCCTGTGCAGAACCGTCGAGCTGAAGTAAACGCTCGCGAACCTGGCCATTCTGGACGCGATGCCAGATGTTATGGGTAGAAAAACTACCGTTACGCTCGTAAACGAATGTGCCTTTAAAGCTCTGCTGCTGTTCGGCCTGGCCCAGACGGGTCAACCAGTCCTGGGCCTCGTCGGCGTGGGCTGGAACAATGAACCAGCCACTGAGCAGAAGCGAGAGTAGAGGTATGGCGCGCATGATCCTCCTTAACGGTTTTCCAGGCTCGCTGCACGTGCATATGGCAGTGCGCTTTCAGTACCTTTCAGAGCTGCCTGTTGAGCGTGTTGGCGCAAGTAACCCGGCAGACGCTGATCGTGCCAGCCCGGCTGACCTTGCAGTACGCCGTTGGCCATAGGGCCAGTGGCTTCCGAACTCTCACTATAGCCTGCCAGAACAGCCGGGCCTTTTACTTGTGGAGTGGCCAGGGTTGGCTGGTTCGATTGCTGTGCCAGTTCAACACCTGCAATTTCGTCCTGGTTGTAAAGACGAACACCGGCCAGAACGGCAACAGTTACCGAGGCTGCAACAGCCAGACGGCCGAGGTTGCGCCATGGGCTACGGGATACTTTGGCCGGAGCCGTTTCGTCTTCCAGTGCAGCAGACACTGCCGCAGCGATATCCAGACGTGGAAGCAGCAAATCCTTGTGCATGGCTGCCCGAGCGATCTGGTAACGAGCCCAGGTCTCACGGGTTTCAACGTCGTCCAGTGCATTGAGCACTCGACGCAATTCCAATTCGTCCGCTTCGTTATCCATCACTGCGGACAGCGATTCCTGCAGGGCTTCACGACTCATGGCGTTCCTCTCTTGGCTGTCGCCGCTGTCTCAGTTTTCCTGCAACAACGGCTGCAGGGCTTTATCGATGGCCTCCCGGGCGCGGAAAATCCGAGAGCGCACGGTACCCACCGGACACTGCATGACGCTCGCAATATCCTCGTAACTCAGACCATCGAATTCACGTAAAGTTAAAGCCGTACGCAAATCCTCTGGCAGTTGCTGAATGGTTCGATGGACGGTGCCTTCGATCTCATCCCGCAGCAGTGCACGTTCTGGTGATTCGAGATCCTTGAGGCCATGATCGCCGTCGTAGAACTCTGCATCTTCGGAACTTACATCGCTATCCGGCGGCCGGCGGCCGCGTGAAACCAGGTAATTCTTCGCCGTGTTAATGGCAATACGGTACAGCCACGTATAAAACGCACTGTCGCCGCGAAAGTTTCCAAGTGCTCGATACGCCTTGATAAAGGCTTCCTGAGCCACGTCCTGGGCTTCATGGGTGTCGTGCACAAAACGCACGATCAACCCGAGAATTTTGTGCTGATATTTCAGCACCAGCAGATCGAAAGCTCGCTTGTCGCCACGTTGAACGCGTTCGACCAGTTGCTGATCCTCTTCCTGGGTTAGCATGAACACTCCTCGATAAGCCCGGAGGAGACTTGCATAACTAAATGACCAGACTTGCAACCATAGACTCGGGCTTTTCGCAAAAGTTCTCCCCCTCCAAGCAAGTTTCCTGCGGGCTCTGTTTTGGCACGCACGAAAAACGCAGCGCGGGATAAACCGGCTGCGCGAATAATCTTGTCATCGGTTTCGCCGGCAGGAACCCAACCGCAGATTCCGCACGTAAGCCGACACTGTCCCTTGTTTCTGGCACCGTCTATTGATCTTGGGCCTTTGGCAAAAGTTCCAATTATTTATAGACGCACCCACTCCACATTGGGCAACCCCGGGAAGGAAAAGTCTGTTTCATCGTCGATACAGTCGTCTTTTCCCAAAACTCATGGAAAATCTTCCGACGAAACACACGGTTTTTTCCGTCACAGTAGTTTCACAATGCCATATAGGCCCGGCTATTGTGCCGCCCCACCCCTCTATATACTAGTGGGCTGTGTGGTTGTCTTGACTCGCCAATCCAGCTGTCTTGCGCCACCCCCGATCCGGGTCGCTTTGAGCGGAATCCTGAAATGAGCCAACAGTTTCAACACGATGTTCTGGTCATTGGCAGCGGTGCTGCCGGTTTGAGTCTTGCGCTGACCCTTCCAGGCCATTTGCGCATTGCCGTATTGAGCAAGGGCGATCTCGCCAACGGTTCGACGTTCTGGGCCCAGGGTGGCGTCGCCGCCGTACTGGACGACACCGACACTGTCGAATCCCACGTCGATGACACCCTGAACGCCGGCGGCGGTCTGTGCCATGAAGACGCCGTGCGCTTCACCGTCGAGCACAGCCGGGAAGCCATCCAGTGGCTGATCGATCAAGGCGTGCCGTTCACCCGCGACGAACAGTCCGGCACTGAAGACGGCGGCTTTGAATTCCACCTGACCCGCGAAGGCGGCCATAGTCACCGGCGCATCATCCATGCGGCCGATGCCACCGGCGCTGCGATATTCAAAACCTTGCTGACCCAAGCCAAAGAACGCTCCAACATCGAACTGCTGGAGCAGCGGGTTGCCGTCGATCTGATTACCGAACGACGCTTGGGCATGGACGGCGACCGCTGCCTGGGCGCCTACGTGTTGAACCGCGCCACAGGTGAAGTCGATACCTATGGCGCGCGTTTCGTGATTCTGGCTTCCGGCGGGGCTGCCAAGGTCTACCTCTATACCAGCAACCCTGACGGCGCCTGTGGTGATGGCATCGCCATGGCCTGGCGCTCGGGCTGCCGCGTGGCAAATCTCGAATTCAATCAGTTCCACCCCACCTGCCTGTATCACCCGCAAGCCAAAAGCTTCCTGATCACTGAAGCGTTGCGCGGCGAAGGCGCGCATTTGAAGCTGCCCAATGGCGATCGCTTCATGCACCGCTTCGACAAGCGCGCCGAACTCGCACCGCGAGACATCGTCGCACGCGCCATCGACCATGAAATGAAGCGTCTGGGTGTGGATTGTGTCTATCTCGACATCAGCCACAAGCCTGAAGCCTTTATAAAAAGTCACTTCCCGACGGTTTATGAACGCTGTCTCGGTTTCGGCATCGACATCACTCAACAACCGATCCCGGTCGTACCCGCCGCGCACTACACCTGCGGCGGAGTCATGGTCGACCAAAACGGTCGCACCGATGTACCGGGTTTGTATGCCATCGGTGAAACCAGTTTCACCGGCCTGCATGGCGCCAATCGCATGGCCAGCAACTCGCTGCTGGAATGTTTCGTCTACGCCCGCTCGGCGGCGGCAGACATTCTGGCGCAACTCGATGATGTGACAGCGCCAAGCGCCCTGCCCGCGTGGGACGCCAGCCAGGTCACTGATTCCGACGAAGACGTAATTATTGCGCACAACTGGGATGAACTGCGCCGTTTCATGTGGGACTACGTCGGTATCGTGCGCACCAACAAGCGCCTGCAACGGGCCCAGCACCGTGTGCGCCTGTTGCTGGACGAAATCGACGAGTTCTACAGCAACTATAAAGTCAGTCGCGATCTGATTGAGTTGCGAAATCTCGCCCAGGTTGCTGAGCTGATGATTTGCTCAGCCATGGAGCGCAAGGAAAGTCGCGGCCTGCATTACACCCTCGACTATCCTGACCTGCTGCCCGAAGCGCTCGACACTATTCTGGTGCCGCCCACCTACGTCGGCTGAACTTGAGTCGTACTCGCAGACGTCGGTGCAGATCCGCCGTCTGCGAGTCCCGAGGCACACAGATCGACCTGACCTGCCACTCCCCGCGCAAACGAAAGCGCAGCACCACGATCAACGGCAGCGCCAGACTGTCGGGGCGCAACTGCACGGCTTGCCAGCCTTCGACCTGATTCCACAATTGCCAGCCATCGGCATCTCGACGCAATCCACAAAATGCTTTTGGATGACTCAGCAGGATCTGCCGCGGCAATACCCAGAAACCGTGAACCAGGCAGCCGAAAGCACCGACCAGACTCGCCCAGAGAGGAATAGACAGTAGGCACAACGAGCCCAAAGCGAATGCCTGGGCCAATAGATACGCCGCCAGCAACTGCCGTGAGGCATGCCAGCGGCATTCGAACGTATTACTTGGGCTGAACACGATCCAGGATCATGCGAACCATGCGTTGCAATTCCGGATCTTCGGACTCGCTGCGCTCCATGAACCAACCGAACATGTCCTGATCCTCACACGTCAGCAGTCGCACGTACAAATCGCGATCCACCTGATTCAGGTCTGCGTAAACCTCTTTCACGAACGGCACCAGCAGCACGTCAAGTTCAAGCATGCCGCGACGGCTGTGCCAAAAGAGGCGATTGAGTTCAACTTGTTCGACCATGGGGCCCTCCTCAAATTTGGCGGCAAGTATACAGCCCCCACGCGGCTCGCACAGTCGGCTTTGGTCGGGCACCATCGATCCTTTATGAACTACCCATTTCAACAACGCCCCCTTATGATGTGCCCCAGACTTTTTTACCCTGCGAAGACCCATGGCCGATTCTGCTTTTTTCTGCACCCTGTCTCATGAAGGCGTTCTCGCGGTTCGCGGCGCGGATGCCGGAAAATTCCTGCAAGGCCAATTGACCTGCAACATCAACTACCTGAGTGACACCAAGGCCAGTCTGGGTGCGCGCTGCACACAAAAAGGCCGGATGCAGTCCAGTTTCCGCATTCTGCTCGAAGGTGACGGCGTGGTGTTGGCCATGGCCAGTGAGCTGCTGGAGCCGCAACTGGCGGATCTGAAAAAATACGCCGTGTTCTCCAAATCCAAACTGACTGATGAAAGCGCCGCTTGGGTGCGTTTCGGCCTGTCGCATGGTGACAGCGCCTTGACCAGCCTCGGTCTGGACTTGCCGGCGGAAACCGACAGCGTCGTGCGCAGTGAAGGTCTGGTCGCGATTCGCGTCTCGCCGGACCGTGCCGAACTTTGGGTGCCGGCCGATCAAGCCGATGCGATCAAAAGCAAATTGTCGGCGGTCCTGCCTGAAGGTGAACTCAATCATTGGCTGCTGGGCCAGATCCGCGCCGGTATCGGCCAGGTCATGCCGAGCACCCGCGAACTGTTCATCCCGCAGATGCTCAACCTGCAAGCAGTTGGCGGCGTAAGTTTCAAGAAGGGTTGCTACACCGGCCAGGAAATCGTCGCGCGCATGCAATACCTGGGCAAACTCAAGCGCCGCCTGTATCGCGTGAGCCTGGAGGCGGGTGAGTTGCCGGAGCCCGGCACGCAACTGTTCGCGCCGAGCCACAACAGTTCGATCGGCGAAATCGTACTGGCCGCCCACGCCGGACAAAACATTGAACTACTGGCGGTGCTGCAGGCCGAAGCTGCCGAAGCGGGCAATCTGCATCTGGGCAGCCTTGAAGGCCAGACACTGCACTTGCTCGATTTGCCCTACGAACTGGATCGCGACCGCGAAATCCAGCGCTGATCGCAGCGTTTGTGCAACACCCTAGAGAGTCTAAATGAGCGAACTGGCGGATAAGGTCCAAAAGGATTTGATTGAGGCCATCGACAACGATGACCTGGTTCTGCCCACGTTGCCGGAGGTGGCCCTGCAAATTCGCAAGGCCGCTGAAGATCCGGAAATCAGCGTCAGCGACCTGAGCAAAGTGATAGGCCGAGACACCGCGCTCTCGGCGCGCCTGATCAAAGTGGTCAACAGCCCCCTGCTGCGCGCGGCGCAGGAAGTCACCGACCTGCACACGGCCATCACCCGACTGGGCATCAACTACAGCAGCAATCTGGCGATCGGCCTGGTGATGGAGCAGATTTTCCACGCCAGTTCCGAAGTGGTGGAACAGAAAATGCGCGACGTCTGGCGCAAGAGCCTGGAAATCGCCGGGGTCAGTTATGCGCTGTGTCGCCGCTACTCCCAGCTCAAGCCCGATCAGGCGGCATTGGGCGGGTTGGTGCATCAGATCGGTGTGCTGCCG
This sequence comes from Pseudomonas sp. RA_15y_Pfl2_54, assembly GCF_963971015.1. NCBI lineage: Bacteria > Pseudomonadati > Pseudomonadota > Gammaproteobacteria > Pseudomonadales > Pseudomonadaceae > Pseudomonas > Pseudomonas sp. RA_15y_Pfl2_54. The sequence continues at coordinate 212,582 of NZ_CAXAPN010000005.1, forward strand.
ATTCTGACCTACGCCGAAGACCACTACGAACTGCTGTCGGACCCGGTCAGCCTCAACCATGTGATCGACAACATTCATCCGCTGCTCGGTGACAAACTGCTGCGCGTTTGGGAGTTCCCCGAGCGACTGGTGAAATTGCCGGGGCTTTATCAGGATTTCACACGCGATTCGGCTGAAATCGATTACGTCGATCTGGTGCAAGTGGCGAGCCTGTATTGCCACAAGGACACCGATCATCCGTTTGCACGCATTGATCCGCTCACTGTCCCGGCGTTCAGGAAGCTTGGGATCGATCCCGAGAACAAAGTGTTGTGCGCAGACCTGGAAGAGTCGCGGACGATGTTTTACTGATCTGAAACCACGCCATTGGCGAGCAAGCCCACAGGTTTACGCGCCCACTGTGCGAGCTTGCTCGCGAAGAGGCCTGCACACCCCATACAAATCACCCGGCGATAAAGCTCACCCGCACCTTCAACCCCGCCTGCTCACCATCGTGCAGGCTGATCTGCGCCAGATGCGCCCGACAAATCTCACCGACAATCGCCAAGCCCAAACCCGAGCCCGCCACCTGCTGATTACGCCGATAGAAGCGCTCGAACACCCGATCACGCTCCTCCAGCGGAATCCCCGGCCCGTCATCTTCAACCTCAAGCACCGCTGGCGCCGTGACCCGCAGAATCACATTGCCGCCCGACGGTGTATGCGCCAATGCGTTGTCCACCAGATTGCTCAGCAACTCATTGAGCAGCGTCGGTTCGCCACGCAACCACACCGGCTCATCCGCCTCCAGCGCCAGGGCGACACCGCGCGCGTGCGCCAGCGGCGCCATGGCCATGCCCAGTTCACGGGCCAATTGACTCAGATCGAGCAACTGCGCGCCGCCCTCGGCAATTGCCCGAGCGCCGTTTTCGACGCGGGCCAGCGACAGCAACTGATTAGCCAAATGGGTCAGACGATCGGTGCTTTGCGCGCAGGATTCCAGAGTGCTGCGCCACGTCTCGGGTTCACTTGATCGCAAACCCAACTCAAGCCGAGCCTTGAGCGCTGCCAATGGCGTACGCAATTCATGCGCCGCATCGGCGATGAACTGCGCCTGACGTTCAAATTGGCCGCGCAGGCGCTCGGTAAAATGGTTGAGGCTGCGTACCAGCGGACCAAACTCGTGCTGCACTTCCACCAATGGCAACGGGCGCAAGTCATCGGGCTGACGCTCCTCCACCGCCGTGCGCAACCGCTCCAATGGCCGCAACGCTGCACTGACCGCGAACCAGACCAACAGCAACGCGCCAATCGCCAACATGCCCAATCGCAGCAACGTATCGCCCGCCAGACCGCGTGCCATGCTGACGCGAGCTTCATCGGTTTCAGCGACGCGGATTTCCGCCATGCCATTCATGTTCGGCTCGCTCACCGCTTTGAGCAGGCTGACCACGCGCACGTTCTGGCCCCGGTAGGTAGCGTTGTAGAAGCGCGCCAATGCCGGATAATCGTCGGTTCTTGGCGTGCCGGGCGGCGGTCCTGGCAGGTTTTCGTAACCGGAAATCAACTTCTGATGAATGTCGTTGACCTGGTAATAGATCCGCCCGGCGCTGTCGTAGGCGAACGTATCGAGGGCCACATAAGGCACATCGGCACTGAGGGTGCCGTCACGCTGGGACAAGCCGGCAGCGATGGTTCGCGCCGAGGCCAGCAAGGTTCGGTCATAGGCAGTGTCGGCGGCGACGCGGCCATTCCAGTAAGCACTCAAGCCACTGGCAAGCATCAACACCACCAGCAATATCGCCAGATTCCACAGCAACCGCCAGCGCAAGCTGCTGGGCTTATGCATCGCGGCTTTCCAGCAGATAGCCGAGGCCACGGAAGGTTACGATCGCCACCGGTTGGCCATCGAGTTTCTTGCGCAAGCGATGCACGTAGATTTCGATCGCGTCAGGGCTGGCCTCCTCATCAAGGCCAAACACCTGCGACGCCAGTTGCTCTTTGCTCATCACCCTCCCCGGCCTTGCTATCAGTGCTTCGAGTACCGCTTGTTCGCGAGACGTCAGGCTCAGCAATTCCTCGCCGAGGGTGAAACGACGGGTGTCGAGGTCGTAGGCCAGCACACCGCAACGCTGCTGACGCTCGCCGCCGAGCACAGTGCGGCGCAACAGGGCCTTGACCCGCGCTTCCAGTTCGGTCAACTCGAAAGGTTTGGCAAGGTAGTCGTCAGCGCCAAGATTGAGGCCGTGCACGCGATCCTTCACATCACTGCGTGCGGTCAACATCAACACCGGCAAATTCTTTCCGCGCGCGCGCAATCGCGCCAGCACCTCAAACCCGTCCATGCGCGGCAGGCCGACATCGAGGATCGCCACCGCGTACTCCTCGCTGCCGAGCGCAAGGTCGGCCGCCACCCCATCGTGCAACACATCCACGGTAAGACCCGTGCTCTTGAGCGCCTGAGCAACACTTTCGGCCAGTTGCAGATGGTCTTCGACGAGCAGAACACGCATGGATTTTCACCTCATTCAGGGGTGGCCGACGCCACGCTTTGCTGCGGAGTTTACAGCCGCCTCTGCCGCTGTGAAGCCCGAAAACCGTGAAAGTCATTTGAAAGGTTAGCGAAAGGTTGGCCCGTTAGAGTCAATGCACGGACAGTCCAGACTGCCATCGCTGATGCCACACAGCGTTACGAAAAACGCCACGAAGCGTTTTCGACCAATAAGAACAATAAACGGAGTACCCCCGCATGCCGTCCTTGCAGACCAAGGCTCTCACGCCTGTTCGTCCTTCCCGTTTCAGCCATACCGCCCTTGCCAGTGCCGCCGCCCTCGCCGGTTTTTCGCCGCTGAGCCACGCCGACTTCATCGAAGACAGCAGCGCCACCTTCGAAACCCGCAACATGTATTTCAACCGCGACTTTCGCTCTGGCACCAGCGCCCAGCAATCCAAACGCGATGAATGGGCTCAGGGTTTCATGCTCAATCTGCAATCGGGTTACACCGACGGCACCGTGGGGTTCGGTGTCGATGCGCTGGGCATGCTCGGGGTCAAACTCGATTCGAGTCCGGATCGCACCGGCAGCGGCCTGCTGCCGACCCACGACGATGGGCGCGCCGCGAACGAATACTCGAAAGTCGGCCTGACCGGCAAAGTAAAGATCTCCGCCACGGAACTGAAAATCGGCAGCCTGATTCCCGAACTGCCAATCCTCAAGGCGAACGACGGGCGCATCCTGCCGCAGACCTTTGAAGGCGGCTTGCTGACGTCCAAAGAGTTCAAGAACCTGACCTTCACCGGTGGCCGTCTGGAGAAGGCCAAGGATCGCGACAGCACCGATTTCGAGGACATCGCCCTCAACAACAAGAACGGCCGCTTCGCTGGCGCCGTCGCCGGTAAGCACTTCGATTTTGGCGGCGTGGACTACAAGTTCACCGACAAGATCACTGGCAGTTACCACTTCGCCCAACTCGACGAAGTCTACAACCAGCACTTTTTCGGCCTCGTCGCCTCACGGTCGATGGGCCCGGGGACTTTTGCGACCGACCTGCGTTTTGCCCTCAGTGATGACCAAGGCGCAGCCCGTGGCGGCGAGATCGACAACCGCTCGCTCAACGGTCTGGTCAGCTATGCCTTGAGCGGCCACAAGTTCACCGCCGGTTATCAGCACATGTCCGGCGACAGTGCATTCCCCTATGTCGATGGCAGTGACCCGTACCTGGTCAACTTCGTGCAGATCAACGATTTCGCCGGCGCCGAAGAGCGCTCCTGGCAAGCACGTTACGACTATGACTTCGGCAAACTCGGCATCCCTGGCCTGAGCTTCATGACCCGCTACTTGAGCGGCGACAACATCAAACTCAAGAACGGTGATGAAGGCAAAGAGTGGGAGCGCAACACCGAAATCAAATATGTGGTGCAAAGCGGCGCCCTGAAAGACGTTGCCGTGCGCCTGCGTAATGCAACCTACCGTTCCAACTATTCTGCTCGCGATGCGGACGAAGTGCGTCTGCTGGTGAGCTATAGCGTTGCTCTTTGGTAACCGCCCTTGGGTAAGCAACACCTCGAATAACAACAATGTCCGTGGAGACTGAAATGAACTTATCACTGCGTAAAGTGGCTCTCGCCGCCAGTTGCATCCTGTTTGCCGGCCAGCTCTTGGCCGAACCGAAACGTCCGGAATGTATCGCCCCGGCTTCGCCTGGCGGTGGTTTCGACCTGACCTGCAAACTGGCGCAAAGTGCGCTGGTCAACGAGAAGCTGCTGAGCAAACCGATGCGCGTGACCTACATGCCCGGCGGTGTCGGCGCGGTCGCCTACAACGCGGTGGTCGCTCAACGTCCCGCCGACGCCGGCACCCTGGTGGCGTGGTCGAGCGGTTCGCTGCTGAACCTGGCTCAGGGCAAGTTCGGTCGTTTCGATGAAAGCAACGTGCGCTGGCTGGCAGCCGTCGGTACAAGCTACGGCGCCATCGCCGTGAAAAGCGATTCGCCCTACAAGACTCTCGACGATCTCGTTCAGGCGCTGAAGAAAGATCCGAGCAAAGTGGTCATCGGTTCCGGTGGCACCGTCGGCAGCCAGGACTGGATGCAAACAGCGCTGATCGCCAAGGCTGCCGGGATCAACCCGCGTGACCTGCGTTACGTCGCCCTCGAAGGCGGCGGCGAAATCGCCACGGCCCTGCTTGGCGGGCACATTCAGGTCGGCAGCACCGACATCTCCGACTCCATGCCGCACATCCAGAGCGGTGACATGCGTCTGCTGGCGGTGTTTGCCGACAAGCGTCTGGATCAGCCGGAAATGAAAGACATCCCGACGGCCAAAGAGCAAGGCTATGACATCGTCTGGCCGGTGGTACGCGGTTTCTACCTCGGGCCAAAAGTCAGCGATGAAGACTACGCCTGGTGGAAAGCGGCATTCGACAAACTGCTGGCCTCCGAAGACTTCGCCAAGCTGCGCGATCAGCGTGAACTGTTCCCGTTCGCCATGACCGGTCCGGAACTGGACACCTACGTGAAGAAGCAGGTCGCGGACTACAAAGTGCTGGCCAAAGAGTTCGGCCTGATTCAGTGATCGTCTCTGTCTAGCGGCTGTGGCCCCGTTCGCCCGGGGCTGCAGCACAGGAGTTCCCCATGCTTATTCAACGCATTTTCGCCTCGGTGCTGTTGCTGGCCTGCGTCGGCCTGGCACTGATGGCCTGGCCGTATCAGGCAGCCTTTTCCTACGAACCGGTTGGCCCTCGCGCCTTTCCTCTGTTGATGCTCGGTCTGATGGGCCTGGCCTTGCTGTACATGGTGTTTCGTCCAGCACCGATCAAAAGCAAAGATGACGAGCCGCCGCTGGATCGTGAAACCCTGACCAAGATCGGTATTTGCGTGATTCTGCTGCTGGTGTTCGCCGGCACCTTCGAACCCCTTGGTTTCATCATCGCCAGCATCCTGACGGGCATACCGATGGCGCGCCTGTACGGCGGCCGCTGGTTGCCAAGCATCGTGATCATCAGCCTGATGGCCGTCGGTCTTTACCTGCTGTTCGACCGTGTGATGGACGTTCCGCTGCCCCTCGGCCTGCTCGACGTTCTGGAGAACTGATATGGATACTCTTGGCTATTTGGGTCAGGGCTTTGGCGTCGCGCTGACCCCCTACAACCTGGTCACCGCGCTCTGCGGCACCTTGATCGGTACTGTCGTCGGCCTGCTGCCGGGTCTGGGCCCGATCAACGGCGTGGCCCTGCTGATCCCGATCGCATTCGCCCTCGGCCTGCCGCCGGAATCGGCGTTGATTCTGCTGGCGGCGGTTTATCTGGGCTGCGAATACGGCGGGCGAATCAGTTCGATCCTGCTGAACATTCCTGGCGAAGCCTCCACCGTAATGACCACCCTCGACGGCTACCCGATGGCCCGCAAGGGTCTGGCTGGCGTGGCGTTGTCGCTGTCGGCGTGGAGTTCGTTCATCGGCGCGCTCATCGCCACTTGCGGCATGGTGCTGTTCGCCCCGCTGCTGGCGAAATGGGCGATTGCCTTTGGTCCGGCGGAATACTTCGTGTTGATGGTCTTCGCGATTGTCTGTCTCGGCGGCATGGCCGGTGATCGACCGCTGAAAACCTTTATTGCGGCGCTGATCGGTCTGTTCCTGTCGACCGTCGGCATCGACGCCAACAGCGGCGTGTATCGCTTCACCGGTGACAACATTCACCTGACTGACGGCATTCAGTTCGTCGTGCTGGTGCTGGGCCTGTTCTCCATCAGCGAAATCCTCCTGCTGCTGGAAAAAACCCACCACGGCCAGGAAGCGGTAAAAGCCACCGGGCGCATGATGTTCAACTTCAAGGAAGCGGCGTCGGTGTTCACGGTGAACCTGCGTTGCGGCGTGCTGGGTTTCATCATGGGCGTGTTGCCGGGGGCCGGTGCGACGCTTGCCAGCGCCGTGGCCTACATGACCGAGAAGCGTCTTGCCGGCGCCACAGGCAAATTTGGTGAGGGCGATGCCCGTGGCCTCGCAGCCCCGGAAACCGCCATCGGTGGCGCGGCTTGCGGTGCCTTGGTGCCGATGCTGACCCTCGGTGTTCCAGGTTCAGGTACCACCGCGGTGATGATCGGTGCGCTATCGCTGTACAACATCACGCCGGGCCCACTGCTATTCCAGCAACAACCGGACATCGTCTGGGGTCTGATCGCCTCGTTGTTCATCGCCAACGTCATGCTGGTGGTTCTCAACATCCCGATGATCCGCGTGTTCACCCGCATCCTCGCCGTGCCGAACTGGGCACTGGTGCCGGTCATCGCCATCATCACCGGGATCGGCGTTTACGCGGTGCATGCCACCACGTTCGATCTGTTCCTGATGATCGGCATTGGTATCTTCGGTTACATCCTGCGCAAGCTGGACTTCCCGTTGTCGCCGCTGCTGCTGGGCTTCATCCTCGGCGAACTGATGGAGCAGAACCTGCGCCGCGCCCTGTCGATCTCCAACGGTGCACTGGAAATCCTCTGGTCGAGCCCGATCACCCTCGGTTGCTGGGTGTTGACGGGGATCATGCTCTTGATGCCGATCATCCGTATCTGGCGCAAACGTTCCGCTGCCCGTCGCGCCATTGCCGGTGTCTGATCGGTCGCTCAAGACCGGGTGGGGAACGCCGCTGGTCGGTCTGCTTGGCGGTTATATCGCCAGCCAGATCGGCTGGCCACTGCCGTGGATGGTCGGCTCGTTGCTGGCGATCATCCTCGTGCGCTGCTTCACTCCTTGGCAATTGAGCGAAATCCCTGGCGGGCGTAAATGCGGCCAGTGGATTGTGGGAATCGGCATCGGCCTGCACTTCACCCCGGTGGTGATGGAACAGGTGCTGAGTCATTTCGGTTTGATCTTCTTCGGGGCGCTGGTCACCAGTGTGTCGGCGGTGGTCGGTGTGTGGTTGATGCGCCGTACCGGCGAAGATCGAGCTACCGCGTTTTTTTCCAGCATGCCCGGCGGCTCGGGTGAGATGGTCAACCTCGGCGCGCGCAACGGCGCGATGCTCAGCCATGTCGCGGCGGGGCAGAGTTTGCGGGTGTTGGTGGTGGTGTTGTGTGTGCCGGCGGCGTTCAAGTATTTGCTCGGCGATGGCACGCCTGTTTCTCACGCAGGCAGCGTCGACTGGCGCTGGCTGGCGCTTCTGTTTCCGGCGGGAGCCCTGCTCGCCTGGGTCTGGGAGCGACTGCGTCAACCCAATCCCTGGCTGTTCGGGCCATTGCTGGTGAGCGCGTCGATCAGCATTGGCTGGGACTTGCACATCGGTCTGCCCGATGGCGGCAGTCAGATTGGCCAGTGGCTGATCGGCAGCGGTTTGGGCTGCCACTTCAACCGGCAATTCTTCCGGCGGGCGCCATCGTTCATGGGCCGCACGTTGATCGGCACGGTGTTGACCATGTTGATCGCCACATTGGCGGCGCTGGGCTTGAGCACACTGACCCATCTGGATCTACGCTCGCTGACCCTGGGCATGATGCCTGGCGGTATCGCTGAAATGAGTCTGACGGCGCAGACCCTGCAACTGTCGGTGCCGCTGGTGACGGCGATGCAGGTGATGCGGTTGTTGTTTGTGCTGTTTCTGGCTGAGCCGTTGTTCAAATACTGGAATCGCAATTCCGAATAATTCAGAAAGACCGGGTTGCCCCATCAAACCGGCGGCAACCGCCACTCAATCGGCGTCTCGCCGTTCTGCTCCAGAAACTTGTTGGTGCGACTGAAGTGCCCGCAACCCAAAAAGCCACGATACGCCGACAACGGTGACGGATGCACTGACGTCAGCACCAGATGCTTGGTCGCATCAATCAGCTTTTGCTTGCTCTGCGCATGGGCGCCCCACAGCATGAACACTAGGTGCGGCTGCTGCTCGCTGACCAGCTCAATGATTCGATCAGTGAAAAACTGCCAGCCCTTGTCCTTGTGCGCGTTGGCGGTGGCACGCTCCACCGTCATGGTGGTGTTAAGCATCAACACGCCTTGATCGGCCCAGCTCTGCAAGTAGCCATGGGTGGGGATGTCGATGTTCAGGTCGCGCTTCAACTCTTTATAGATGTTGACCAGCGACGGCGGTGCCGGCACACCCGGTTGCACCGAGAAGCACAGGCCATGGGCCTGGCCCGGGCCGTGATACGGGTCCTGGCCGAGGATCACCACTTTGACTTTATCCAGCGGCGTCGAATTCAGCGCGTTGAAAATCAGCGGCCCCGGCGGATAGATTTCCTTGCCGGCCGCCCGCTCCTGCTGCAGGAAGTTACGCAACTCTGCCATGTAAGGCTGGTCGAATTCGGCACGCAGTGCCTCCTTCCAGCTCGGTTCGAGTTTGATACGGTCGTCAGCAGTCATGGTCATACCCGGCAAAAACAATGGGGCGAACCCTAGGAAAGCCGACCACGCTTGTCAATTGATCTGACGCAGATCCGGCACTTTCCCCCACAGCGATCATACTGAACGCTCCAATTCCCGATCGAGGTCACGATGAATCTGCACTTCGAAGAACTCACCGGCACCGACGGCGCCCGCATCGGTATCGCCAGCCTGGATGCTGAAAAATCGCTGAACGCGTTGTCCCTGCCAATGATCAACGCCTTGAGCGACAAACTGAACGTTTGGGCCAAGGATCCGCAAATCGTCTGCGTACTGCTGCGCGGCAACGGCGCCAAGGCCTTCTGCGCCGGCGGCGAAGTGCGCAGCCTGGTGGAAGCCTGTCGCGCCCATCCCGGCGAAGTGCCGCCGCTGGCCGCGCAGTTCTTCAGCGCGGAATATCGCCTGGATTACAGCCTGCACACTTATCCAAAACCGCTGATCTGCTGGGGCCACGGCTACGTGCTGGGCGGCGGCATGGGCTTGTTGCAAGGCGCCAGCACGCGGATCGTCACCCCGAGCAGCCGCTTGGCGATGCCGGAAATCACCATTGGTCTGTATCCGGATGTGGGTGCCAGTTGGTTTCTCTCAAGGCTGCCGGGCAAGCTCGGCTTGTTTCTCGGCCTGACCGGCGCGCACCTGAACGGGCGCGATGCGATTGATCTGGGCTTGGCCGACCGTTTTATGCTCGACGAACAACAACCGGAACTGATCGAAGGCCTGCTGCAATTGAACTGGCAGGAACAGACCGACATGCAACTCAACAGCCTGCTCAAAGCGTTGCAGCAGGAAGCCGTTGGCCAATTGCCAGAGGCGCAGTGGTTGCCGCGTCGTCAGCAAATCGACGATCTGCTCGACGTCAGCGACGTCACCTGTGCGTGGAAAGCCATCAGCCTGCAACGTGACAGCAGCGACCCGTTACTCGCCCGCGCTGCCAAGACCCTGAGCGAAGGCTCGCCGGTGACCGCTCATCTGGTCTGGGAACAGATCATCCGCGCCCGTTATATGTCACTCGCCGAAGTCTTTCAGATGGAATACACCCTGAGCCTCAATTGCTGCCGGCATCCTGAGTTCAGTGAAGGGGTCCGCGCACGGTTGATCGACAAGGATCAGAAGCCGCACTGGCATTGGCCGGACGTCAATCACGTGCCGGATGCAGTGGTCGAGGCGCACTTTCACAAGGTTTGGGAGGGCCGACATCCGTTGGCGGATCTGACGCAGTATTGAAGTACTGATTGCCCGCGATGGTCACCTTTGTCTTCGATCGCGGGCACTGGACGAGCCCCATGAAAGACAGGACACCGTTTCCCCCTTACGATAAGGGATAGGCAAACGGTTATGTTTATGACTAATAGCAACGACAAGAGTGGGGAGCTTTTGGGTCAGGAGCGGCGGCGCCGC